>NZ_JBNPJT010000006.1:0-294687 GCF_050312595.1 Pseudomonas sp. UM16 | reverse complement strand
TTTAAGCACCGCGGACTCACAGCTTGCCATCCATCTCTCTCACCCTAGAGTTTACTTCCGGCCATAGACACAAGCGGGCTTGTCAGTCTGGCGCCCCAACGCCAAACTACTAGCCATGAAAAACCTCAGCCCGAGTTACCTCAAGCATCAGTTCCTGATTGCCATGCCGCACATGGCCGACCCGAACTTCGCGCATACCTTGACCTACATCGTCGAGCACAACGCCAATGGCGCGATGGGGCTGGTGGTCAATCGACCCCAGGAACTGAACCTGGCCGATATCCTCGAGCAACTGCGCCCGGGCGTCGAGCCGCCAGCCAGCTGCCTGCAGATACCGATCTACATCGGCGGCCCGGTACAGAACGACCGCGGCTTTGTCCTGCATTCCAGTGACCAGTCTTACCAAGCCACCATTGGCCTGGACGGGCTGTCGTTGTCGACCTCCCAGGATGTGCTGTTTGCCATTGCCGACGGCGTCGGCCCCAAACAGAGCCTGATTACCCTCGGCTATGCCGGCTGGGAAGCGGGCCAACTGGAAGCAGAACTGGCTGACAACGCCTGGCTGAACTGCCCGTTCGATCCCGAGATCATCTTCGGCATGGCCTGCGAGCAACGTCTTGAAGCTGCCGCTGCCAGCCTGGGGATCAACCTCAGCCTGCTCACCAGCCAGGCGGGGCACGCCTGATGGCCGAATTGCGCCTGCTGCTGGGCTTTGACTATGGCACCAAACAGATCGGCGTCGCCGTTGGCCAGGTGATTACCGGCCAGGCCCGTGAGCTGTGCACCCTCAAGGCTCAGAACGGGGTCCCGGACTGGACTCAGGTAGAAAAACTGATCCAGGAGTGGAAACCCGACGCCATTGTCGTAGGCCTGCCGCTGAACATGGACGGCACGCCCAGCGAAATGAGTGCCCGCGCCGAGAAGTTTGCCCGGCGCCTGAACGGCCGCTTCAACCTGCCCGTGCATACCCACGACGAACGCCTGACCACCTTCGAGGCCAAGGGCGAGCGCATGGCCCGCGGCGGCCAGCGTGGTAGTTACCGCGACAACCCGGTGGACGCCATTGCCGCAGCCTTGCTGCTGCAGGGCTGGCTGGAGGCCAACACCGGGCAATCCTGACCCAGATCATCGGATTCAAGCCGGGACAGCGCTATGCTCCCGGCCTCTTGAGGAGCAAGCATGAGCCTACCCAATCCCGCCGAACTGATCCGGCAGATGGCCGTCGACCTTCGTGCCCATCTGGCCCGGCGCAACATTACCGAGCCACGCTTCATCGGCATCCGCACCGGGGGTATCTGGGTTGCCCAGGCCCTGCTCGAAGAGCTGGGCAGCGATACCGCCCTCGGCACCCTCGACGTTTCGTTCTATCGCGATGACTTCAGCCAGAACGGCCTGCACCCACAAGTGCGCCCTTCCAATCTGCCATTCGAGGTTGAGGGCCAACACCTGGTCCTGATCGATGACGTGCTGATGAGCGGTCGTACCATCCGTGCCGCCCTCAACGAACTGTTCGACTATGGCCGTCCGGCCAGCGTGACCCTGGTCTGCCTGCTCGACCTGGATGCCGGCGAACTGCCGATCCGCCCGAATGTGGTGGGTGCGACGCTGTCGCTGGCCGCCCATGAACGGGTAAAATTGACCGGACCCGCACCGCTCGCCCTCGAGCGCCAGGACCTCGCCTCCGCTTCCGCACTTTAAGAGTCCCTCGCGATGACGCCAATCGACGCCAAGCGCCCGCTGCAGCTCAATGATCAGGGCCAGCTGCGCCATTTTCTCTCGCTCGACGGTTTGCCCCGCGAACTGCTCACCGAGATCCTCGACACTGCCGACTCGTTTCTTGAGGTCGGTGCCCGTGCCGTTAAAAAGGTTCCGTTGCTGCGCGGCAAGACCGTCTGCAACGTGTTCTTCGAGAACTCCACCCGCACCCGTACCACCTTCGAATTGGCCGCCCAGCGGCTGTCGGCCGACGTCATCACCCTGAATGTGTCGACCTCCTCGACCAGCAAGGGCGAAACCCTGTTCGACACCCTGCGTAATCTTGAGGCCATGGCCGCCGACATGTTCGTCGTGCGCCACGCCGACTCCGGTGCTGCGCACTTCATCGCCGAGCACGTGTGCCCGGACGTAGCGATCATCAACGGTGGCGACGGCCGCCATGCCCACCCGACCCAGGGCATGCTCGACATGCTCACCATTCGTCGGCACAAAGGCGGCTTCGAGAATCTTTCGGTAGCCATCGTCGGCGACATCCTGCACTCGCGGGTCGCGCGCTCGAACATGCTTGCACTGAAGACCCTGGGCTGCCCGGACATCCGCGTGATCGGCCCGAAAACCCTGTTGCCGATCGGTATCGAGCAGTACGGTGTGAAGGTCTACACCGACCTCGAACAAGGCCTGAAAGATGTTGACGTGGTGATCATGCTGCGCCTGCAGCGTGAGCGTATGGCCGGTGGCCTGCTGCCGAGCGAAGGCGAGTTCTACCGCCTGTTCGGCCTGACCACGGCGCGCCTGGCCGGGGCCAAGCCCGATGCCATTGTCATGCACCCAGGGCCGATCAACCGCGGTGTGGAAATCGAATCGGCGGTGGCCGACGGTGCCCATTCGGTAATCCTCAATCAGGTCACCTACGGTATCGCCGTGCGCATGGCGGTGCTGTCCATGGCCATGAGCGGGCAGAACGCGCAACGTCAATTCGAGCAGGAGAACGCCCAGTGACCCTCAGTATTCTCGGCGCCCGGGTCATCGACCCCCTGAGCGGCCTGGACCAGACCACCGACCTGCACATCGATGCCGGCAAGATCGTTGCCATCGGCGCCGCACCGAGCGGATTTACCGCGGCACGCAGCATCGACGCCCAGGGCCTGATCGCTGCCCCCGGCCTGGTCGACCTCAACGTCGCCCTGCGCGAGCCGGGCTACAGCCGCAAAGGCAGCATTGCCAGTGAAACCCGCGCGGCAGCAGCTGGTGGCGTTACCAGCCTGTGCTGCCCACCGCAGACCAAGCCGGTGCTGGACACCTCGGCGGTCGCTGAGCTGATCCTCGACCGCGCTCGCGAGGCCGGGCACAGCAAGGTATTTCCGATCGGCGCCCTGAGCAAAGGCCTGGAAGGCGAACAGCTTGCAGAGCTCATTGCCCTGCGCGACGCCGGTTGCGTGGCATTCGGCAATGGCCTCAACGCCTTTGGCAACAACCGCACCCTGGCTCGTGCCCTTGAGTACGCGGCAACCTTTGACCTGACGGTGATCTTCCACTCGCAGGACCGCGACCTGGCTCAAGGCGGCCTGGCTCACGAAGGTGCGATGGCCAGCTTCCTCGGCCTTCCAGGCATTCCGGAAACCGCTGAGACCGTGGCGCTGGCGCGCAACCTGCTGCTGGTCGAGCAGACGGGCGTGCGGGCGCACTTCAGTCAGCTGACCAGTGCCCGTGGTGCACGCCTGATCGCTCAGGCCCAGGAAATCGGCTTGCCGGTCACCGCTGACGTGGCGCTGTATCAGCTGATTCTCACCGATGAAGCGCTGCGCGACTTCTCCAGTCTCTACCATGTACAACCGCCGCTGCGTACCCGCGCCGATCGCGACGGCCTGCGCGAAGCCGTGAAGTCCGGGGTGATCCAAGCAATCTCCAGCCATCACCAGCCACACGAGCGTGACGCCAAGCTGGCACCGTTCGGTGCGACTGAGCCCGGTATCAGCAGCGTCGAATTGCTGCTGCCATTGGCAATGACCCTGGTGGAAGATGGCCTGCTCGACCTGCCAACTTTGTTGCAACGTTTGTCCAGTGGCCCGGCTCAAGCCCTGCGCCTGCCGGCCGGGGAATTGAAGGTTGGCAGCGCCGCCGATTTGGTCCTGTTCGATGCCAAGGCCTCTACCGTGGCGGGCGAACAGTGGCGATCCAAAGGCGACAACTGCCCGTTTATCGGCCACTGCCTGCCGGGCGCGGTACGTTATACCTTGGTTGATGGGCATATCAGTCACGAGGCCTGAAGGCCAGCCACAAGCTACAAGCCTTGAGCTGCAAGCGGACCAGACCGTGTGTCGGTCCGCTTTTTCTTGCCGCTTGACGCTAGCAGCTCATCGCTCACACGCATGTGTGTAGTTGAAATTCTTCCCTGCACCCCCATATGAGTCTGCATCAGGCATTTTCGCCCCGCTGCGTGGAGACTCTCCCTTGACCACCATCGTTTCAGTTCGCCGCCACGGCAAAGTCGTCATGGGCGGCGACGGCCAGGTTTCGCTCGGCAACACCGTGATGAAAGGCAACGCCAAGAAAGTCCGCCGCCTGTACCACGGCCAGGTTATCGCCGGTTTCGCCGGTGCCACCGCCGACGCATTCACCCTGTTCGAACGTTTTGAAGGCCAGCTGGAAAAACACCAGGGCCATCTGATCCGTGCCGCCGTCGAGCTTGCTAAAGAATGGCGTACCGACCGCTCCCTGAGCCGCCTGGAAGCCATGCTGGCTGTGGCTAACAAGGACGCTTCGCTGATCATTACCGGCAACGGTGACGTCGTCGAACCGGAAGACGGCCTGATCGCCATGGGCTCCGGTGGTGGCTATGCCCAGGCTGCCGCCCGTGCCCTGCTGCAAAAAACCGATCTCTCGGCGCGTGAAATCACCGAGACTGCCCTGAATATCGCCGGTGACATCTGTGTGTTCACCAACCACAACCTGACTATCGAGGAGCAGGACCTGGCCGAGTAACTCAGCTGTTCTGGCGCCCGGCCCCGGTGGCCGGGCTTTTCCACGCTGACTTATCGAGCCCAAGGACCATCACAACCATGTCCATGACCCCCCGCGAGATCGTCCACGAACTCAACCGCCACATCATCGGCCAAGATGATGCCAAGCGCGCCGTCGCCATTGCCCTGCGTAACCGCTGGCGGCGCATGCAGCTCCCTGCTGAGCTGCGCGTCGAAGTGACGCCAAAGAATATCCTGATGATCGGCCCGACCGGCGTCGGCAAGACCGAAATCGCCCGGCGCCTGGCCAAACTGGCCAATGCCCCGTTCATCAAGGTCGAAGCGACCAAGTTCACTGAAGTCGGCTATGTCGGCCGTGACGTCGAATCGATCATCCGTGATCTGGCTGACGCCGCCATCAAGATGCTCCGCGAACAGGAAATCATCCGTGTCGGCCACCGTGCCGAAGACGCTGCCGAAGAGCGCATCCTTGACGCCCTGCTGCCACCGGCACGCACCGGCTTCAACGAAGACCAGACCACCAGCACCGACTCCAACACCCGCCAGCTGTTCCGCAAGCGCCTGCGCGAAGGCCAGCTGGATGACAAGGAAATCGAGATCGAAGTGGCCGAAGCCATGGGTGTCGACATTTCTGCGCCACCGGGCATGGAAGAGATGACCAACCAGTTGCAGAACCTGTTTGCCAACATGGGCAAGGGCAAGCGCAAGAGCCGCAAGCTCAAGGTCAAAGAAGCACTGAAACTGGTGCGTGACGAAGAAGCCGGGCGTCTGGTCAACGAAGACGAGCTCAAGGCCAAGGCCCTGGAAGCGGTCGAGCAGCACGGTATCGTGTTCATCGACGAAATCGACAAAGTAGCCAAGCGTGGCAACGTCGGCGGTGCCGATGTATCCCGTGAAGGCGTACAGCGCGACCTGCTGCCGCTGATCGAAGGTTGCACGGTGAACACCAAGCTGGGCATGGTCAAAACCGACCACATCCTGTTCATCGCCTCCGGTGCGTTCCACCTGAGCAAGCCGAGCGACCTGGTGCCTGAATTGCAAGGTCGCCTGCCAATTCGTGTTGAGCTCAAGGCCCTGAGCCCGGAAGACTTCGAGCGTATTCTCAGCGAACCGCACGCCTCGTTGACCGAGCAATACCGCGAGCTGCTCAAGACCGAAGGCCTGAACATCGAGTTCGCCGCCGAAGGTATCAAGCGCTTGGCCGAGATCGCCTGGCAGGTCAACGAGAAGACCGAGAACATCGGTGCGCGTCGCCTGCACACCCTGCTCGAGCGCCTGCTCGAAGAGGTTTCGTTCAGCGCCGGTGACTTGGCCAGTGCCCACAGCGAAGCACCGATCCGTATCGACGCCGACTACGTCAACAGCCACCTGGGCGAATTGGCGCAGAACGAAGACCTCTCCCGCTACATCCTGTAGCGCAGCGGCAAGCTTCAAGCCGCAAGCTGCAAGTTGAGCGCGCTGGACGCCTGCTCTTGTAGCTTGTAGCTTGCAGCTTATAGCCCAAGAGCCTTTATCCATGTCCAGACTCCCTACCGCAATCAATCTGCATAAAGCTTCGAAAACACTGACGCTGACTTACGGGCCAGACGAGGTGTACCACCTGCCCGCTGAATTCCTGCGCGTGCACTCCCCCTCCGCCGAGGTCCAAGGCCACGGCAACCCGATCTTGCAATTCGGCAAACTGGGTGTCGGTCTGAGCCAAATCGAACCGGCCGGCCAATACGCACTGAAGCTGACCTTCGATGACGGCCACGACAGCGGCCTGTTCACCTGGGAGTACCTGGAGCAACTGTGCTTGCGTCAGCAGGAACTCTGGGATGACTACCTCAACGAGCTTGCCAAAGCCGGAAAATCTCGCGACCCGTCCGAGTCCATCGTCAAGCTGATGCTCTAGTTCAGGCCTTCCAGGGTTTAGAGCGCATTTTCTAATTCTATTTGCTTGAATGCCTGCTCAACGGCCAATGATTGGCCGTCTTGCGCAACACTCGAAAGTCGGGTAACCAATGGATCTGGCAAGTTCCCTGCATTGATTTGCAGCAGGGTCGAGCCGGTATGCAGAGGTCGCGAGCGAAAGCAGGCAGTCTTCTCAAGCAGAACAAAACCCGCATGGCTCATCGTCGTTTGCATCCGGCCGCAGGACCGCAGTTCGTTATCACTGGTCACCCGAGCAGCAGTACCGGGCACTCGTCTGTGTAACGCGCACAGCAGGCCGGTACTCGTCTCAGGACAACGGAGCGTCGTAGATGAGTAACAAGAACAACGATGACCTGCAGCGCCAAGCCTCGGAAAATACACTGGGCCTGAACCCTGTGATCGGCTTGCGCCGTAAGGATTTGCTGACTTCTGCGCGAATGGTGCTGGGCCAGGCCATTCGTCAGCCGCTGCATAGTGCCAAGCACGTCGCGCATTTCGGCGTGGAACTCAAGAATGTGATCTTCGGCAAGTCGGTCCTGGCACCGGAAAGCGACGACCGCCGCTTCAATGATCCGGCCTGGAGCCAGAACCCCCTGTATCGCCGCTACCTGCAGACTTACCTGGCCTGGCGTAAAGAACTGCATGACTGGATCGACACCAGCAACCTGTCGGCCCAGGACGTCAGTCGTGGTCACTTCGTCATCAACCTGATGACCGAAGCCATGGCCCCGACCAATACCGCCGCCAACCCGGCAGCGGTCAAACGCTTTTTTGAAACCGGCGGCAAAAGCCTGCTCGACGGCCTGTCGAACCTGGCCAAAGACATGGTCAACAACGGTGGCATGCCCAGCCAGGTCAACATGGAGGCCTTCGAGGTCGGCAAGAACCTGGGCACCAGTGAAGGGGCGGTGGTGTTTCGCAATGACGTGCTGGAACTGATCCAGTACAAACCGATCACCGAGCAAGTTCTCGAACGCCCACTGCTGGTGGTACCGCCGCAAATCAACAAGTTCTACGTTTTCGACCTCAGCCCGGAAAAAAGTCTGGCGCGTTTCTGCCTGCGCTCCAACGTACAGACCTTTATCGTCAGCTGGCGCAACCCAACCAAGGCTCAACGCGAATGGGGCCTGTCGACCTACATCGATGCCCTCAAAGAGGCTGTCGATGTAATCCTGGCCATCACTGGCAGCAATGACCTGAACATGCTCGGTGCCTGCTCCGGTGGCATCACCTGCACCGCGCTGCTGGGCCACTATGCGGCGCTGGGTGAAACCAAGGTCAACGCCCTGACCCTGCTGGTCAGCGTGCTCGACACCACACTCGATAACCAGGTTGCCCTGTTCGTTGACGAGCAGACGCTTGAGTCCGCCAAGCGCCAGTCCTACCAGGCCGGTGTACTTGAAGGCCGTGACATGGCCAAGGTATTCGCCTGGATGCGCCCCAACGACTTGATCTGGAACTACTGGGTCAACAACTACCTGCTGGGCAACGAGCCGCCGGTGTTCGACATCCTGTTCTGGAACAACGACACCACCCGCCTGCCTGCTGCCTTCCATGGCGACCTGATCGAATTGTTCAAAAGTAATCCACTGACCCGTGCCGATGCACTGGAAGTGTGCGGCACGCCCATTGACCTGAAGAAAGTCACCTCAGATATCTACAGCCTCGCCGGCACCACCGATCACATCACGCCCTGGCAGGCTTGCTACCGCTCGGCCCAGCTGTTTGGTGGCAATGTCGAGTTCGTACTGTCCAACAGCGGGCATATCCAGAGCATTCTCAACCCGCCAGGCAATCCCAAGGCGCGCTATATGACCAGCAGTGAAATGCCTGTCTGTAACAAGCAATGGCAGGACAATGCCCATAAGCACACTGACTCCTGGTGGTTGCACTGGCAAAACTGGTTGACCGAGCGCTCCGGTGAACTGAAAAAAGCACCGACGCGCATGGGCAACAAAGCCTATGCCGCTGCCGAGGCCGCGCCGGGGACCTACGTCCACGAGCGCTAGTTGCAGCAACCGCCGCGGCCAGTCGCTGGTCGCGGCGAATCACCCACCACAGGGCTTCGCGCATGCCGCAACCGTACATTTTCAGAACTGTCGATCTGGATGGCCAAACCATCCGCACCGCGGTTCGCCCCGGCAAGCCACACTTGACGCCCTTGCTGATTTTCAACGGCATCGGTGCCAATCTGGAACTGGTGTTTCCCTTTATCCAGGCCCTGGACCCGGACCTGGAAGTCATCGCCTTCGATGTGCCGGGTGTCGGTGGCTCGTCGACGCCCAGGCACCCCTATCGTTTTCCTGGCCTGGCCAAACTCACCGCACGCATGCTCGACTACCTCGACTACGGGCAGGTCAATGCCATTGGAGTGTCCTGGGGGGGAGCACTGGCCCAGCAGTTTGCCCACGACTACCCCGAGCGCTGCAAAAAGCTGGTGCTGGCCGCCACTGCCGCAGGCGCGGTGATGGTCCCGGGCAAGCCCAAAGTGTTGTGGTTGATGGCCAGCCCCAGACGCTACATACAACCTTCGCATGTCATTCGCATCGCACCGCAGATCTATGGCGGGGCCTTTCGTCGCGACCCGGACCTGGCCACCGCGCATGCCGCCAAAGTGCGCTCTTCGGGCAAGCTTGGCTACTACTGGCAGCTGTTCGCCGGCCTCGGCTGGACCAGCGTGCACTGGCTGCACAAGATCCAGCAGCCGACCCTGGTACTGGCCGGCGACGATGATCCGTTGATTCCGTTGATCAATATGCGCCTGTTGGCCTGGCGGATTCCCAATGCCCAGCTACACATAATCGACGACGGTCATTTGTTCCTGATCACCCGGGCTGAAGCCGTCGCCCCGATCATCATGAAGTTTCTCCAGCAAGAGCGCCAACGCGCCGTCATGCACCCTCGGCCCGCCCCCAGCTAAAACGCTGCGATCAAACGCCCAAGGCCGTGTGCGGCATGAGGTTGGTGTCGCTCTTGCATTGAACTGTTTGTAGTTGGCCTGACGACGGAGTGTTGCTGATGAAAGACAAGCCCGCGAAGGGATCGGTACCGGTCCCCGCCTCACATTTGAATGTGCAGAATGCGATCACCGGCCTGCGCGGCCGCGACCTGCTTTCGACCTTGCGCAATGTCAGCCGCCACAGCCTGCGCCACCCACTGCACACCGCCAAGCACATGCTCGCCCTGGGCAGTCAGTTGGGGCGTGTGCTGCTCGGTGACACGCCGCACCAGCCCAACCCTCGCGACAATCGCTTCAAGGACCCGGCGTGGAACCTCAATCCGTTCTACAGCCGCGGGCTCCAGGCTTATCTGGCCTGGCAGAAGCAAACCCGCCAATGGATCGATGAAAGCCAGCTGGAGGCCGATGACCGTGCCCGTGCGCACTTTGTCTTCGCCCTGCTCAGTGATGCCATGTCGCCAAGCAACTCGCTACTCAACCCGGCGGCCGTCAAGGAGCTGTTCAACTCCGGCGGCCTGAGCCTGGCGCGCGGCTTGAATCACCTGGTCGATGATTTGCGTCACAACGATGGCTTGCCGCGCCAGGTCAATCCCGAGGCGTTCGAGGTGGGGCGCAACCTGGCCACCACCCCAGGTGCAGTGGTCTTTCGCAATGAATTGCTGGAGCTGATCCAGTACAAGCCGATGAGCGAAACCCAATACGCCCGGCCGGTACTGGTGGTGCCACCACAGATCAACAAGTTCTACATCTTCGACCTGAGCCCGGCCAACAGCTTCGTCCAGTACATGCTCAAAAATGGCCTGCAGACCTTCATGATCAGTTGGCGCAACCCCGACCCGCGCCATCGTGAATGGGGCCTGTCGAGTTATGTCGAGGCGCTGGAAGAAGCCATGAATGTCTGCCGGGCAATCACTGGCAGCCGCGAGGTCAACCTGATGGGGGCCTGCGCTGGTGGCCTGACCATGGCCGCCTTGCAAGGCCACCTGCAGGCCAAACGACAATTGCGCCGCATCAGCAGCGCCACTTACCTGGTCAGCCTGCTCGACAGCCAGATCGACAGCCCGGCTAGCCTGTTCGCCGATGAGCAGACCCTGGAGGCCGCCAAGCGCCGTTCCTATCAGCAGGGCGTGCTCGACGGCCGAGAGATCGCCAAAGTCTTCGCCTGGATGCGGCCCAACGATCTGATCTGGAATTACTTCGTCAACAATTACTTGCTCGGCAAAGCGCCACCGGCCTTCGACATTCTCTACTGGAACAACGACAACACCCGCCTGCCGGCCGCTCTGCACGGCGACCTGCTGGATTTCTTCAAACACAACCCGCTGACCCACGCCGCTGGTCTTGAAGTATGCGGTACCCCGATCGACCTGCAGAAGGTTAACGTCGACAGCTTCAACGTGGCCGGCAGCAACGATCACATTACGCCCTGGGATGCGGTGTATCGCTCGACCCTGCTGTTAGGTGGCGACAAACGCTTCATCCTCGCCAATAGCGGCCATGTGCAAAGCATCCTCAATCCACCCGGCAATCCCAAAGCGCATTATGTCGACAACCCACGCCTGAGCAGCGACCCACGGGCCTGGTTCTACGATGCCAAACAGGTGGACGGCAGTTGGTGGCCACAGTGGCTTGAATGGATTCAGGCGCGCTCAGGTACCCAGCGTGAAACCCTGATGACTCTGGGTAACCAGCATTACCCTCCCATGGACCCCGCGCCCGGCACTTACGTACAGGCGCGCTGAACAAGAAGAACGGATGAAAACCCGCGACCGTATTCTCGAGTGTGCCCTGCAACTGTTCAATCAGCAGGGCGAACCGAATGTCTCAACCCTGGAGATCGCCAATGAGATGGGGATCAGCCCGGGCAACCTGTACTACCACTTCCACGGCAAGGAACCGCTGGTACTGGGTTTGTTCGAGCGCTTCGAGGATGAGCTTACCCCTCTGCTCGATCCACCCCTGGAGGTGCGCCTGGAGGCCGAAGACTACTGGCTGTTCCTGCACCTGATCGTCGAGCGCATGGCCCAGTACCGCTTCCTCTTCCAGGACCTGTCGAACCTGACTGGGCGCCTGCCAAAACTGGCACGCGGCATGCGCAACCTGCTCAATGCCCTCAAGCGCACGCTGGCCGCCCTGCTCGCCAGCCTCAAGGCCCAAGGTCAGGTGACCAGTGATACGCGGGCATTAGGGCAGTTGGTTGAGCAGATCACTCTGACCTTGTTGTTCTCGCTGGACTACCAGCGGGTTCTGGCCCGAGAGGGAGAAGTGGGCGTGGTGGTGTATCAGGTAATGATGCTGGTGGCGCCGCATTTGGAAAGTGGCTCGCGCCATGCCGCCGAGCAGTTGGCCCTGCGCTACCTGGATGGCTGAAAAGCACGGGCCAAACCTGCGATGCTCTTGAATGAAAACGCCCGGCACTAAGGCCGGGCGTTTGCTGACAACCGCCTGAAATCAGGACGGATTCAGCGGGCTCACCGATGCCGATGACGCGGATGGAGCCGCTGCAGTCGGTGCCGAAGTGACAGCAGGTGCTGCACTTGACGCCGGTGCTGCGCTGGCTGCCGGCGCTGCCGGTTTGGCGGCCGCAGGCTTGGCCGGGGCTTTTTTCACTGCCGGCTTTTTCACCGCAGCAGGCTTGGCCGCTGCAGCTTTCGCTGTCGCAGGCTTAGCGGCTGGTTTGGCTGCTGGTTTAGCCGCCGCCGTTTTCGCCGCTGGCTTGGCTGCAGGTTTAGCTGCCGCTTTCGGCGCTGCCTTGGCCAGCGGTTTGGCCGCAGCCTTGGTCGCTGCCGGCTTGCTCGAAGCCGACTTGACCGATGCACCGGTCAGTTTCTCGATCTGCTTGGTCAAGGTATCAACCTGCTGATGCAGTGCCTTGACTTCATTGCGGCTCGGCACGCCCAAACGCGAGATGGCACTGTTCAGGCGCTTGTCGAAAGCCTCTTCGAGTTCGCTCCATTTGCCCAGTGCACGGTCTTTCACATCACCCACCCGTGAGGTGGCCGATTTGGCCGAAGCCTTGGCCGCGTCAACGGAACCCTTGGCCTGCTTTTCAGCTTTCTCACCGTCCTTGACCAGGGACTCGAACAGCTTGTTGCCGTCCTGATCGATCTTGGAGTAGATACCCAGCCCCGCCAGCCAGATCTTGCGGGAATACTTCTCGATCCCCCCGACCCAGGAGCTGCTTTCTTTATCGCTATTCTTCTTGCCAGCCATCCCGCTCTCCTTATTGTTTACGTGCGACACGTTCAAGCAATGCCGTCAGCTCATCGAGCTTGGCAGAGAGTGCCTCCACGTCATGTTTAGACGGAATGCCGATGCGATTCAAGGCGCTGGCGACCCGCGTGTCGAAAGCCTTTTCGATTTTATCGAGTTGAACTTCGACCTTGCCCTTGACGCTGGTGATCTCACCCTTGACCGAATCGATCTGGCTATTGGCGGCATCCAGCTCGTGGTCGATGCGCTTTTTGCCGCGCTTCTCCACGGTTTCGCCGGCTTTTACCAGCTCTTTCAGGTAGTCGGCACCTTCCTGACCGACCCGGGCATAAGCGCCCAGGCCTGCCAGCCAAATTTTGCGCGCGTAGCCGCGCACTTCACCCACTGTGTTCTGGGCGTCGTCTTTTTTCTTCAAAATCACTTTGGCCATGCTCTGCACCTCACGCTCGAAAAGATATGGAGGAACTGCCCATGGAAGTTGGGCTTGAGCACAAGGTAGGGAGAAAAATTAGAATTGGCACCCTAATGGCGGTAGCTACAAGCGGCAAGAAGAGCGGTGGCGATCCTGAAAATTATTTCCTTATGCCAGATCACCGCAACCACTTGTAGCTTGTAGCTTACAGCTACCCACTTGAGCCGCTAGGCGAGCGCCTTGTCCAACGCCCGCTCGATCTCGCTCTTTATGGTCGTGCTCATCATCGACAACATCATGCCCAGCTTGAGCTCGACCTTGATGGTGTCTTCGCCGATCTGCACGCTGCCATTGGCACCGCTGCGCTTGACCTCGACCCGGTCGCCAACCCAACGGGCGCTAAGGTCGTACTCGCGAGCCAGCTTGTCGACCAGGGCTTGGGCCTTTTCCCGAGCCGCTTCGCGGCCCAGGTTGTGTTTGCGCTCAACGCTGATCTGGGTCATTCATTCAATCCTGGGTTCAGAGGCATACTCCTATTATGCCCTCGCCCCGACCTGCGACACACCCCGCCAAGACAAATCCGACCGTACACCCTAGAATGGCCAGTAATTTTTTCCGGTGAAGCGATATGAACGATCAGCGCAAAGGCGACCACGCCGAACCCACCACCCATTTCGGCTACCAGAACGTGCCGGAAAGCCAGAAAGCAGAGAAAGTCGCTGAGGTTTTCCATTCGGTAGCGGCCAAATACGACTTGATGAACGACGTGCTTTCCGGCGGTATGCACCGCCTGTGGAAGCGCTTCACCATCGAACTGTCCGGCGTGCGCAGTGGCAACCGGGTCCTGGATATCGCCGGCGGCACCGGTGACCTGGCAGCCAAATTCTCGCAACTGGTCGGCCCAACCGGCCAGGTGGTACTGGCGGACATCAATGAGTCGATGCTCAAAGTCGGTCGTGACCGCCTGCTCGACCGCGGCGTGGCCGGCAATATCGAGTTCGTCCAGGCCGACGCCGAAAAGCTGCCGTTCCCGGACAACCATTTCGATTGCGTGACCATCGCCTTCGGTCTGCGTAACGTTACCCACAAGGACGACGCCATCCGCTCGATGCTGCGGGTCCTCAAGCCTGGTGGACGGCTGCTGGTACTGGAGTTCTCCAAGCCAACCAACACGTTCATGTCCAAGGTCTACGACGCTTACTCGTTCGCCTTCATGCCGCTGGCTGGCAAGCTGATCACCAACGACTCGGAAAGCTACCGCTACCTGGCCGAATCGATCCGCATGCACCCTGACCAGGAAACCCTCAAGGCGATGATGGTCGAGGCCGGCTTCGACCGCGTCACCTACCACAACATGACCAGCGGCATCGTAGCCCTGCACCGGGGTATCAAGCCCTGATGCTCCTGGCCGGCCTCCTCGCCAGCGTCGAGCACGGTCTGAACCGTGTCCTGCGCCTGGACAGCACAGCACTGCCGCGCTTGCGCCCGCTCGATGGCAAGGTAATTGCCATCGACTGTCGCCAGCCAGCCCTGCAACTGTTCATTCTGCCCAGTGAAGAAGGGCTGATGCTCGCCTCGCATTGGGCAGTGGAGGCCGACTGTACGTTGCGTGCCCCGGCCAGTAGCCTGGTACGCCTGGCCCTGAGCCAGGACAAGAGCGCGGTACTGCACAGCCCCCAGGTCGAGCTTGAAGGCGACAGCGCGGTGCTGTTGGATCTGGTCGCGGTGCTTCAAGACCTGGAGCTGGATTGGGAGTACGAAGTCTCCCGCTGGCTCGGACCGGTAGCCACGCAACTGCTCAGCGGCCATCTGCGCAGCCGCGCCAACTGGACCCGCCAAGGCCTGGCCAATCTCAACCAGAACCTCTCCGAGTACCTGGCCGAAGAAGCCCGCACCCTGGTTGGCCAGCGCGAAGCCGAAGCCCGCTTCAGCGAACTCGACACGCTCAAAGTCGACATCGAACGCCTCGAGGCGCGTATTGAGCGCCTTACCCGATCCCTTGATACCAGCGATAACGCATGAAGCTGCTTGCCGTCCGCCGTCTGTTGCGCATCCAGAGCGTGGTCATCCGCTACCGCCTGGATGACCTGCTGTTCGAACTGCCGCTGCCCTGGTGGCTGATGGCCCTACGACATTTGATGCCTTGGCGCTGGTTCCCACGCAAGCCCCTGGAGCTCAGCCGCGGCGCCCGCCTGCGCATGGCCCTGCAGGACCTGGGGCCGATCTTCATCAAGTTCGGCCAGCTGTTGTCGACCCGTCGGGACCTGCTGCCTGAAGATATCGCCGACGAACTGATGCGGCTCCAGGACCGAGTGCCACCCTTCGATCCACAGCAGGCCATCGCCCTGATCGAAGAGCAACTCGGAGCGAAGATCAGCGACGTCTTCAGCCGCTTTGACGTCGAGCCACTGGCCTCGGCTTCGGTGGCTCAGGTCCATGCCGCCAAGCTCAAAAGCGGTGAAGAAGTGGTGGTCAAGGTCGTGCGCCCTGGCCTCAAGCCGGTCATCGCTCAAGACCTGGCTTGGTTGTTCCTGATTGCCCGTGGCGCCGAGCGCGTCTCGGCCGACGCCCGCTTGCTGCACCCGGTAGAAGTGGTCAACGACTACGAAAAAACCATCTACGACGAGCTCGACCTGTTGCGTGAGGCGGCCAACGCCAGCCAGCTCAAGCGAAACTTCGAAGGCTCGGAGATGATGTACGTGCCCCAGGTGTACTGGGACTGGTGCCGCCCCAAGGTGCTGGTAATGGAGCGCATCTACGGCATCCAGGTTACCGACCTGGTTACCCTGGCCGACCAGCGTACCGACATGAAAATGCTCGCCGAGCGTGGTGTAGAGATTTTCTTCACCCAAGTGTTCCGTGACAGCTTCTTTCATGCCGACATGCACCCGGGCAACATTTTCGTCAGCACCGTCAAACCGTGGAGCCCGCAATACATTGCGATCGACTGCGGCATCGTCGGCAGTCTCACGCCTGAGGACCAGGACTACCTGGCGCGCAACCTGTTTGCCTTCTTCAAACGCGATTACCGCCGTGTAGCCCAGTTGCACATCGATTCGGGCTGGGTCCCGGCGCACACCAAGCTCAACGAGTTCGAGGCGGCGATCCGTACCGTTTGCGAGCCGATCTTCGAAAAACCGTTAAAAGATATTTCTTTCGGTCAGGTGTTGATGCGCCTGTTCCAGACTGCACGGCGCTTCAACATGGAAGTCCAGCCGCAGCTGGTGCTGCTGCAAAAGACCTTGCTCAACATCGAAGGCCTGGGGCGTCAGCTGTATCCCGAGCTAGACCTGTGGAGCACCGCCCAACCGTTCCTGGAACGCTGGATGCGCGAGCGGGTCAGCCCCAAGACCCTGCTGCAGAACCTGCACGGCCAGGTCGAACAGATCCCGCACCTGGCCGGTATGACCCGCGACCTGCTCGAGCGCATGTCACAGCCGCACCTGGCCGACCCGCCCAGCCCCTGGCAACAGAAGGGTGACGGTTGGGCCTTGCGCCTGCTCGGCGCCGGCTTGCTCGGCGCTGGTGCGACCCTGGCGGCTGGCGCTGTCAGCCTCAGCGCCCCTGCCGCCTGGCCCGCCTGGTTGATGCTCGCTGCTGGCCTTTACCTGATCGTGCGTCGATAGCCAGCCGCGTCGCTGACTGGCACACTAGCGCAAGGGGCCGGCAGAGGATCGAGCCTCTCGTTTTGGAGTCGTACATGAAAGACTGGCTGGACGAGATCAACTGGAACAGCGATGGCCTGGTACCGGCTATCGCCCAGGACCACAAGACCGGGCGCGTGCTGATGATGGCCTGGATGAACCGCGAGTCGCTGGCGCTGACCGCCGCCGAGCAGCGAGCCATCTACTGGTCGCGTTCGCGTGGCAAACTGTGGCGTAAGGGCGAAGAATCAGGGCACGTGCAAAAACTGCACGAAATGCGCCTGGACTGCGACGCCGACGTGATCATCCTGATGGTCGAGCAACTGGGGCATATTGCCTGCCATACCGGTCGTGAAAGCTGCTTCTACCGTGTTTACCAGAACGCTGAGTGGCAGACCGTCGACCCGGTCCTCAAAGACCCCAACGCCATCTACAACGCAGGACACTGACATGAGCGACACCCTGACCCGCCTGGCCGAAGTGCTGGAAGCGCGCAAAGGCGCCGAGCCTGACAGCTCCTACGTGGCTAGTCTGTACCATAAGGGCCTGAACAAGATTCTGGAAAAACTCGGCGAAGAGTCGATCGAGACCATCATTGCTGCCAAGGATGCCGCGCACAGCGGAGATTACAGCGATGTCATCTACGAGACCGCTGATCTGTGGTTCCATAGCCTGGTCATGCTCGCGCAACTGGGCCAGCACCCGCAGGCGGTACTGGATGAGCTGGACCGCCGTTTCGGCCTGTCCGGGCACGCCGAGAAAGCAGCGCGTCAGCCGTCGGCCTAACTGAATTATTTCGAGGGATTGCACCATGGGAATTTTTGACTGGAAACACTGGATCGTCCTGCTGGTCGTGGTGGTACTGGTGTTCGGCACCAAGAAACTGAAGAATTTCGGTAGCGACCTGGGCGAATCGATCAAAGGCTTCAAGAAAGCCATGAACGAAGAAGAGTCCAAGCCCGACGAGCAGGTCCCACCTGCGGTGCAACCTGCCCAGCCGCAGGCGACTTCGCCACTGAACCAACCGCAGACCATCGACGGCCAGGCACACAAGGTCGAAGAGCCGATCAGGAAAGATTGATCAATGTTCGGGATCAGCTTCAGCGAACTGCTGCTCGTCAGCCTGGTAGCCCTCCTGGTGCTCGGCCCTGAGCGACTGCCAGGCGCCGCGCGTACTGCCGGGTTATGGATCGGTCGGCTCAAGCGCAGCTTCAATTCGATCAAGCAGGAAGTGGAGCGCGAAATCGGCGCCGATGACATCCGGCGTCAGTTGCACAATGAGCACATCCTTTCCATGGAGCAGGAGGCGCGCAAGATCCTCAATCCGCAAAGCCTGATGCCTGAGACCCCGACGCCCCCGGTGGCCAACAGCGAGGCCAGCGTGCCAGCGCCAGCAACCAGCGCCGAGGCTACCCCGGCCGCCAACACCACCCCAGAACCGACACAGCCGCCGCGAGCCCCATGAGCGAAATTCCGGAAAACGACCAGCCAATGCCGCTGGTTTCGCACCTCACCGAGTTGCGTACTCGCCTGCTGCGTTGCGTCGCAGCCATCTTCCTGATCTTCGCCGGGCTGTTTTCCTTCGCGCAGCAGATCTACACCCTGGTCTCGGCGCCGTTGCGCGAGCACTTGCCGGCCAACGCGACGATGATCGCCACTGACGTGGCTTCGCCATTCTTGACACCGTTCAAGCTGACCATGATGGTCTCGCTGTTTCTGGCCATTCCGCTGATCCTCCAGCAAATCTGGGGTTTCATCGCGCCGGGGCTGTACCGCCACGAAAAACGCATCGCGATTCCGCTACTGATCTCCAGCATCATCCTGTTCTATGCCGGCATGGCTTTCGCCTACTTCCTGGTGTTCCCGCTGATCTTCGGTTTCTTTGCCAGCGCCACCCCTGAAGGGGTGTCGATGATGACGGACATTGCCAGCTACCTGGACTTCGTCATGACCCTGTTCTTCGCCTTCGGCGTGGCCTTCGAAATACCGGTGGCCGTGGTCCTGCTGGTGTGGATCGGCGTGGTCGATGTGAAGTACCTGAAGAAGATTCGTCCGTATGTGATCATCGGCTGCTTTGTTGTCGGGATGGTCCTGACTCCGCCGGACATCTTCTCGCAAACCCTGCTGGCCGTGCCCATGTGGCTGTTGTTCGAGATCGGTATTCTGTTTGGTTCACTGATCCGCAAACGCAGCGAACACCGCGACGACACTGCCGACGATCACAACGACCAGCCGCCAGCGACGCAACCGTGAACCTGCTGCTGCTCGAAGAAGCCGACTTCATCGCGGCCGATCGCGTCATTCTGGCTGATCGACGCTTTACCCACATGCAGGACATCCACCGCGTGGCGGTCGGCGACACCCTGCGTGTCGGACGCATTGGCGGGCTGATGGGCGAAGCTCAGGTAGTGCGCCTTGAAGGCCATGAGGCGGAACTTTCGGTCAGCTTCGAGCGCAATCCGCCGGCCAAGCTGCCGCTGACCTTGGTGCTAGCCTTGCCACGTCCGAAGATGCTGCGCCGGGTGTTTCAGACCGTTGCCACCATGGGTGTGCCCAAGCTGATTCTGGTCAACAGCTACCGCGTCGAAAAAAGCTTCTGGCAAACCCCGTTCCTCGAGCCCGAGGCGATCCGTGAGCAACTGATTCTCGGCCTGGAACAAACCCGCGACACGGTCTTGCCCGACATCATCATCGAGAAGCGCTTCAAACCCTTCGTTGAAGACCGACTACCAGCCATTGCCCAAGACACCCTCGGCCTGGTGGGTCATCCCGGTCCTTTCCCACCCTGCCCGCGTGGCCTCGACCAGCCGGTAACCCTGGCGATCGGCCCGGAAGGCGGCTGGATCCCCTACGAAATCGACTTGCTAGGCAAAGCCGGATTGAGCCCGGTGCAACTCGGCGAGCGTATCTTGCGCGTGGAGACGGCGGTTACCGCCCTGCTCGCTCGTCTGTTCTGACTTCAGTTTTGCGATCTGGCGCCGATGCATAGGCACCAGAACAATAAATCGCCCCTGCCGATCGCAATGGAGTCCCACCATGTACCGTTGGTTAGCCCAGCACCTGGGTAACGTGAGCGTTAATCGAAAACTCGGCATCGGCTTCGGCCTGGTCCTGCTGCTGACCCTGAGCATTACCCTGACGGGCTGGCAGGGCATCAGTGGCGTCACCCATCGCGGCGATACCCTTGGCAACATTTCTCAGTTGCTTGAAGCCACCCTCGAACTGCGCGTCGCTCGTCAGGCGTACCAACTCAATGGCGATGAGGCTGCGGCGCAGAACCTCAATAACGCCCTGGCCACCCTTGATCGACAACTGCAACAGGTTGATCAGCTTATCGTCCTGCCAGAGAACCAGCGCCGCATCGAACAGCAGAAAGAAGCCGCCCGACAATACCGCCAGGGCCTGGCTGAAGTCGAGAAGGCCGCGCAGCAACGCCAAGCCAGTCGCGCGGTGCTCGGCAGCAGTGCCGACCAAGCCACAGCGCTGATCGCCGAAATCGAAAAGCAACTGCTCGCTGGCAGTGACCTGAACGTGTTCAACAGTGTCGTCGAGGCTGGAAAACTGCTGCAGCAGGCGCGATTCCAGGTTCGTGGTTATACCTACAGCGGCAAAGCCGAACTCCAGCAGACCGCACTCGATGCCATCGACCAGGCCAACACACAACTGAAGACCCTGGCGGAAGTCTTGCCAGCACATTTCACCAGCAGCTTCCAGCAAGCATCGCGCGCGCTGGACAGCTACCGTGCGGCGGTCACCCAGTTCGGTGTGTCACAAGCGGCGGCGGAGCAGGCAACGCAGCAAGTAGCTGCGCAGGGCGATATCCTCCTCGAACACAGCAGGCAATTGATCATCAACCTGACCCAGGTGCGCGATAACGAATCGCAGCACGCCAAGTCGATGCTCACCTTGGCCACCACCCTGGCCCTGGTGCTAGGCCTTTTTGCCGCCTGGGCCATCACCCGCCAGATCGTCATCCCCCTGCGCCAGACCCTTAGCGCCGCCGACCGTATCGCCAGTGGCGACCTGCGCCAGGACCTGCACATCGAACGCCGCGACGAACTGGGCCAATTGCAACGCAGCATGCAACGCATGACCATCAGCCTGCGAGCGCTGATTGGTGGTATTGGTGATGGTGTCACGCAGATTGCCAGCGCCGCAGAAGAGCTGTCGGCGGTAACCGAGCAGACCAGCGCCGGGGTCAACAACCAAAAGGTCGAGACCGACCAGGTAGCGACTGCCATGAACGAAATGGCTGCCACCGTGCAGGAAGTCGCGCGCAACGCCGAAGAAGCCTCAGAGGCAGCGTTGGTAGCCGACCAGCAAGCCCGTGAGGGTGATCGGGTGGTCGGCGAAGCCATCGCCCAGATCGAACGCCTGGCGCTTGAGATGAACCATTCCAGCGATGCCATGGGCCAGCTCAAGGGAGAAAGCGACAAAATCGGCAGTGTTCTCGATGTGATCAAGTCGGTAGCCCAGCAAACCAACCTGCTGGCTCTCAACGCGGCGATCGAAGCCGCCCGCGCCGGGGAAGCCGGACGTGGCTTCGCCGTGGTCGCCGATGAGGTGCGTAGCCTGGCGCAGCGGACTCAGCAATCGACCGAAGAGATCGAAACGCTGATTGCCAGCCTGCAAAATGGTACCCAACAAGTGGTGAGTACCATGGATGCCAGCCGCAACCTGACCGACAGCAGCGTCGAACTGACCCGCCGCGCCGGTACCTCGCTGGACACCATCACCCGCACGGTTTCCTCGATTCAGGCAATGAACCAACAGATCGCCGCCGCAGCCGAGCAGCAAAGTGCCGTGGCTGAAGAGATAAACCGAAGTGTGATGAATGTGCGTGACGTATCGGACCAGACTTCCGCCGCCAGCGAAGAAACCGCCGCTTCCAGCGTCGAACTGGCGCGCTTGGGCACCCACTTGCAAGGTCTGGTAGGCAAGTTCCAGCTCTGAGATTGAACAACCTGTGCTGCCTCTGCGGCAGCGCAGGCCAGTGATGTAGACACTGCGATCCCATCGCCGGCAAGGCCGGCGCCTACAGAATGGGTCAGAGCACCTGGCGCAGGAAGGCCTGGGCGCGCAGGTCTTTGGGCGCGGTGAAGAATTGCTCTGGTGGCGAGTCTTCCAGCAATTTACCGTGGTCGAAGAACAGCACCCGGTCCGCCACTTCCCGGGCAAAGCCCATTTCGTGAGTCACACAGACCATGGTCATGCCTTCCAGGGCCAGGGTTTTCATGACATCGAGCACTTCACCGACCATTTCCGGGTCGAGCGCCGAAGTCGGCTCATCGAACAACATAACCTTCGGGTCCATGGCCAACGCGCGAGCAATGGCTACCCGCTGCTGCTGGCCACCGGAAAGACGTGAAGGGAACTCATTGGCTTTCTGGGCGATCCCGACTTTTTCCAGCAACGCCCGGGCCTTGGCCTCGCGCTCGGCCTTGCCACGCTTGCGCACGACTTTCTGCGCCAGACACAGGTTCTCCAGCACGGTCATGTGCGGGAACAAGTTGAAATGCTGGAAGACCATGCCAACTTCGCGGCGGTAGGCGTTGACGTCAGTCTTTGGGTCAGCCAACTGCAGGCCATCGATGGCCACAGTGCCCTCGTCGAACGACTCCAGGCCGTTGAGGCAACGCAGGAAGGTCGATTTACCCGAACCCGACGGCCCAAGCACTACCAACACCTCACCCTTTGCCACGTCGGTGCTGACGTGATCAACCGCGCGCACCACCTGGCCACGGGTATCGAAGACTTTTACCAGATCACGAACTTCAATCACTTTGCGCAAGCCTCCGCTCAAGCCGGCTGGCCATGTGCGACAGCGGCAGGTTGATCAACAAGTACAAGCCGGCGACGCAGAACCAGATTTCGAAGGTCGAGAACGAGGTGGTGATCGCTTCGCGCCCGCTCTTGGTCAGTTCGGTAATGGCAATCACCGACACCAGTGAGGTGTCCTTGACCAGGCTGATGAATTGTCCGGCCAACGGCGGCAACACGCGCTTGAACGCTTGCGGCAGAACCACATGACGCATCGACTGGCCGGCGCTCAAACCCAGCGAGCGAGCGGCTTCGCCCTGCCCCTTGGCAATCGACTGCACACCCGCGCGGACGATTTCGGCAACATAGGCCCCGGTAAACAGCGCCAGAGCGGCAACCCCGGCGAATTCACGCGACAGGTTGAGCACCGTGCCGATAAAGAAGTAGAAAATGAAGATCTGCACCAGCAACGGCGTACCGCGCACCAGTTCGACATAGACAGTGGACAGGTCGCGCAGGGTCGGGTTGCTCGACAACCGGCACAACCCGGCAAACAGTCCGATCAAAAGCCCCAGCACGCCAGACGCTACCGAGATCCAGAGCGTGGTCCACAAGCCCCAGGCCAGCGGCCCGGCAGCCCAGTGGTGGGTAACGCCAATCAGGTCACCTTCGGCCACATCATCGCCGCGCGACAACTGCACACTGCCCTGCTCGACCTCAAATACCTGCTCTGCGCCACTCTCGTCACGCACCGTGACACTGGCCATATCGCCTTTGCTGACGATGTTTTCGATGACGCCGTTATCGACGGCTCGCTGGGCGACTTCAGCCTGGTAGGCGAAATATTGCGGCACCCGGTTCCAGCGCCATTCGTAGGAAATCATTGAGGTCGCGTAATACAGACTCACCGCCAGACAGATCAGCACCAGCGCGGTCAGCCCGTGCCAGGGCCACTGGGATTTCTTGTGTTTGATCACTTAAGGGTACTTCCGTAAAAGCGAACGCGCAGGGTTTGCCTGCGCGTCGGGTTTCAAACCGGGCGTAGTGCGCCGGCCTTATTCCATGTCCTTGAGCCAGGCGGTGTCCTTGAACCACTTGTCGTGGATTCGATCGTAGGTACCGTCGTGCTTGATCTGGTGCAGGAAGTTGTTGATGAAGTTGAGGCTGTCGTAGTCGCCTTTCTTCAGGCCAAAGGCCAGTGGCTCGAAGGTGAACGGCTTGTCCAGGAACAGCAGTTTGCCGGCGCCGGCCTTGTTCACCGCCACGACGTTGTAGGGCGCATCGTAGACGAAGGCATCGGCCTTGCCGTTGACCACGTCCATCACCGCTTCCTGTTCGTTGTCATAGCCGTGGTACTGGGCTTTGCTGATCAGCTTCTTGGCAACCAGCTCACCGGTGGTGCCAAGCTTGGAGGTCAGGCGGTACTTCTCATTGTTCAAATCTTTATAGGACTTGATCTCACCTGCCAGCTCCTTGCGGATCAGCAAGGTCTGGCCGACCACGATGAAGGGTTCGCTGAAATTCAGCTTCAGGTTACGTTCCTGGGTCAGGGTCATGCCGCTGCTGATGATGTCGAACTTGTCGGTCATCAGCGCCGGGATAATGCCATCGTAAGCGGTGGAGACCATCTCCAGCTTGACGCCCATGGACTTGGCCATGGCCTTGAGGATATCGACTTCGAAGCCGACGATCTCGCCGCGCTTGTTGGTCATCTGGAACGGCATGTAGGTCGGGTCCATGCCTGCGCGCAGGGTACCGCGCTTGACCGCATCATCAATGGCACCGGCTGCCTGGGCAGCGTTGACCGCGACCAGCGCGGTGACGCCGACCAGCAGCATCGACAGATATTTTTTAAACATCACCAGATCCCCCAGCAAGAAAGCTCGAATTTTATTTTTAGCGCGAACCGTCCTACAGACGGGTGCGAGATATTCGAGAGGGATGCTAACGCATGAGCGCCACGCGACCTATAGGCGCTGATGACTTTGTTGCCCGTTGAGCGCAGAAAAAGCATCGCCGGCATGGCCGGCTCCTACAAGGTTGTATGCACAACTAACCTTGTGGGAGCCGGCCATGCCGGCGATTGTTTCAACTGATCAGACGATCAGGCGTTGGCCAGAGAAGGCTGCGCCACAGGCTCAGGATGTAACGGCAACAACGGTGAGTGCGGGTCATTGGCAATCGACTTGCGCCAGACGCCCAGCCAAGCCTCGTAGTTCTCGTCCCAGACACGTGTATGCAGACGCGCCAGGGCCACCGGGTCGCTGAGCAGAGCCAGACGGGTGTTGCCATCCAGGCCGTCTGGGCCAGCCTCCAGCGCCTTGGCGATGCGCTCGGCACGCAACGCCTCAATCGGCTCTGCAACGCCATGACGGGCAGTGGCCAAGGCACAAGCCAAGGCATTCTGCTGCGGATCGACTACAGCGCGGACGAAGCCATCGTGCAGAGCGTGCCAGCGATTCTCGTGGGTGTACCGATCAGTCGCCAGCAGCTCCTGCGGCGTGGCGTACTCCTCAGGGATCAGGAACAGACTCTCGTCCTTGGCACGCAGGCCCAGGTGCACGCGGCTGGAGATTACCGAAACCGGGATCGACAGCATCAGCGAACCAACGATTGGCACCAGCCACCACAGGAAGCTCGGGTTCAGCCACGCCACCAACAAGGCCCAGGCCACGCCCAGCAAAGTCTGTGGACCATGGCGGCGTACCGCCTCGCTCCAAGGTGTGGAGTCATCGTCACGTTGTGGCGAGTTCCAGGTCGCAGCCCAGCCGAGGAACGCGGCAAGCACGAAACGAGTGTGGAAAATCATCCGCACTGGCGCCAGCAACATGGAGAACAGCATCTCCAGCAACATCGACAGCGTGACCTTGAAGCGCCCCCCGAACTCTTTCGCGCCCTTGGCCCAGATCAGAATGACGCTGAGCAGCTTGGGCAGGAACAGCAGCACAATGGTGGTGGAGAACAGCGCGATGGCCTTCTCCGGATGCCACTGTGGCCACAGCGGATAAAGCTGGCGCGGTTCAAGGAAGTACTGCGGCTCCATCAGGGTGTTGGTCGCCAGCAACGCCGTCGACAGCACCAGGAAGAAGAACCATAGCGGCGCCGACAGGTAGGACATCACTCCGGTGAGAAACACCGCACGGTGCACCGGGTGCATACCTTTTACCAGGAACAGACGGAAGTTCATCAGGTTGCCGTGGCACCAGCGCCGGTCGCGCTTGAGCTCGTCGAGCAGGTTCGGCGGCAACTCTTCGTAACTGCCTGGCAGGTCATAGGCAATCCACACACCCCAGCCAGCACGACGCATCAGCGCTGCTTCCACGAAGTCGTGGGAGAGGATGGCACCGGCGAACGCACCTTTACCTGGCAACGGCGCCAGGGCGCAGTGCTCAATGAACGGCTTCATCCGGATGATCGCGTTATGACCCCAGTAGTGCGACTCACCCAACTGCCAGAAGTGCAGGCCCGCGGTGAACAGTGGGCCGTAGACGCGGGTAGCAAACTGCTGCATGCGCGCATACAGGGTGTCCATGCCCGAGGCTTTCGGTGCAGTCTGGATGATACCGGCGTCAGGGTTGGCTTCCATCAGACGGACCAGGCTGGTCAGGCATTCGCCACTCATCACGCTGTCGGCGTCAAGCACCACCATGTAACGGTAGTCGCCGCCCCAGCGCCGGCAGAAGTCATCGAGGTTGCCGCTTTTGCGTTTAACCCGACGGCGACGACGACGGTAGAAGATCCGCCCGAAGCCCTTGGCCTCGCGGCACACTTGCAGCCAGGCCTGTTGTTCGGCCACAGCAATATCCGTGTCGTTGGTGTCGCTGAGCACGAAGAAATCAAAGCGGTCCAGGTCACCGGTGGCGGCGACCGACTCGAAGGTCGCCCGCAGGCCAGCAAACACCCGTGGCACATCTTCGTTGCAGATCGGCATGACAATGGCCGTGCGCGCACCGGCCTCGATCGGCTCGTTACCGGCGCTGCTGCCGGAGATGCGGTACTTGTCGCGACCGGTCAGCAGCTCGAGAAAGCCCATCAACGCGGTCCAGAAACCAGCCGACACCCAACAAAAGAGGATACCGAACAGAATCAGGATGCTGGTCTGCAAGGCATACGGCCAGACCTGGCTGGCGGTCTGCAACAGCGGCTGATGGGTGATCTCGTCAAGATCGACGAACGACCAGCCCTGGTACGGCAGAATGCCTTTCATGTACCAGCCGGCAACGATCGTCTGCCCCAGCATCAACGCCAGCAGAATATAGCGGCGCATAGAACCGACCCAGCGCCAGCGCGCCTTGGGCAGCTCACGCTTGGCCGGTGCTGGCGCGTTAGTGCGCCCGGTCAGGCGGCGCCAGGCGCGGATCAGAATGTTGGTGCGCCACGGCTCAGGAATCACCCGAGTGCGCCGAATCGGCGGCGTGGCCTTCAGACACACCCGGCCACTGCCGTCTACCGCCAGCATCTCGGCATCCTGCAGGGCCTCGGCGCTGGTCAGGCTCAGGCGCTCGCCAACCGAAGCCTGCACGGCTTCGGCATCGCGCGTGCCCGGCTGCGCCGATAAACGTTGATGCAGCTCGCTGAACGAGGTGCAGCTGGCAAGTTCTGCCCGCTGCTCATCGCTCAGTGGTAAGTGGGCCAGGTATTCGCCAAGCGACTCTGGCCGTGCTTGAGAGTTACTCATCGGCAGGCAACTGATAGCTCCAGGTCTCGGTCAACACCTGTTCGGTGGTGGCCGGTGCCCCAGTGGTGGACGCCGCATCGGCGGCTGGTTGCTCGGCAGGTTTTTCGGCTTTGGCAGATTTCGCTGCAGCCTTGTCCTGTTTGCTCGGCTTGGCTGGCTTGGCTGGTTCAACCGGAACGTCACGCAGCAGCGCTGCACGCATTTCCACGGACTTGCTCGGGTCTTTGACCTTCATCCGCAAGGTCAGGCGCCAGCCTTTGATTTCCGGGTTGTAGCGCAGGTTGTTCTCGACCAGCTCAGCGTTGTCGCCGATGCTGACCTGGCTACGTACCGCGGTATCTTCTGGCAGTTTAGCCAGTACCGGGCCTTCGAAGTCGACCAGGAAGGCGACGCTGCCGTCAGACTGACGAATCAGGTTGGACTGCTTGACGTCACCGGTCGAACGCAGAGTCTGTTTGACCCAGCCCAGGTTTGGCGAATGGAACTCGGACTCATCGATGGTCCAGTGCAGGCGATAGGCGTATTCAAACGGGGTGCCTGGCTCTGGCAGTTTTTCCGGGCTCCAGAACGCAACGATGTTGTCGTTGGTTTCATCGGCAGTCGGAATCTCGACCAGGTCGACAGTGCCCTTGCCCCAGTCACCGACTGGCTCGATCCAGGCGCTCGGACGCTTCTGGTAGTTGTCGTCGAGGTCTTCGAACTGGCTGAACTCACGCTGACGCTGGAGCAGGCCGAAACCACGCGGGTTCTCAACGCTGAAATTGCTCACTGCCAGGTGTTTCGGGTTGTTCAGCGGACGCCACAGCCATTCACCATTACCGGCATGGATCGACAGACCTTCGGAGTCGTGCAGGGCCGGACGGTAGTTGAGCACCTTCGATGGCTGGTTGCCGCCAAACAGGAACATGCTGGTCAGCGGGGCAATGCCCAGGCGGCTGACGTGGTCACGCAGGAATACCTTGGACTTGACGTCAACAATGGTGTCACTGCCTGGACGCAGGGTCAGCTTGTAAGCACCGGTGGAGCGCGGCGAATCAAGCAGCGCGTAGATCACCAAGTGTTTGTCGGCAGGTTTCGGACGCTCAACCCAGAATTCGGTGAAACGCGGGAATTCTTCGCCGGATGGCAGCGCGGTGTCGATTGCCAGGCCACGGGCGGACAGACCATAGACATGACCTTTACCAACCACGCGGAAGTAGCTCGCGCCCAGCAGGGTCATGATCTCATCCTGCTTGTCGGCCTTATTGATCGGGTAGAGCACGCGGAAACCGGCGTAACCCAGGTTTTCCGTGGCCTTGGGATCAAACTTGACGGTGCCGAAATCAAAGCGACTTGGGTCGTACTTGATCTCTTCGACCTTGGTCGCGGTGACTTCGTTGATTTGCACCGGCGTGTCGAAATGCATGCCCTGGTGATAGAAGGACAGCTTGAATGGGGTCTTTTCCTTGGCCCACTCGGCTTTTTCCGACAGGAAACGGATCTGCTGATAATCGCCGTACTTCATGTCACGGAACTCGGCCGGCAGATTGCTTTTCGGCGCTTGGTACTTTTGTCCGGCAAGATCCTTTGCCTTGGCCGCCACATCGTCAAGGTTGAACGCCCAGAGCTGGCCAGCGCTGAACAGGCCGACCAGTGTTGCGCCTGCCAACAAGGCCATGCGCAGCCGATTGCCGGGAGTTCTTGGTGCATTACAGGGACTTACAATCACGAGCAACCCTCGCCGAAAAACAGATGAATAAACCAACGGCCAGCGACATATGCCAGGTTGGCGAGCACTGTTCGGACTCCGAAAGGGCGCAATGATTCCCCAAACGGTTCCAGACAGCCTCAAGTCAAATTGAAAGAGCCTACGAACGTAGGTCCATTTAGCGCGCGATTATCCAGCAGGCGGCGTTACAACGCATCAGGTCAAACCAACTATTTATGCTACAAAACCCCTTGTTTTCCTGCAAACAGGGGTTTTTTGCCATCAGATTTGTAACATAAATGTTACGGGGCCATCATTGACCAGGTGCACTTGCATATCGGCACCGAACTGACCACTGGCCACCGTGTCATGTAACACCTGTGCCTGAGTCAACAAATAGTCGAAAAGCTCCGCGCCGAGGGCCGGAGGGGCTGCGCTGGAAAAACTCGGACGCAGGCCACTCTGGGTGTCGGCAGCCAGGGTGAACTGCGACACCAGCAACAGGCCACCGCCAATGTCCTTTAGCGACAGGTTCATTTTGCCTTGTGGATCGCTGAACACCCGGTAGTTGAGCAGCTTATGCAGCAGCTTGTCGGCATGCACCCGGGTATCACCGGGCTCAACCGCGACCAACACCAGCAAACCTTGGTCGATTGCGCCTACAGTCTTGCCCTCGACATCCACTCGCGCGCCTCGCACGCGTTGTAGCAACCCCTTCATGCTTCTTCCAGGGGCAAATCGAGCAGACGTCGAGCCATCTGGTCGGCAGCGCGCACCAAAGCGTCGGTGATACCTGGCTCGGAAGCCGCATGGCCGGCGTCGCGAATCACCTTCAGTTCACTGTTTGGCCAGGCCTGATGCAGTGCCCAGGCGTTGTCCAGAGGGCAGATCACGTCGTAGCGGCCGTGCACGATAACCGCCGGCAGGTGGGCTATCTTTGGCATGTCGCGGATCAGTTGGTCCGGCTCGAGGAAGGCATTGTTGGTGAAGTAGTGGCATTCGATGCGAGCAATCGACAGCGCCCTTTGCGGCTCGGAGAAGCGATCGACCACCAGCGGATTGGGTCTCAGGGTTGCAGTACGCCCTTCCCAGGTCGACCAGGCCTTGGCTGCATGCATCTGGGCAATCTGATCGTTGCCGGTCAGGCGTTTGTGGAAAGCCTTGACCAGGTCGCCGCGCTCTTCGGCCGGAATCGGCGCAATGTAGTCCTGCCAGTAGTCCGGGAACAGGCGGCTGGCGCCGGCCTGGTAGAACCACTCAATCTCTTGCGGGCGACACAGGAAGATGCCGCGTAAAATCAAGCCATGGACCCGTTCAGGATGAGCCTGGGCATAAGCCAAGGCCAGGGTTGAACCCCAGGAGCCGCCGAACAACACCCATTTGTCGATACCCAAGTGCTTGCGGATACGTTCCATGTCTTCAACCAGATGCCAGGTGGTGTTGTTCTCCACACTGGCATGGGGGGTCGAACGGCCGCAGCCACGCTGATCGAAGGTAATGATCCGGTACAGGTTGGGATCGAAGTAGCAGCGGCTCTGAGCATCACAGCCGGCACCCGGGCCGCCATGGATGAACAGCACCGGCAGACCTTCCGGCGAACCGCTCTCGTCGACATACAGCACATGCGGTGCTTCCACGGCCAGATCGTGCCGGGCGTAAGGTTTGATCTGCGGGTACAAGGTCTGCATTACGCACTCCGTGTGGGAATTATTCTGCCGTTGGGCATCATAAACCTGAATTGCGCTTTGAGCATGCCTCAGTGTCATGTCGATGCGCTATGCCCCACCACCTGGCAACAAGCTGCAGGTGATAGATCATGTTATGGACTTCTCGGCCGAGGCAGGCAATAGCATCAGAGCCCCATTACGCGAGGCTCTTCCATGAACAACCTGCCACCAGAACCTGACTCTGCGTCTATAGCGAACCACGAGATCATCCCGCACGCACAACGGGTAATCAGCAGTAAGGTGCCCAGCTGGCTTGCCCAAGCCACCCCCGATGTATTGAAAAAATTGCGCACCCACAGCCAAACACCCACGCCTTGGTTTGAAGCTGCATGCTTGGCCGATCCGCATACAGCTCGAATGCTGGTGGCAGAATACGGATTGCATCGAACGTGTGAAGCCGAGGTACAAGCACTACTCAAACCGCTGCCTGAGTTGCAACAGTTCGCCAGCGAACACCTGACCAAAGAACTCAAGGACCGTTTCGATCTGGACCTGGATGTAACCCAGACGTACCTGGTTAATAGCAGCAAAGCCGTGGCCTATCATGAGAATATGGCTGGCGACCCTGTAGTCAATTTTCAGCACGCCTTGAAGCTGGCGACGCAATCCTTGCTGCATTGCGCCATGCAGAATTTCGAAGCTGCAGAAGCGCTACCTGAAGGCTTGGACGGAGGCAGGATGCCGTCGGTGATCGTCGACAGCGACCAGTTCCTTGCCGGCTCCCCGGCTGGCAACCCGGTAACGCTCGCCCCTGATGCATTTGCAAGCTTGTCGCGCGAGCTGGACATCGGCGGCAAGTATCAAGCGCTGATTGACGCGGTCTTCCACCCCGCAGACGACTCGGACAACACTGCCACTCATGCTGTGTCGCAGACCTTCAGCAATGCCGAGCAGTCGGCATTGCGTCTGCACCTGCATAGCGCCTATTTGAGCAAGACCCTCGACAAAACCCTGTACGAAGCACTGCTGACGCTCGCCAGTGACGCCCCGGCGTACTACCAGGACAGTCCGATACGTTGCGCCTTCCTGGAGATTTTTGACGTCACGCTGACCGGCGCCTTGGTCATCGGTGTTGTGCCGTCGCCAGAAATGCTCCTGACATACGACCCATTGTGGCTTCCGTACAAGGATGTCTTCGTAACCTACCTACCGGGGGCGCCGACGCCCGTGAAGACGCACACCTCGGTTTATGAGATGCAGGCCCACCTGCGGGAGCAATTGTGGGCTTTCCATGTGCCACATTTGCTGAAGTTGATACCTGAGCGCGACAAGCAAGAATGCATCAACAAAGTACGGGACTGCCTACAGCCAGCAATCTGGAATTCGAGTTCGCAGGCGTTCGACCGGACGCGTGATCCCGACGCCTGGATTCCTGTAACACTGCAGCCGTTCAACCAGTCGTTTCTCAACCAACTGGTCAACCAGAAACAACAGCGGCTCAAGGACGATGCGCTATTTCACGCGGTATCCACGGCGCTTGAGGATCAGAAAACTGCCGACATGCGCCGTGCCTATTTCACCCAACTGGCGTTCAATACACTCGCGCTCGGCAGCTTTTTCGTGCCTGGACTTGGGCCAGTCATGCTCGGTTTAACAGCCATCCAATTGAGCTATGAAGCCTTCGAAGGGATTGACCTTTGGGCCAAAGGTGATCGTCAGCAAGCGCTTGATTACCTGGTAGACGTAGTGGAAAACGTAGCGCTGATGGCTGCACTCGGCGCCGCCAATAGCGGCGCCGGGAAACCCGCCGTCGAACGGATTCCAGTGGAAGTGCCGTCGTTCATCGAAGAGCTCAAGCCTGTTCGGCTTCCCAACGGCGAAGATCGTCTGTGGCAGCCTGACCTGCAGCCGTTCGCGCATGACACCATGCTGCCCGCAGACCTCGAGCCGGATGAGTTCGGCCTGTATCACCACCAAGGGAAAACCTGGTTAGCACTTGAAGACAAGACCTACTCAGTCAAACGCTCGCCCGTCAGCGGCGAGTACAGGCTCGAGCCCGCCAGCAAGGCACTAAGCTACGAACCCATGCTGCAACACAATGGCGCAGGTGCCTGGGTGCATGAACTGGACCGGCCGCGGGAATGGCAAGGCGTACGCCTGTTCCGGCGACTGGGTCATCTCAATATGCAATTCAGCGAGGAAACTGCGACGCAGATCCTCCATGTCAGTGGCATCGATGAAGGCGTACTACGTCGGGTGTTGAGTGAGAGTCAACGACTCCCCGCACAGTTGGAAGACACGATGTGGCGCTTCAAACTGGATAGGGAGGTGACTCAAGCCTTTACTGAAACAGAACACGGACAAGCTAGCAGGGAATTCGATAAGCGCTACCACAACCTCCCTGCCAGCCAGACACCGGAGGCAGCGCTAATACAGCGAGTGCACCCCCAACTGCCCTTTTCTATCACCGATGAGCTGGTGCGAAACGCCAGCCCGGCGGAGCTGCAATTGTTGGCTAAGGGAAAAATCCCCAAGCGCCTAGGTGAAGAGATACGCCTCTACCGACAGCAGGTACGGCTCACTCGTGCCTACGAAGGGTTGTATTTGGACTCAGCACCTAACCCAGACTCCGACCGACTGATCCTGCATAGCCTCAAACAGCTCCCAGGCTGGTTAGCAGAGACCGCAATCGAGCTGCGCGAGGGTAAGCACACACCGGGTCGAATCGACGGCATCGGTGCCGATGACGCATCTACACGCAAAATTATTACGCGTTTTCCAACCGGCTATGTTGCCTCATCACTCTATTCCTCATCCTTCCCTGAGGTCGTACACACCACACTCTACAGCGCTTTGCTCGCAGCACTTTCAGATGCACAACGCATGGCACTGGCTTCCTCTGGCGTGCCTGACGCATTAACACTACGCCAAGCTATTCAACGCGCCCCGCTGCCTCGTTGGGCCCTGCGCAATGTTCTGGGTATGCAGCGTCCAGCCTTCAGGTCACCAATGCGCCTTGCCGATGGACGCCTTGGCTACCCCCTGAGTGGCGGTGGCAACCTCGGTGACGAGGTGAACAGGTCTATATCGCTGCGTCTGATCAACGACCTTGGACTACCTCAGCGACTCACTGTCTCTGCTGAGCTTATTGTGACCAGGCTGGAACAATTTGGCATGTCCTTCGCGCAGATACACGACAGGCTGGGACAATTGACCGCTGAACGACAAGAGCTGCAAGAGAGCCTGGAGCAATGGCGCGCTGACCCAGGCGTAATTACCGATTTAGCCAGTCGCGAATCCAGCAGGCAAGAAATCAATGCGGCGATCTGGCAACAATGGTTCGACAATGCCTTGCCAGAACTTAATCAAGGGGCAAGGCCGTTACGTCTGCAAAACATGTTTATCGCAGAGTTCCCCCAGCATCTGCCTGACTTCATCGCTTCGCGTACGCGGCATTTGCAGCTCAGCAATCTATCTCTCGATCATTCAGCAGATGGTTCTCTGGGATGGCCGCAGTTCGAGGCGCAATTGAGGAGTGTCTTCCAGCACTTTCCTCTACTGGAAAGACTGGAGATCGAACGCCCCTACAATGCCAATGCAAATGCTTCCGAGCTTTCCAGCAGCCTGCAACTGGTCATCAGAAGCTTTCCACAGCTCACTGAACTGAGCTTCGTCAACCAGAACCACGTACTAACGCCCCAGGAAATCGAAAGGCTGGGCACACGCGAACATCTCAATCGCCTGGACCTTAGTGGTAACGTCCTGGACCTGGGCTCGGCCTCCCTCCTGCCCGACTGGCATCTGGACTACCTGGGCCTGGAACGCATGAGGTTCGAGCGTTGGCCGACATGGTTGAGCAGCGCCGCGCTGGAGAGAATCGGCGAAGTTTCGGTGCGCACGAACAACATTACTGTGGTGCCTGAATTTCTGTTGAACAACGAAACCTCTGTGGACCATCACACGTTAGTGTCCCTGGATGGGAACGCCATTTTCCCGTCCCAACTGAGGGAAATGTACCTCAGCCAGGATGGGCAACAGCGTCGATTCAGTTTCAATCTGGCCTTACCAATCGCCCTCGAAGAACAACTCTCGGCACTGATGAATGAACGCCAACAGTTGCGCGATGAAGTATATCAATGGGCGAACGCCTCGAGTTCGTCGGCCCCTACGAACAGTGCAACCACACTTGCGCGAACCCAGCTCGGCCAGGTGGTGCTCAATTACTGGGAGAGTCGAGTCCGCGGCGCCACATTATTTCCCCTGCATCTGGAAGACATAACGCTGGACAACTTCCCGTCCCGATTACCCGCGTTTTTCTACCGTTATGTCGAACACTTGCGGCTGAGGCGTGTCGAGACGTCCACAGAGCAACTCAATCAGTTTCTGCGCCGCTTCCCTTGGCTGCGCTCGCTGACGGTCGAGGGGCACACCCAGCCTTTGCGCGCATTGCCATCGGCGCTGCTCGAATCCAACACAATCAACGAGCTGTACTTGCGCGAGCAGGGGCTCGTGATTGATCAAACGGTCATGAGTGACCTGGGGCAAATGCGCAACTTGACGGTGCTGGACCTGTCCGGCAACAGTTTCAGCGCAGCCCTGCTAGGCCCGATAGAGTTCAGTCGACCTCTACATCGCCTGTATCTGCGCAACACGGGGCTGCAAGGATGGCCTACATGGTTGGATGACATAATGCCGTTGTATGTACTTGATCTGGACGGCAACGTGTTGACCGAACTGCCCGAACATATCCTGAGCAATCCAGAAAACGACGATGGATTTACCTCAATTTCCCTCGCGGACAATCCGCTGAGCGATGAGACCATGCGCCGAGCACACCTTTCCCAAGGTCGTCATCGAAGCTATACATTCGACATCGATCTGCCTTTGGAAATTCTCAATCTCCAGCCTCTGGACTACCACTCCAGCAACGCAAGCAGCACACCCGGCAGCAGCCCTGACAGTGCCGGCAGCGCCGACAGCAACGCAAGCTTTCATCGCCACAGCCCGGTGCCGTGGGTCCCAGGGGATATACCCAATGTCGAGCTTTGGTTGCAGGGTTCAGAGCAGATGCGTGCAATCCATAGAAGCCGATGGCAAGCGCTTGAACAAAGCGCAGAGGCTGCAGACCTGCTGAATCTCATCGGCCGTTTGTCCCAATCAGCACCGTACCGGACCCGAATCTCCCGATCCGAGTTCATCGATCGCGTTTGGCGTGTATTGGACATGGCGGCTGACACACTCGATCAACGCCAGCTTTTCAATGGCATGGCTCAAGACGGTGCATCCTCGAGAACATGCCACGACGGCGCACTACTGGTTTTCAAGCAGATCGAGGAGCAGTTCCTGATAAGTCAGGTTGGTATGAATACACATGGCCCCAATGACGCCGCATTCATGTATCAGCTAACGCGTCGTCTGTACCGCCAGCGCGAACTTGACAACATTGCACGTGAACAGGCCAACGGCAGGGACGAGGCAGAACTGCGGCTGGCCTACCATCGCAGATTAGCCACGGTACTGGATCTGCCAGCCCCTGCTGACCATATGTTGTACGAAAGTGCAGTCAGGTTGCGCCGGGGAGAGCTCGAAAGCGTTGAAAGACGGGTCCGCGAGGCAGAGCGCGGAGAGTCTTTCCTGCACTTCGCAACCCATTTTGCGCTCTGGGAGAATTATCTGCGTGCGGCTCATGTCGGGCGTTTCGAGGAGATCACCAACGCTTATCACGAGGGAGAGCATCGGCTCTTTGAGCGATACCCGGATGAATCGGTCGAAGCACTAGAGCCATACATACAAGCGCTCAGAGATAATATGGAAAACCAGGAGCGGGATCTGCTGCGCGAACTGACCAACCGAGCAGGTAGCCGCGAGAATTGACTGTCCCGGTGCAATGCCCGCCCGTCTGCGACGGGCGGGCTTCATGCGTCAACTGCCATATCGGCTATTGGCCCAATCCAGCATTGTTTCCAACAGCCGCCGCAACACCACCTGAGTGGGTTGCGCCAGATCTTCGCGGTAAGCGAATGGTTCCACCTCCTCCATATAAGTGTTCTGCGCCAGCTCCAGCTGCACCGCATGGATGTGGTTCGCCGGGTCACCATAATGGCGGGTAATGTGGCCGCCTTTGAAGCGCCCGTTGAGCACATGGCTGTAACGCTCAGCTCGCGCGCACACCGCCTTCAGTTGCTCGGCCAGCGCCGGATCGCAACTGGCGCCATTGAAAGTACCCAGGTTGAAGTCGGGCAATTTGCCTTCAAACAAGTGCGGGATCTGCGAACGAATCGAATGGGCATCCCACAGCAGCGCATAGCCGAACTGCTCTCGTAGGCGGGACAGCTCACTACGAATGGTGTTGTGATACGGACGCCAGATTCCTTCCAGGTACTCTGCCCGCTCTTCGGCAGACGGTTCCTTGCCGGCCTGGAACAGCGGCTCGCCTTCAAAGAGGGTCGCCGGGTACAAGCCGGTGGTAGCGCCAGCGTATAGCGGCGTATCGTCGTCCGGACGGTTCAGGTCGATGACAAAGCGCGAGTACTCGGCCGCCACCACACTGGCGCCCAGTTCACGGGCGAAATTGTACAACTGCGGAATATGCCAGTCGGTGTCAGGTAGGCTTTGCGCCTGCGGCACCAGCCCGGCCTTGACCACAGGCGTCAGGCGCAGGCCAGCATGGGGCATGCTGATCAGCAGCGGCAAGCTGCCTTGATGAAAACTCAGTACCTTGTCCATAGGCCCTCCTTCAATTGAAAATTTCACGGCCCAGGCGCACCACCCGCTTGGACAGGTCACCTCCCAGCCAATAGCACAGATCCGCCGGACGCTCGATCTGCCAGGCAACGAAGTCTGCCACCTTACCTACCTCCAGCGAGCCGTGGGTTTTACCCAAACCCAGTGCGGCCGCGGCATGGGTAGTGACGCCCGCCAAAGCCTCTTCCGGGGTCATGCGGAACAAGGTACAGGCCATGTTCAACATCAGCCGCAGCGACAACGCTGGCGAGGTGCCGGGGTTGAGGTCACTGGCCACGGCAATCTTCACCCCGTGCTTGCGCAATGCGTCCATCGGCGGCAGTTGAGTCTCGCGCAAGAAGTAGAACGCGCCGGGTAACAGCACGGCAACGGTTCTAGCCGCCGCCATGGCTATGGCGTCGTCCTCGGTCATGAACTCTAGGTGATCGGCCGACAGCGCTTGATAACGCGCTGCCAGGCTGGAGCCTGCCAGCGACGATAATTGCTCGGCGTGCAGTTTGACCGGCAGATGCAGTTCACGTGCTTTGATAAATACGCGTTCGACCTGAGCCGGGGAAAACGCCAGGTACTCACAGAACGCATCCACCGCATCAACCAGACCTTCGGCGGCCAGGGCCGGGAGCATCTCGTCGCAGATGTGGGCAATGTAATCGTCGGCACGGTCCTTGTATTCAGGCGGCAAGGCGTGCGCGGCAAGGCAAGTGCTGCGCACGCTCAGCGGCAGCTCCTCACCCAGGCGGCGGATGACCTTGAGCATCTTGCGCTCATTGGCCAGGTCCAGGCCGTAACCGGACTTGATTTCCAGGGTGGTGACGCCATCACGCATCAGTGCCTGAACCCGCTGACGGGCGCTGGCGAACAACTCATCTTCAGTCGCCGCGCGGGTCGCCCGTACGGTGCTGGCAATACCGCCACCCTGGGCAGCGATCTCAGCATAGCTGACCCCTTGCAGACGCTGCTCGAACTCACCACTGCGATTGCCGCCAAACACCGCGTGGGTATGGCAATCGATCAGCCCTGGGGTGACCCAGGCGCCGCGCAGATCCACCGTTCGCTCGGCCGTCAGGTCCGGCAACGACTGCCGCGGGCCGATCCACTCGATGTGGCCGGCGCTGGTCACGATCGCCGCATCTTCGATGATCGAGTATGTGCCCTGGGCCATGCTCGCGACATGGCAGTGCTGCCAGAGGGTTCTCATGCTACGTCTCCGTTTCTAGCGATGAAGTTGGGAAGGATCCTGGGCCAGCGGTGCCTCGCCTTTCGCCACTCGCGGCTTGCACCACAGCAGGTAAGAAGCGACCAGGAACAACACCCAGACCACCCCAACCAGCAGCGCTGCCTGAGTATCAGGGAAATAACCGAGCACGCCGAACACAAACAGCATGAAGGCAATCGCCGCCGCAGGCCCGTAAGGCCAGAACGGCACCGGGAACTTGAGCTGGGCTACCTCTTCACGGCTCATGCTGCGGCGCATGGCAACCTGGGTGAGCAGAATCATCAACCAGACCCAGACAGTAGCAAAGGTAGCGATTGAGGCAATCAGCAGGAACACGTTTTCCGGAATCAGGTAGTTGAGCACGACCCCGCCCAGCAAGGCTGCGCCCATGACCATCACCGTCATCCACGGCACGCCATGACGGGATATTTTGGCAAAACCCTTGGGTGCATGACCTTGTTGGGCCAGGCCGTACATCATCCGCCCGGCGCCGAAGATGTCGCTGTTGATCGCCGACACCGCTGCCGAGATCACCACGATATTCAGCACAGTCGCCGCCGAGCCGATCCCAAGGTTACTGAAAATCTGCACAAACGGGCTGCCCTGGCTGCCAATCTGCGGCCACGGATACAGGCACATCAGTACGAACAAGGTCAGCACATAAAACAGCAAGATACGCATAGGTACGGCGTTGATCGCCTTGGGGATCACGCGCTGCGGGTCTTTGGCTTCGCCGGCAGTGATGCCGATGATTTCGATCCCACCGAAGGCGAACATCACCACCGCAAACGAAGCAATCAGGCCGCCGATGCCATTGGGCATGAAACCGCCATGGTCAAACAAGTTGCTCACACCCACCGCGTTACCGGCCTCGGCATTGCTCAGCCCGAACGCCATGATGCCGAAGCCGGCCAGAATCATTGCAACGATGGCGCCGACCTTGAGCAACGACAGCCAGAACTCCATCTCGCCAAACACTTTGACGTTGCACAGGTTCAGGCCGCCAATCAGGAAGACAATGCCCAGCACCCAGATCCAGCGGGCCACCTCCGGAAACCAGAAGCCCATATAGATGCCGAAGGCCGTGACGTCGGCCAGGCAGACGATGATCATTTCAAAGGCGTAGGTCCACCCCAGAATGAACCCAGACATCGGCCCCAGGTAGGTGTTGGCGTACTGGCCGAAGGAGCCGGACACCGGATTGTGCACGGCCATTTCACCCAGCGCGCGCATCACCATGAAAACAGCAGCACCACCAATCAGGTAGGCCAGTAATACCGCGGGGCCGGCCATCTGGATGGCCGAGGCAGAACCGTAGAACAGCCCGGTACCGATCGCCGAGCCCAATGCCATGAAGCGAATGTGACGCGCGTTCAATCCGCGCGTGAGTCCTTGTGCTTGAGTGTGCATTTCGCGTCCTGTTTTTGTTGTAAGCGAAAAGCGGCACGGACCCATAAAGGTCCGTGCGGCAGGTGGCTGGCACAATGGCCAGCCCGAGGGTCACAGGCTAGGCAGGACCTTGGCCGGCAGCAGGCCGGTCAGGTGACCTTCGGCCAGCAGGGCGATTGCCGCCTCGATGTCCGGGGCGAAGAAGCGGTCTTTCTCGTAGTAGGCGACCTTGCTGCGCAGGGTCTGGCGAGCTTGTTCGAGTTTCTGCGAAGTTTTCAAACCTTCACGCAGGTCCAGGCCCTGGCAAGCAGCCAGCCATTCCACAGCCAGAATGCCGCGCACGTTATCGCTCATTTCCCATAGGCGCTTGCCGGCAGCCGGGGCCATCGACACATGGTCTTCCTGGTTGGCAGAGGTCGGCAGGCTGTCGACGCTGTGCGGGTGAGCCAGAGCCTTGTTCTCGCTGGCCAGTGCTGCGGCGGTCACTTGGGCGATCATGAAGCCCGAGTTAACGCCGCCGTTAGCCACCAGGAACGGCGGCAGCTGGGACATGTGCTTGTCCATCATCAGCGAGATGCGGCGTTCGCTGAGCGAACCGATTTCAGCGATAGCCAGAGCCATGTTGTCGGCCGCCATGGCGACAGGTTCGGCGTGGAAGTTGCCACCGGAGATCACGTCACCTTCGTTGGCAAATACCAGCGGGTTGTCGGACACGGCGTTGGCCTCGACCACCAGCACTTCGGCTGCCTGACGGAACTGGGTCAGGCACGCGCCCATGACCTGTGGCTGGCAGCGCAAGGAGTACGGGTCTTGCACCTTACCGCAGTTCTGATGCGAGGCCGACACTTCACTGCCGTCACCGAGCAGGTCGCGGTAACAGGCAGCGGCGTCGATCTGGCCGCGCTGGCCACGGGCCTCATGGATACGGGCATCGAACGGCGAGCGCGAACCCAGTACGGCTTCAACCGTCAGGGCACCAACCGACATCGCGGCGGCGAATAGGTCTTCCCCTTCGAACAGGCCGCGTAAGGCAAAGGCCGTTGACGCCTGGGTGCCGTTGAGCAAGGCCAGACCCTCTTTGGCCGCCAGGGTCAGAGGCTCAAGACCGGCAACCGCCAGGGCTTCGGTGGCCGACAGCCACTGACCCTTGTGGCGGGCCTTGCCTTCGCCGAGCAGCACCAGCGACATATGTGCCAGCGGCGCCAGGTCGCCGGATGCCCCCACCGAACCTTTAAGTGGAATGTGTGGGTAAACCTCAGCGTTGATCAGCGCGATCAGCGCATCAATGACCTTGCGGCGAATACCGGAGAAACCACGGCTCAGGCTGTTGACCTTGAGCACCATGATCAGGCGTACCAGGGCATCATCGATTGGCGCGCCAACACCAGCGGCGTGGGACAGCACCAGCGAACGCTGCAGGTTTTCCAGGTCGTGGCTGGCGATACGGGTCGAGGCCAGCAGGCCGAACCCGGTGTTGATGCCGTAGGCGGTGCGGTTTTCCGCCAGGATCTGCTCGACACAAGCGACACTCGCCTCGATCTGCTGATCGGCGCTGGCATCCAGCTTGAGTTTTACCGGCTGCTTGTAGATTGCACGCAGCTGAGCCAGGGTCAGGGTGCCGGGCTTCAGGGTCAATTCAGTCACGTTAATGCTCCGTACTCGTGAGGCGTATTCGCCTGCATAGATATCAGTATCAACCAATTGGCGAAGATCAGCCTGTGATCATCGGCAGATTCAAGCCTTGTTCCTTGGCGCAGTCGATGGCGATCTGGTAACCGGCATCGGCGTGACGCATGACACCGGTGGCCGGGTCGTTGTGCAGAACACGCGCGATACGCTCGGCCGCTTCATCGGTACCGTCGCAGACGATCACCATGCCCGAGTGCTGGGAAAAGCCCATGCCGACGCCGCCACCGTGGTGCAGCGAGACCCAGGTCGCGCCGCTGGCGGTGTTGAGCAGGGCATTGAGCAGCGGCCAGTCAGAGACGGCGTCGGAGCCATCCTGCATGGATTCGGTTTCGCGGTTCGGGCTGGAAACCGAGCCCGAGTCCAGGTGGTCGCGACCGATAACGATCGGGGCCGACAGCTCGCCGCTACGGACCATCTCGTTGAAGGCCAGACCCAACTTGGCGCGCTGGCCCAGGCCGACCCAGCAGATACGTGCAGGCAGCCCCTGAAAGCTGATGCGCTCGCGGGCCATATCCAACCAGTTGTGCAGGTGAGCGTCGTCGGCGATCAGCTCTTTGACCTTGGCGTCGGTCTTGTAGATGTCTTCAGCGTTGCCCGACAGCGCTGCCCAGCGGAACGGACCAATACCGCGGCAGAACAGTGGACGGATGTAGGCCGGCACGAAGCCAGGGAAATCGAATGCATTGCTGACACCTTCTTCCTTGGCCATCTGACGGATGTTGTTGCCGTAGTCGAAGGTCGGGATACCTTGCTTCTGGAAATCGAGCATGGCCTGTACGTGCACGGCCATCGATTGCTTGGCGGCCTTGACCACGGCTGCAGGGTCGGTCTGGGCGCGGTCGCGGTACTGTTCCCAGGTCCAGCCGGCCGGCAGGTAGCCGTTGAGCGGATCGTGGGCGCTGGTCTGGTCGGTAACCATGTCCGGGCGCACGCCACGCTTGACCAGTTCAGGCAGGATTTCGGCAGCGTTGCCCAGCAGGGCAATGGAGATAGCCTTGCCTTCGGCGGTGTACTTGGCGATGCGCGCCAGGGCGTCGTCCAGGTCCTTGGCCTGTTCGTCGACATAGCGGCTGCTCAGGCGGAAGTCGATGCGGCTCTGCTGGCATTCGATGTTCAGCGAGCAGGCACCGGCCAGGGTCGCGGCCAGTGGCTGGGCACCGCCCATGCCGCCCAGACCTGCGGTCAGTACCCATTTGCCCTTGAGGCTGCCATTGTAGTGCTGGCGACCAGCCTCGACGAAGGTCTCGTAGGTGCCCTGAACGATGCCCTGGCTGCCGATGTAGATCCAGCTACCAGCGGTCATCTGGCCGTACATGGCCAGGCCCTTGGCGTCCAGTTCGTTGAAGTGTTCCCAGTTGGCCCAGTGCGGTACCAGGTTGGAGTTAGCGATCAGCACGCGCGGGGCATTAGCGTGGGTCTTGAATACGCCGACCGGCTTGCCCGACTGCACCAGCAGGGTTTCGTCTTCGTTCAGGTTGGTCAGGCTCTCGACGATCTTGTCGTAGCACTCCCAGTTTCGCGCGGCACGGCCGATACCGCCATAAACCACCAGTTCCTTGGGGTTCTCTGCCACTTCCGGATCGAGGTTGTTCATCAGCATGCGCAGCGGTGCTTCAGTCAGCCAGCTTTTGGCGGTGAGCTTGTTGCCGCGGGCTGCGCGGATTTCGACGTCACGGAATTTTTTGAAATTGTTGTCAGTCACGGAAATGGCTCCTAAGCGATCAGTCCAAACCAACCCAGGCATTGGGTGTGTCATGGCACTCATACAAACACATATTTACTTGTATGTACAAGCATAGGCAATTGAAATGCCAACTTTTCAGGAGCACCGCTGGCCACACTGAAAAGCAGGCGCCAGAGCCCCGCAATGCCGGGCGTTGATCAGCAAAAATAAATTTCCAGGGGATAAACGGTGCAGAGGGACCGACCAGTGGCGTTGCACCACGCTGGGACAATCGGTATCAGCCCCGGCCGAAATGCTCGGCCGAGGCGTAACAATCTCAGTGCGGGGTCAACTCGATCAGGCAGCAGCGGCCTTGCACATTCAAGGTCTGTAGGGTGCCGCTACCTTGCAGTTGGAGGCAGTCGTAACGTCCGAGTAACTGGTCGCCCTGTCCGGCCAAGGTGACCTCCACCTGGGAAGCAGCGGCAAACAGCAACAAGGTCGAAGCCGAGCTAAACACCCGCTGGCTGCCATCGAGCCACTGCAGGCGGGCACGGTATCGCTCGGGGGAATAAATCAGGTTGAAATCACGGATTGAGCCGCCGAGCAAAGTACAGCTGACCTGGCTTTCCCCCCTGAAGGCAAAGGCATCGAAAGGCAACAACGGTCGTGTGGTCTGGCCATCAACCTGCAAACGCATGCCCTCGCCTTCAAGCACAGTAATGATCCGCTGATACCCGGCGAAACTGGAAAACCCACCCGACTCGGCGATGTCGGCAATCGACAGTCGCCAGCCAAAACCCTCCAGGCCTTCACCAGCATCGCGGGTGATCTCTTCGGTACTGCCGCCGCCGTTCTTCCACGGCATGCGGGGGTAGTCTTTGGCGCGTAAAACCTGCAACTGGCTCATTTGCTGAAGCGTCCTTCCAGACGATGACGGGAACCGGGATGAATCAGACGAGCGGCAGTCACTGGCTGGCGTCCCGACCAGGTACGGCGGCGGATCAGCAGGCACGGCTCGCCTTGTTCGATTTGTAGCAGTCGGCATTCTTCTGGCTCGGCAAGGATCGCCTCGACCACATGCTCGCCCTCGGTCAGCGGCGCTACCTGAGAGAGATAGGCGTAAGGCGTCTGCCGGGTGAAATCCTGCTTGAGGTAATCCGGGGCGATCTGCGCGTTAACGAAGCGGTCTTCGATCTGCACGGCAATGCCGTTCTCGTAATGCACGATCAGCGAGTGGAAGACGCGCTGGCCTTCACGCATATCCAGCGCCAGCGCGCGCTCGGAGCCGGCCGTTTCCTCAGCAAGCGTAATTACCTTGCAGGTGTGCTGGTGGCCGCGAGCGGCGATTTCGTCTGCAATATTGTTGACCTCGAACAGCGCCGAGCGGGTCTTGGGCTCGGCGACGAAGGTACCGACCCCTTGCATGCGCACCAGCAAGCCTTCAGCGGTGAGTTCTCGCAGGGCGCGGTTGATCGTCATGCGGCTGAAGCCCAGCTCGCTGACCAGCTCGCTTTCCGACGGCACGCGATGGTGCGGCGGCCAGCTGCCATTCTGGATCTGCTGGGCAATCATCTGCTTAACCCGGGCGTACAGTGGCGCCGGCCCCTCGCCCATCTGGGCAACCAGCGCGGAGACAGGAGGTGTCGGCACGGAAAATATCCTTGTTCGGTTGAATGAACGGTAGCTTGCCGGAGTTTACCCAGCAGGCAAACGTCTGTATATGTATATACAAATAAACCCAATGAGGTGTTGCGTCGATGTCCGTCTTCTTTGCCGAGCGCGCTCTGCTGCCTACGGGCTGGGCCGAAAACGTCCGAATCGAGGTCGGTGCCGATGGCCTGCTGGCCAGTCTACAAACCGATGCATCAGCTGAAGGCGCCGAGCGTTTGGCTGGCCCCCTGCTGCCAGGTATGCCCAACCTGCATTCTCATGCATTCCAGCGTGCCATGGCCGGTCTGGCCGAAGTGGCCGGCAACCCCAATGACAGCTTCTGGACCTGGCGCGAGCTGATGTACCGCTTGGTCGGCAAGATAAGCCCCGAGCAATTGCAGATCATCGCTCGCCAGCTGTATATCGAAATGCTCAAGGCCGGCTACACCTCGGTTGCCGAATTCCACTATGTGCACCATGACACCCAGGGCCAGGCTTACGCCGATCCGGCCGAGCTTTCCTTACGCATCAGTCAGGCGGCCAGCGCCAGTGGCATTGGCCTGACCTTGCTGCCTGTGCTCTACAGCTACTCAGGTTTTGGTGGGCAAACGCCGAACGAAGGCCAGCGCCGCTTTATCAACAGCACCGAACGGTACCTGAGCCTGCAATCACGCCTGGCACCGCTGTTGGCCAAGCAATCGGCGCAAGTCCTGGGCCTGTGCTTTCACTCCCTGCGCGCGGTCACCCCGGAGCAAATTGCTCAGGTTCTGGCGGCCAGCGACAAGACCTGCCCGGTGCATATCCATATCGCCGAACAGCAAAAAGAAGTCGACGACTGCCTGGCCTGGAGTGGGCGTCGGCCGTTGCAATGGCTGTTTGAAAACACCGAAGTCGATCAGCGCTGGTGCCTGGTCCACGCCACTCATGCCGAAGCTGACGAAATCGCCCTAGTGGCCCGTAGCGGTGCCGTCGCAGGCTTGTGCCTGACTACCGAAGCCAACCTCGGTGACGGCATCTTTCCGGCAGTGGATTACCTGGCCCAGGGCGGGCGCCTGGGGATTGGCTCCGACAGCCATGTGTCGCTGAGCGTGGTCGAGGAACTGCGCTGGCTGGAATATGGCCAGCGTTTGCGGGACCAGCGGCGCAACCGCCTCCATCGCGGTAACCAGCCGATGGTTGGACGGACCTTGTATGACGCGGCGTTAAGCGGCGGCGCGCAGGCGCTGGGGCAGCCGATTGGCGAATTGGCGGTAGGCAAGCGGGCGGATTGGCTGGTGCTCGATGGCAACGATCCGTATCTGGCGACCGCCAGTGAAGATGGCATTCTCAATCGCTGGCTGTTTGCCGGAGGGGATCGTCAGGTGCGGGATGTGATGGTCAACGGCCGGTGGGTGGTGCGCCAGGGGCGGCATGCCCAGGAAGAGGAAAGTGCGCAGGCGTTTACCGGGGTGCTAAAGGCATTATTGGGTTGATACATTTAAAACGTGCCTTGCTCTCGTTAAAGAGCAAGGCATCAGTGATATTAGATCTCTTCTTCTCTCTTCATTCAAAAAAGTTGCCGAGACAGAAGCTTCTGCGTGAAGCACATTCAACCGTTCTGCGAGCGATCAGTTTTCATCGGGATGAAAGTCGCTTGTACAACTGCACCAATTAGCGCTGGCCAAAGAACAAGTGGATATTCATCAACCCAGCTGGAGACATCACCAACAAACAACATCCTTTCATGCATTGCGAGCCCCAGGTGAATCGAACTCAAAAACATATTAAACAAAATACAAAACAACGCCCCTGAATAGCCTAAGTCAGGGCCAGTAAAAAAAACCTTGAAAAACCGGCCAAGCCACAACCCCAGAATAAGAATAGCCAAATACAGAATAAGCGTCATTTAACTAGCGCTTCCTGGATCTGATCAATACTTTGGATGCTTGCCGCTCCTTCGATGGTAAGAGAAAAGCCGCCGGTGACTCTAAAAGATCGGACATAATCCGACTGGATATTATAAAACAAACGCCAAGACCCCGGCTTTATGACCATTCTTAACAAGCCATAAACAGAGAGCCCCAGATCTGTAGCCGCATAAGCAAGATCCCCCTCCGCTTTATCCCCGCCTAGCGCCTTGGATACATTGTGGTACCCCTTTCTTACCGGCCCCTCCACATCGGTGCGGCCTTCAACAATATTCCGGCCACCCTCATATATGTTGTTGGCCCCGTGAGCCATCAATGGAACACCCGCCACAAAACAAAGCGTTCCCACTGAGGTGTAACAAATACTCGCTCCCGTTGCTACCTGCGCGGCGCCGGCAACTACACCTATGCTTTTTCTGCCTATCTCAACGGTCTTTGTCGCCAACCTGCGCATCGTCTGAGTGAGCTCAGAAAGCCCCTGCTCAGGTGTCTTTTCACCCAGAGCAACGTCGTCCACTACTCGCTTGGCATAATAGGCAAACTCCCGATTAAACTGCATTCGCAATCTACCATCGCGCAGAAGCTGCGCACTTGAGGTACATGCCTGTTTCGTCAAGCGCACGGCAGCGTCGCTCACCTCCCAATAAGCATTACTGTCCAGAGGAAAAGGTGAGGGGCGACTGCTCATTCGTCTTCACTCCAGAAACAGGAGCCACTGGTACCCGCGAGGTGGTGGGTCCAGATAATACTGCGATAGCGAATGGAGAGTTGCTCTTGAGTTTCGGCCTCACTGTGCAGGACCGCATGGGGCATATCGAGCATCAGATCGGCGACCTGCGCGTCGCCCAGCTTAATGGTGTAGTACTTCTCTTGAGTGCCATATGAAGAGGTACGATAGAAACTGATAGTGCAATCAATTACCTCCCGATTGGTCAGAGCCTGCGCCAAGAGCGGTGATGACTTGTCGATATTCTTGGTGATGACGATGGGACCGTGTGTGGCGCGATTGATATTGCCAACATTTGTCATGCCGTGATTCAGCGCCAGCACCATGATCTCGTCCGTATGCCCCGCTTGGCATTTGTTGCCAATAGACTCCTGACTTGAGCACCCGGCGGAGATAAGCCCTTGCGTCTTACCTGTGATGGTTATGTAGCCGTGACTCGCCATATGCGTAACTCCCTGTTGTCAGAGAGCGCAGCTTAATTTTTGGGTGCTAGAGGGTATGTAGGATGCTTCCGTAAATTGTTACAGGCGTATGTTACATCTGCAATCGCGGGGCAAGCCCGCACCTACCGGCTACCTATCTGCACCGGTGGGATCGGACTTGCCCCGCGAAAAGGCCTCACTGCCTATTCACAGCCATATCCTTATCCGCCACCCGCCAGATCAAACGGTTGGTGTCGTAGCCTTGCTGACGCGCCTTGGCCAGCAGGCTTTCCCGCTGCCAGGCCGGAACATTCAACTTGCGCGAAAGTATCCAGAGGTACTTGCGGTCCGGGGTACCCACTAACGCGTTCTGATAGTCATCACCGACATACAGCACCCAGTATTCGCCCTTGAGCCCACCCGGCAGCAGTTTCGAAAACCAGTTGTCGAACGCCACCCAGAGCTTGTCAGTCTTGCCTGGGACTTGTGCCGTAGCGCTGCCGCTGGCTTCCTGCCACTCACCTTCTAGAGTCATGCACCGGTTGAGCACACCCACCGAGCCATCGGGCCGGAGGTTGTAGTGGGCTTCGGACTGGGCGCAATCGCGCTGGAAGAACATCGGTAGGTGCGCCAACTCAAACCATTTGCCCTGGTAACGCTTGAGGTCGACGCTGTCGACCGTCTTCGGCGGTATCGGCCCCATCCCCGAGTTGGCACAGCCGCCCAAAACCAGGGCGGCGCACAAAGCCAGCAGCAGCGATTTCATTTGAGCCCCTGCCCGGAGTACATCAGCACCTTGTCAGCCGCGTATTGCACGCTGATAAAGGTTTTCTCATCGCCCCAGGTGCAACTGGACATACCCAGTGCGCCAGAGCACTCCTTCGGTGCGCCAAGCAGTTTTTCAACCTCAGCCTTGGCCATGCCGGCTTTGAGCTGTGAATAGTTTTCCTGGTTGATCTTGTTGCACGCAGTTAGAAACACGCACAAGGACAGCAGGGCGAGGGAACGCAACGACATGAAAGGTCACTCCTGGACATGAGGGTGCAGGCGCAGTGGCCTACCGACAGCTTAGAAGGGCAAAAGTCCTTCTGGTTCCCGAGTCTTTGCGCTTTCCTGACGTCAATTGCCTGCCTTTGGTCGTATAGGCCATCTCAGCGGTTAATCTTTTCTTCGCACTGGACGACACAGGGGTGCGCTGCGACCGATTGCCGCGCCCCCTTCCGCTGACCCGCCTTGTGCAGACAGACCTCGCAATGACAAAAAACCTGAAATTCAGCCACAAGATTTTGCTCGCCGCCGCTCTGGTGGTCGCTGTTGCTTTCACCTGCTTTGTCCTGTTCAACGATTACCGCCAGCGTCAAACCCTGCGCAGCAATACCGAAGCCTCCATGCAGGAGCTCGGCAGTTTGACCAGCAACAACATCCAGACCTGGCTGCAAAGCCGCATCCAGATCCTGCAATCGCTATCGCAACAAGTAGCCAACGATGGCGCCAGCAAGGACAGCCTGACTCGTAGCCTCAATCTGCCGGTGTATAGCAGTAACTTTCTCCTGACCTATTTCGGCGGCCAGGACGGCTACATGCAATCGGTGCCGCTGGGCAGCCGCCCTGTCGACTACGACCCGCGCGTGCGCGGTTGGTATAAGGCCGCCAGCGCTGCTGGCCAGACCATCGTTACCGAGCCCTACATTTCGACCTCGGCAAACAAGCTGGTGATCACCCTGGCCACGCCGGTACAGCATCAAGGCCGGATGATCGGCGTCAGCGGTGCCGACACTGACCTCGATAGCATCAGTGCGATCATCAACGCACTGAACTTCGATGGTCATGGCCAAGCGTTCATCGTTAACGGCGCCGGCAAGATTCTGGTGCACCCCGATGCCAAACTGGTACTCAAAGACCTCAGTGAGGCCTACCCACAGAGCACACCGCAAATCGCTGGCGGGCTCAAGCAAACCGAGCGCGACGGCCGCCCGCAGTTCATCACCTTCACCAAGGTCAACGGTGTGCCTTCGGCCGACTGGTATGTCGCCCTGGAGCTCGACCAGAATTTCGCCTTCGCCATGCTCAGCGAGCTGCGTACCTCGGCGATTGTTGCCACGGTGATTGCGGTACTGATCATCATCGCCCTGCTCGGCCTGCTGATCCGCGTATTGATGGAGCCGCTGCACGTTATGGGTCGGGCGATGCATGACATCGCCGAAGGCGAAGGCGATCTCACTCGCCGCCTGCGCATCCATGGTCAGGACGAATTCGGCAGCCTTGGTCAGTCGTTCAACCGCTTTGTCGAACGCATCCATGAGTCGATCCGTGAAGTATCCTCGGCCACCGGTCAGGTCAACGAAGTCGCCTTGCGGGTGATCAGTGCCTCGAATGCCTCAATCCATAATGCTGACCAGCAAGCCAGCCGGACCAGCAGCGTAGCGGCGGCGATTAACCAATTGGGTGCCGCCGCCCAAGAAATTGCCCAGAACGCCGCCCTCGCCTCGCAGCACTCCAGCGATGCACGCAACCTGGCCTCAGAGGGTCAGCAAGTGGTTGAGCAGACCATTGAGGTGATGAACCAGCTGTCGGCGAAGATCAGCGACTCGTGCGACAACATCGAAACACTCAATGCCAACACGGTGAACATCGGCCAGATCCTCGAAGTGATCAGCGGTATTTCCCAGCAGACCAACCTGCTGGCGCTCAACGCTGCGATCGAAGCCGCGCGTGCCGGTGAAGCAGGACGCGGCTTTGCCGTGGTCGCCGATGAGGTACGCAACCTCGCGCACCGCACCCAGGACTCGGCACAACAGGTACAGCGCATCATCGAAGAACTACAGGCCGGTGCTCGCGTCGCGGTGAGCACCATGACCGAAAGCCAGAGCCACAGTGAACACAGTGTGGGCATCGCCAATCAGGCGGGTGCGCGCCTGGGCAGTGTGACTCAACGCATCGGTGAGATTGATGGCATGAACCAGTCGGTGGCCACCGCCACCGAAGAGCAGACGGCCGTGGTCGAGTCGATCAATGTCGACATCACCGAGATCAATACATTGAATCAGGAAGGGGTGGAGAACCTGCAAGCGACCTTGCGGGCCTGCAATGACCTGGAGAATCAGGCCAGTCGGTTGAAGCAGTTGGTGGGTAGTTTCAGAATCTAAACACAACAACCCGTAGGAGCCGGCCTCGGCGATGGGGTGCATAGCAGCCCCCATTGGCAAGACGCTGTCTTGCATCGCCGGCAAGGCCGGCTCCTACAGGTCGGTGAAGCTCGCTCAGAACCTGGAACCCGGCTCCAACAAGAAATCCATCTCTTCATCGGTACTCGGCCGATTCAGCAGCAGATTGCGATGCGGAAACCGGCCAAAGCGGGCAATTACCCGCTGGTGCTGCTCGGCATAATCGAGGAAACCCTCGAACAAACGCCGGTCACTGTCCGGCTGAGCATCGAGTAACAAGCGATAACGCTCAATGCTGACGTTCTGCCAATCCAGCACTTCGGCATGCTCAAGCACCAACAGGATGAACACCCGCTGAATCGGCAACAACTGGTAATCCCAGGCCTTGTCCAGACCTTGCATCACCAGCACCTGCGCCCGCCGGTCGCCATCGAAGGCGCGCGGCGTGTCGCGGTGGATCATGCGCGGCAGCTGGTCAAGCAACAAGACCAGGCCCAGCCAGCCCTGAGGGCTTTGCAGCCACTCATCCAGACCACCCGCCAGGGCTTGCTCGACCAAGTCGCCGAAACGCTCCTGCGCCTCGACGTCGTGATGCTTGCCAAACCACAGCGTGCTCTTCTCGTCAGCGACGTCCTGGGGACTGGTGCCCCATCCGAACCACCACTCCAGTAACGGCTGCCAAGGTGCGAGCATGGACTTACTCCTGGTGATAACCGGTAACGCGCTCGACTTCCTGCTTGGAACCGAGGAACACTGCCACACGCTGGTGCAGGCTCTCAGGCTGGATGTCGAGGATGCGCTGGCGACCGTCGGTGGAAGCACCGCCGGCCTGTTCGATGATGAAAGACATCGGGTTGGCTTCGTACATCAGACGCAGCTTGCCCGGTTTGGACGGCTCACGTGCGTCACGTGGGTACATGAACAGGCCGCCACGGGTCAGGATGCGGTGCACATCGGCAACCATCGAGGCGATCCAACGCATGTTGTAGTTCTTTTTCAGCGGCCCGGTTTCACCGGCCAGCAGTTCGCCGACATAGCGGGTCACCGGCTCTTCCCAGTGACGCTGGTTGGACATGTTGATGGCGAATTCAGCGGTGGTTTCCGGCACCTGGATGTTCTCGTGGGTCAGCACGAAGCTGCCCAGTTCGCGGTCCAGGGTGAAACCCTTGACGCCGTTGCCCAAGGTCAGGATCAGCATGGTTTGCGGGCCATAGATCGCGTAACCGGCGGCAACCTGCTCAGTGCCTGGCTGCAGGAAGGCCTGTTCATTGAGGCTTTCGTTCTGGCTCAGGTACTCGTTAGGGCAACGCAGTACCGAGAAGATGGTGCCGACCGACACGTTGACGTCGATGTTCGACGAACCGTCCAGTGGGTCGAATACCAGCAGGTAGGCGCCTTTCGGGTACTTACCCGGGATCTGATAGGCGTTGTCCATTTCTTCGGACGCCATGCCGGCCAGGTGACCGCCCCACTCGTTGGCTTCAAGGAGGATGTCGTTGGAGATCACGTCCAGCTTCTTCTGGACTTCGCCCTGCACGTTTTCAGTGCCCATGCTGCCCAGAACGCCGCCCAGCGCGCCCTTGGAAACGTTATGGCTGATCTCCTTGCACGCACGCGCCACCACTTCGATCAGGAAGCGCAGATCGGCAGGGGTACTGTTGCTGCGGGTCTGCTCAATCAAATAGCGACTCAGGGTAACGCGGGACATGTAAGGCTCCGAAGGAAGGGGGTAGTAAAAACCCCCGCAGTTTACAGGGAGAGTGCAGCGCTAGCGAGCTATCCGACGCGCTTGCCCGATCAGACGGTACTTTGGCCCGAGAGTTCACCGCTCTCGGGCCACCATGTGGAGCCTAGTCGAGGGCTTTCCAAATTTGCCGAGCGTACTCGCCAATGGTCCGATCCGAGGAGAACCAGCCCATCCGCGCGGTGTTCAGCACAGCAACTCGCCACCACTGTTTGGGATCGTGCCAGAGCGCCTCAACCCGGCGCTGGGCATCCCAATAGGCATCAAAGTCGGCACAAACCAGAAAGCGATCATGGGCGACCAGAGAGTCCACCAGGCCCACATAGCGTGCCGGATCATCCGGAGAGAACACCCCGCCACGAATTGCCTGGAGCACATCATTGAGCCGACTCGACGCGGCGATGGCGGCATTGGCGCCAAAGTCGCCACTGCGCTTGCGCGCCTCCACCTGTTGCGCGGTCAGGCCAAAGATGAACATGTTCTCGGTACCGACCTGCTCACTCATCTCCACGTTGGCGCCATCGAGGGTGCCGATGGTCAACGCGCCGTTGAGGCCGAACTTCATGTTGCTGGTGCCCGATGCCTCGTACCCGGCGGTAGATATCTGTTCGGAGAGGTCCGCGGCGGGAATGATGCTTTCCGCCAGGCTGACGTTGTAGTTGGGCAGGAACACCACCTTGAGCAAGCCGCGCACCGTCGGGTCATTGTTCACCACCCGGGCGATGTCGTTGCTCAGCTTGATGATCAGCTTGGCCTGGTGATAGCTGGCTGCCGCCTTGCCGGCGAAGATCTTCACCCGCGGCGCCCAGAGGGTGCTGGGTTCGGAACGGATTGCCTGGTACAACGCCACGGTATGCAGCAGGTTCAACAGCTGGCGTTTGTACTCGTGGATGCGCTTGACCTGCACATCGAACATCGCCTCGGGGTTGACCGTAATGCCCACACGCTCCTGAATCAGGCTGGCCAGAGCCCGTTTACTGTGCAACCGCTGCTCGGCAAATTGCTTGCGGAACGACGCCTTGTCGGCAAAAAGGTCAAGGTCGCACAGGCGTCCTTGCGGGTTGTCCAGCACGTCCTCACCCAGGGCCTCGACCAGCATACCGGTCAGTTGCGGGTTAGCCTGATACAACCAGCGACGGAAGGTGATGCCGTTGGTCTTGTTGTTGATCCGCTCGGGGTAGAGTTTGTGCAGCTCGGCAAACACGGTACTGCGCATCAGCTTGGTGTGCAGCGCCGACACACCATTGATGCTGTGCGAGCCCAGAAACGCCAGGTTGCCCATGCGCACACGTCTGCCGTTGTCTTCTTCGATCAACGACACCGCGCGCAGCACGTCAAAATCATGAATACCTTTGGCCCGCAGGGCATCGATGTGAAAGGCATTGATCAGGTAGATGATCTGCATATGTCGCGGCAACATGCGCTCCATCAGACCGACCGACCAGGTTTCCAGGGCTTCGGGCAGCAAGGTGTGATTGGTGTAGGCCAGGGTGTTGACGGTCAAGTGCCAAGCGGTGTCCCAGGGCACTTCGTGTTGGTCGACGAGCAAACGCATCAACTCCGCCACCGCAATCGAAGGGTGAGTATCGTTGAGCTGGATCGCCGCTGACTCATGTAGGTTGAGCAGGCTGTCGTGCATGTTCAGGTGACGGCGGAGCAAGTCTTGCAATGAGGCGCAGACGAAAAAGTATTCCTGGCGCAGGCGCAGCTCCTGCCCGGCCTCGGTGCTGTCCGCCGGGTACAACACCCGCGAAATACTTTCGGCGCGAGCCACTTCGGCCACCGCGCCCAAGTGATCGCCCGCATTGAAGCGCTCCAGGTGCAACTCTTCCAGGGCCCGAGCCCGCCACAGGCGCAGGGTGTTGACGCTGGCGCCGCGCCAGCCAACCACCGGCGTGTCATAGGCCACCGCGCGCACGGTCTCGGCCGGCCACCACACCTGACGCTGCTGGCCATTGGCATCCTGCACCGTTTCAACGCTGCCACCGAAACTGATCGGATAGATCACCTCAGCCCGCTCAAATTCCCAGGGGTTGCCGAAATCCAGCCAGTTTTCGGTCTGTTCCTGCTGCCAGCCATCGACCACGGCCTGACGGAACAGGCCATGCTCGTAACGAATACCGTAGCCATGAGCGGCAATGCCCAAGGTCGACATACTTTCCATGAAACAGGCCGCCAGACGCCCAAGCCCGCCATTGCCCAACGCTGCATCCGGCTCCAGCAAACGAATGCGTTCAAGGTCGACATCAAGCCCACTGAGCGCCTCGCGGGCGATGTCGAGCAGGCCCAGGTTGCTCAAGCTGTCGTACAGCAAACGGCCAATGAGGAACTCCAGGGACAGGTAATACACCCGCTTTTGGCTGCTGCGGTAAATCTGCCGGGTATGGTCCATCCAGTGATCGACCATATGATCACGCGCGGCCAAAGCGATGGCTTCGAACCAGTCATGGTCGAAGGCGTGTTCCGGGTCCTTGCCGACCGCGTAAGTCAATTTATCCAGTACAGCGGTGCGAAAAGCGACCACCTCTGCGTCACGAGCGAGTGGTTCCTGAGACATGCGACGTCCTCGATCAGATTGACGAATGCGGATGGAGATTTCTCAGCCTAGACCGTTCGACACAGAGCGAAAGCGCAGGTTCGGCAGTTTCTGTGCAAAAGCGTTAGCTGTTAGAAGCGTAACCGGCAAATGGTTGTTCACATTTTGACCAACTCCGGTATGATCGCGCGCCCACTAGAACATCTAAAACCTGAGCCCGATGAAACCGACCCTGATCGCTGCCGCCGAAGTTGACCGCCTGGAGACCTGGCAGAAATACCAAAGCCATATGTGCGGAGGCTGCAACTCGACCTGCTGCACCTTGCCGACGGAAGTGAAAATCAAAGACCTGATCCGCATGGGCGTGGTGGACGAGTTCGAGATGGGAGAGCCGCCGAAGAACATTGCCAAGCGTTTGCAGAAGGACGGGATCATCCAGCGATTCAACCAGAAGTCGGGGATTTTCACCCTGGCACAGATGAGCAATGACGATTGCCTGTACCTGGATCGCAAGAGCCGCATGTGCACCATTTATGAAAAGCGTCCGGACACCTGCCGCAATCACCCACGGATCGGCCCGCGACCAGGATACTGCGCGTATATCCCCAAGCCTGCAGCGCGTTCGCGCTGACGCCCAGTCAGCTGATGCTCGACTAACCGTGCAATGCTGAGATAAGCCCGCCAGCAATTGACCACCACGCAATGTTATGCTTACCTTACATTTATCTATAAATGTTATTGGTACGTAACATGGAAAACACGCTGATCTCCCAACGAGTTGGCCGCAGCATCGAGCAGATGAGGAAGAACCGAGGCCTGACCAAGGTCCAGTTGGCAGAACGTACTGGCATCACCCGCCAAAAACTCAGCGAAATAGAGCAGGGCTCCAGCACGGTAGCGATGTCATTTTATTGCCGGGTACTGAATGCCCTAGGCTGTGAGCTGGAAGTCGTGCCAAAAGCGATGCCAACGCTGGATGAGCTTGGGGACCTGTTCCGGTGAGCGCAATAGACGAGCTGCTGGTTTCAACTGCTCAAGGCATCAGCGGCCAGATTTTTCAGAGCCCAGACTCCGACTACGTGTTTCGCTACAGCACGGCCACTTCGGCGTCCATCGCGGTGAGCATGACCATGCCACCGCGCCGCGAAGAGTACCGTTCTCGGGAATTGCATCCAATTTTTCAGATGAACCTTCCCGAAGGCTATGTGCTGGAGCAACTGCGAAACCGATTAGCCAAAGTGACAACGGTCAATCCCATGCTGTTGCTGGCCATTTCCGGGAAAAACTCGCCTATCGGCCGTGTGTTTGTTACGGCGCCTGAAGTCGACCGCTTGCTGGAACAACAGGCGAGTAGCTACAAAGGTGAACGGCTCACTGAAATACTTGCCTGGGACGGTGCGGAAGATATTTTCAACGAGCTTGTTCATCGTTATATCCTGCGCTCCGGCATCTCGGGCGTGCAGCCTAAAGTGCTGGTACCTGAACGGCTCGAGGCATCCGCCAAAGCCACAGCAACCACCGCCGATCTGATCGTCAAAAGTGGCAAAGGGGCGTTTCCTCACCTAGCGATCAACGAATACTTGTGCATGTCAATTGCCAGTGCTGCTGGGATAACCACTCCAGAGTTCTATCTGTCCAAAGACAAACGCATGTTCGTCATGCGCCGCTTTGATCGTGACGCGCATTTGAACCCGCTCGGCTTTGAAGACATGGCTGTACTCATGGGGCTGGGCACCGCCAGCAAATACAGTAAAAGCTACGAACATATCGCCAAGGCCATCGAAGTATTTGCAGCCCCCTTGAAGCAGCTGGAAAGCCTTCAGGCCCTTTTCGATATGGTCGCTTTGAGTTGCATCGTGGGCAACGGTGATGCACACCTGAAAAACTTTGGCCTGCTGTACAGCACGCCTTATGCCAATGATGCCGTTCTCGCACCGGCGTACGACATCGTCAACACCACTGCCTACCTACCCACAGATACTCTGGCACTGGATCTAAATGGCCAGAAATCTATCTTTGCATCGCGCTTGGCCATTCTCGACTTCGCCAAGCGTTGCCACGTGAGTGATCCACGAAGCAGGATCCAGGAGATTCTGCAGGCCGTCGAAGGCACGTTGCTTCATCATCGAGAACTGGTGGAGCAAGCACCTGAGATTGCTGCCGCCATACGCGTCAGCGCTTTACCGTTCGAGGAGTCGTTTGGTTAGACCACGCTCAGCCCAGTTGCCCAAGCCTGCGAGCCGGCGGGTACACAACACAAACAAAAACGCCCCCGGTCTTTCGACCGGGGGCGTTTTCATTCAGCCTGAACTAACTCAGTTCTTGGCTTTCTTGGCAGCGCGGGTACGCTCGCCTTCGTCGAGGATCTTCTTACGCAGACGGATCGACTTAGGAGTCACTTCGCACAGCTCGTCGTCCTGGATGAATTCCAGGGCCTGTTCCAGGGTGAAGCGAACAGGTGGAACCAGAGCGATGGTTTCGTCTTTACCCGAAGCACGCATGTTGTCGAGCTTCTTGCCCTTGGTAGGGTTGACGCCCAGGTCGTTGTCACGGCTGTTCAGACCAACGATCTGACCGTTGTAGATCTCCTGACCGTGCTCAACAAACAGCTTGCCGCGAGCCTGCAGGGTTTCCAGCGAGTAGGTCAGGGCCTTACCGGTTTCAACCGATACCAGTACACCGTTCTGACGGCCGGACATGTGGCCGGACTTCATCGGCGCGTAGCGGTCGAAGATCGAGGTCAGGATGCCTGCACCGTTGGTCAGGGTCAGGAACTGGTTACGGAAACCGATCAGACCACGGGCTGGAATGTTGTATTCCAGACGTACACGGCCCTTGCCATCCGGAACCATGTTGGTCAGGTCGCCTTTACGCAGACCCATTTCTTCCATGACCTTGCCCTGCGAATCTTCAGGGATGTCGATGGTGACGTTTTCGAACGGCTCGTTCTTGACGCCATCGACTTCACGGATGATCACTTCCGGACGACCAACACCCATTTCGAAGCCTTCGCGACGCATGGTTTCGATCAGTACCGACAGGTGCAGCTCACCACGGCCGGAGACCTTGAACTTGTCAGCCGAGTCGCCTTCTTCAACGCGCAGTGCAACGTTGTACAGCAGCTCTTTGTCCAGACGCTCTTTGATGTTACGGCTGGTGACGAACTTGCCTTCTTTACCGCAGAACGGCGAGTCGTTGACCTGGAAGGTCATCGAAACGGTTGGTTCGTCAACGGTCAGCGGCTTCATCGCTTCGACTGCGTCCGGGGAGCACAGGGTGTCGGAGATGAACAGCTCGTCGAAACCGCTGATGCAGACGATGTCGCCAGCCAAGGCTTCTTCAACGTCAATACGGTGCAGACCGTGGTGACCCATCAGCTTCAAGATACGGCCGTTGCGCTTCTTGCCGTTGACGTCGATAGCGACAACCGGGGTGTTCGGCTTGACGCGACCACGAGCGATACGGCCAACGCCGATTACACCCAGGAAGCTGTTGTAGTCCAGTGCCGAGATTTGCATCTGGAACGGACCTTCACGGTCAACAGCTGGCGCTGGTACGTTGTCGATGATCGACTGGTACAGCGGGGTCATGTCTTCGGCCATTTCGGTGTGGTCCAGACCGGCAATGCCGTTCAGGGCCGAGGCGTAGACGACTTTGAAGTCCAGCTGTTCTTCGGTGGCACCGAGGTTGTCGAACAGATCGAAGATCTGGTCCAGAACCCAGTCAGGACGCGCGCCCGGACGGTCAACCTTGTTGATGACCACGATTGGACGCAGGCCGGCTTCGAAAGCCTTCTTGGTCACGAAACGGGTTTGCGGCATAGGGCCGTCTTGGGCGTCGACCAGCAGCAGCACCGAGTCAACCATCGACATTACACGCTCAACCTCGCCACCGAAGTCGGCGTGGCCGGGGGTGTCGACGATGTTGATGTGGTAGCCGTTCCAGTTGATGGCGGTGTTTTTCGCCAGAATGGTAATACCGCGCTCTTTTTCCTGGTCGTTGGAGTCCATGACGCGCTCGTCGTTGAGCTCGTTACGCTCCAGAGTGCCGGACTGACGCAGGAGTTTGTCGACCAGAGTGGTTTTACCATGGTCAACGTGGGCGATGATGGCGATGTTACGCAGATTTTCGATCACGTGTGTATCTCGATCAGAGGATTCGGGTTGCCGCCCAGTCTAGGCGGCGAATATGAATGAATGGCGCTCAACGGGCCCGCAGGTCGGGAGGGCGATGGCGGATGCTCCCGCCATACAACCCCGGCGTTTTATGTCGGACGATAAACGCGCACATTGGCATGTCCCTCACTGAGCAAATGATGGGCATGCAGGCGACTCATCACACCCTTGTCGCAATACAGCAAGTACTGGCGCGTGGCGTCCAGTTCCTTGAAGCGACTGTTCAGGGCGTAGAACGGCAAGGCCTTGACCTCGATGCCGTCCAGTTCCAGGGGCTGGTCTTCCTGGGCATCAGGGTGACGAATATCAATCACCACCTGCCCGGCCAGCGCCTGGCTGACTTCTTCGATCTGAATATCCTGACCAAGTTCATCGATCACATTGTCGATGGACACCAGGCGAGCACGCTCCAGAGCGCGCTCGAGCACAGCCATGTCGAACTGCTTCTCTTCATGGTCAACACGATGACGTTTGGCGCAGGTGGTCGGGTTCACCGAGATCACGCCGCAGTACTCAGGCATGTGTTTGGCGAACTCGGCGGTACCAATTTGGTTAGCCTGGTCGATGATGTCCTGCTTGTGGCTGGCCAGCAGCGGACGCAGTACCAGCTTCTCCGTGGCCGAATCGATCACTGCCAGGTTCGGCAGGGTCTGGCTGGAAACCTGGGAGATCGCCTCGCCGGTTACCAGCGCGTCGATCTCCAGGCGGTCAGCAATATTGGTCGCAGCGCGCAGCATCATGCGCTTGAGGGTCACGCCCATATAGCTGTTGTCGACCTTGCCGAGAATCTCGCCCACCACTTCTTCGAACGGCACGCTGACGAACAGTACGCGCTGGCTGCTGCCGTATTTCTTCCACAGGAAGTGGGCGACTTCCATCACCCCCAGCTCGTGGGCACGACCGCCCAGGTTGAAGAAGCAGAAGTGGGTCATCAGGCCGCGACGCATCATCTGGTAGGCCGCCACGGTGGAGTCGAAGCCACCAGACATCAGCACCAGGGTCTGCTCCAGCGTGCCCAGCGGGTAGCCGCCGATGCCCTTGTGCTGGTTGTGAATCACATACAGCAGCTTGTCACGCACCTCGATGCGCACCTCGACCTCGGGGGTGCGCAGGTCGATACCGGAGGCGCCGCACTGCTGGCGCAGCTGGCTGCCGACATAACGGTCGACGTCCATCGAGGTAAAGTCGTGGTGGCCGCCGCGCTTGCAACGCACCGCAAAGCGCTTGCCGACCAGCAGGTGGCCGAAGTGGGTCTTGCACTTGGCGACGATATCGTCAAAGTCGCCCAGCGGGTACTCGTCGACCTGCAGGAAGTGGGCGATGCCCGGCATGCAGGTCAGACGCTCGATCATCTCGCGCAGGACTTTCTCGTCCTCGATGCGGGTGACCACCTCGAGGTTGTCCCAGACACCGTCAACCGCGAGCGCAGGATCGAGGTCCTTGAGCACGGTACGGATGTTGCGGCCCAGTTGACGAATGAAGCGTTTGCGAACCGGGCGGCTCTTGATGGTGATCTCTGGGAAGACTTTTACGATTAGTTTCATTGAAAACAGCGCGCGCAATGCCGACTAAAAAAGTGGGGCGCGGATTATAGCGGAAATTGCTCAAGGTTTAACCAATTAATCTACAGAAGGTTTGCCGCGCACCAAAATGAGGCGTCGCGACTGATTTGCGCCTCTTAAGAGTGCAGGAAAGCCGTAGGTTTTCCGCTAAATACGGCTGGAATGCGTAGAAATCGGGCAAGAAATCCAAACCGGGGCACTGGCATGCAATTTGCTCCCTTGTGAGGCAGGTTGCCTTGGCCGACTATTCGCGCCCGGCATCACCCAAATTCAAGGGCTGCACAGGCAAGCTCTACCCCACCCCGGAGGACACTATGTCGAAGTCGGTTCAACTCATCAAAGATCATGACGTTAAATGGATTGATCTGCGCTTCACGGACACCAAAGGCATTCAACATCACGTGACCATGCCGTCGCGTGACGCCCTGGATGAAGACTTCTTCGAAGCCGGCAAAATGTTCGACGGTTCCTCCATCGCTGGCTGGAAAGGCATCGAAGCCTCCGACATGATCCTGATGCCGGACGACTCCTCTGCCGTACTCGACCCGTTCACCGAAGAGCCGACCCTGATCCTGGTCTGCGACATCATCGAACCTTCGACCATGCAAGGCTACGACCGCGACCCACGCGCCATCGCCCGCCGCGCCGAAGAGTACCTGAAGACCACCGGTATCGGTGACACCGTATTCGTCGGCCCAGAGCCTGAGTTCTTCATCTTCGACGAAGTGAAGTTCAAGTCCGACATCTCCGGCTCGATGTTCAAGATCTACTCCGAGCAAGGCTCGTGGATGTCCGATCAGGACGTCGAAGGCGGCAACAAAGGCCACCGTCCAGGCGTCAAAGGTGGCTACTTCCCAGTTCCGCCGTTCGACCACGACCACGAAATCCGTACTGCCATGTGCAACGCCATGGAAGAAATGGGCCTGGTCATCGAAGTACACCACCACGAAGTGGCAACTGCCGGCCAGAACGAAATCGGCGTGCAGTTCAACACCCTGGTGAAAAAGGCTGACGAAGTTCAGACCCTGAAGTACTGCGTACACAACGTTGCCGACGCCTACGGCCGCACCGCTACCTTCATGCCTAAGCCACTGTACGGCGACAATGGCTCGGGTATGCACGTGCACATGTCCATCTCCAAAGATGGCAAGAACACCTTCTCCGGCGAAGGCTATGCCGGCCTGTCCGACACTGCCCTGTACTTCATCGGCGGTATCATCAAGCACGGTAAGGCCCTGAACGGTTTCACCAACCCGGCGACCAACTCCTACAAGCGTCTGGTACCAGGCTTCGAAGCACCGGTAATGCTGGCCTACTCGGCTCGTAACCGTTCCGCTTCGATCCGTATTCCTTACGTTTCCAGCCCGAAAGCCCGCCGTATCGAAGCGCGCTTCCCGGACCCGGCGGCCAACCCATACCTGTGCTTCGCGGCACTGATGATGGCCGGTCTGGATGGTATCCAGAACAAGATCCACCCAGGCGACGCCGCCGACAAGAACCTGTACGACCTGCCGCCTGAAGAGGCGAAAGAGATCCCACAGGTGTGCGGCAGCCTCAAAGAAGCCCTGGAAGAACTGGACAAGGGCCGCGCGTTCCTGACCAAGGGCGGCGTGTTCTCCGACGACTTCATCGATGCCTACATCGCCCTGAAGAGCGAAGAAGAAATCAAGGTCCGCACCTTCGTACACCCACTGGAATACGAGCTGTACTACAGCTGCTAAGCCAGTGACGCCTGCGCAAGCGGCGTAACGCGACAAACAGAGGCCTCCTTCGGGAGGCCTTTGGCTTTTCTGCCATCTGCATGCGTATCAACCGACAGGTAAAAACAACGAATCACGGCACACTGTTTTTTTCTCTTGTGGATACCTTGCTATGCGCGCACCTCTGATTGCCTTGCTGCTAACCCCCCTGCTCCTCAGCCAAGGCTGCACATCGCCCCCTCCGCCCACCAACCCCCTGCAGCATTTGCTCGACAGTGTCGAACAACGCCTGGACATCGCCGAAGCCGTTGCCCTGAACAAATGGGACTCCGGCCAGCCAGTACAGGCTACCGAGCGCGAGCAACAGGTGATTGCCAACGCCCAAACCCAGGCCATGCGCTTTGGCCTCGACGAACAACGCGTCGGGGTGTTTTTTGCCGACCAGATCGAAGCCAACAAATTGCTCCAGTACAGCGCACTTTCACGCTGGCATGCGGCGGGCAGCGCACCGCAAACGCCGCGTGTCGATCTGGCAACGCAATTACGCCCGCAACTGGACCGCCTGCAACGCGCACTGCTCAGTGAGCTAGCTTCGTTCGACCGCAAGCGCCCCGAACCTTGCCCAGCAGTATTGGCTCAAGCCATCGACCAGCGCGCACTGGGCCCAATACGCACACTGGCCTTGATCCGCGCCACCGCCCATTTGTGCTCTGCAAGGTAATTCTTCCTCTATGCTCTATATTGGTGCACGCGACAGCGTGCACCTGAGCAAATCAACCCATTTTGGTTCAAGCAAACCGCCGGATCAGGGCTTTACAGCCATATTTAGCGCATATTCAGGTCTTTATCCGGCCGATCCGCTTCTTTTCGGAGCCTTGGTTTGTTTTTTGCATTTTCTTGTTACCAGCAGACAACCAGCGCCCGCGACCCTGGCACAACCGGGGTCGTCATGAGCCAAAAGAGGTCACCGACGCCCCATGACCATCAGCGATGCCCTGCACCGACTGCTACTGGACAACCTGACCACCGCCACCATTCTGCTCAACGCCGAACTGCGCCTTGAGTACATGAACCCGGCCGCGGAAATGCTCCTGGCCATCAGCGGTCAGCGTAGCCATGGGCAATTCATCAGCGAGCTGTTCACCGAATCGCCAGAAGCGCTCAATTCCCTGCGCCAGGCGGTGGAGCAAGCACACCCGTTCACCAAGCGCGAGGCGCAGCTGACCTCGCTGACCGGCCAGACCCAGACCGTCGACTACGCGGTAACGCCGATCCTCAGTGGCGGGCGGACCTTGTTGCTGCTTGAAGTCCACCCCCGCGACCGGCTTCTGCGCATCACCAAAGAAGAAGCCCAGCTTTCCAAGCAAGAAACCACCAAGTTGCTGGTGCGCGGCCTGGCCCACGAGATCAAAAATCCGCTGGGCGGCATTCGCGGCGCCGCACAGCTGCTGTCCCGGGAGCTACCCGAGGAAGGCCTCAAGGATTACACCAATGTGATCATTGAAGAGGCTGACCGCCTGCGTAACCTGGTTGATCGCATGCTTGGCTCGAACAAACTGCCATCACTGGCGATGACCAACATCCATGAAGTCCTCGAGCGTGTCTGCAGCCTGGTCGAGGCCGAAAGCCAGGGCGGCATCACCCTGGCGCGTGATTACGATCCGAGTCTGCCGGACGTATTGATCGACCGCGAACAGATGATTCAGGCGGTCCTCAACATCGTGCGCAACGCCATGCAAGCCATCAGCGGCCAGAACGAGCTGCGCCTGGGGCGCATCAGCTTGCGCACCCGGGCCATGCGCCAGTTCACCATTGGCCATACCCGCCATCGCCTGGTGGCCAAGGTCGAGATCATCGACAACGGCCCGGGCATTCCCGCCGAACTACAGGAAACCATCTTCTATCCCATGGTCAGCGGTCGTCCGGACGGTACCGGACTGGGCCTGGCCATTACCCAGAACATCATCAGCCAGCACCAGGGTCTGATCGAATGTGACAGCCATCCAGGCCACACCACTTTCTCGATCTTCCTGCCTCTGGAACAAGGAGCCACCGCCTCATGAGCCGTAGTGAAACTGTCTGGATCGTCGACGATGATCGTTCCATCCGCTGGGTCCTGGAAAAAGCCCTGCAACAAGAAGGCATGACCACCCAGAGCTTCGACAGCGCCGACGGGGTCATGAGCCGCCTGACCCGGCAACAGCCGGATGTGATTATTTCCGATATCCGCATGCCCGGTGCCAGTGGCCTGGACCTGCTGGCGCAGATCCGCGAGCAGCACCCACGCCTGCCGGTGATCATCATGACTGCCCACTCCGATCTCGACAGTGCGGTGGCGTCCTATCAAGGCGGGGCATTCGAGTACCTGCCCAAGCCGTTCGATGTCGATGAAGCGGTGTCGCTGGTCAAACGCGCCAATCAGCATGCCCAGGAGCAACAAGGCCTGGACATCGCCCCAAGCCTGACCCGTACTCCGGAAATCATCGGCGAAGCGCCGGCCATGCAGGAGGTGTTCCGCGCCATCGGTCGCCTCAGCCACTCCAACATCACCGTGTTGATCAACGGCGAGTCAGGCACCGGTAAAGAGTTGGTCGCCCATGCCTTGCACCGCCACAGCCCGCGAGCAGCTTCACCCTTCATTGCCCTGAACATGGCGGCGATTCCCAAGGACTTGATGGAGTCCGAGCTGTTCGGTCACGAAAAAGGCGCGTTCACCGGCGCTGCCAACCTGCGTCGCGGCCGCTTCGAGCAGGCCGATGGCGGCACCTTGTTCCTTGACGAGATCGGCGATATGCCGGCCGACACCCAGACCCGTCTGCTGCGCGTACTGGCGGATGGTGAGTTCTATCGGGTTGGCGGCCATGTACCGGTAAAGGTCGACGTGCGCATCATTGCCGCCACCCACCAGAACCTGGAAACCCTGGTGCAGGCTGGCAAGTTCCGTGAAGACCTGTTCCACCGCCTCAACGTGATCCGCATCCATATCCCGCGCCTGGCCGACCGCCGCGAAGATATCCCGACCCTGGCACGGCACTTCCTTGGCCGTGCCGCTCAGGAGCTGGCGGTTGAGCCGAAACTACTCAAGGCTGAAACCGAAGAGTTCATGCGCAATTTGCCGTGGCCGGGTAACGTGCGCCAGCTGGAAAATACTTGCCGCTGGATCACCGTGATGGCCTCGGGGCGGGAAGTACACATCGGCGACCTGCCGCCAGAACTGCTCAATCTGCCTCAAGACACCGCGCCGGTGACGAACTGGGAGCAGGCGCTACGCCAATGGGCTGACCAGGCGCTGTCCCGTGGCCAGACCAACCTGCTCGACAGTGCGGTACCAAGCTTCGAGCGGATCATGATCGAAACCGCCCTCAAACACACTGCAGGCCGGCGTCGCGACGCCGCCGTCTTGCTTGGTTGGGGGCGCAACACCCTGACGCGCAAGATCAAGGAGTTGGGAATGAAAGTCGACGGTGGCGACGAGGACGGTGACGACGAGGCTTGAGCTTCTGCAGGAGTGGATTCACCGGGGCGTCGGACCGGTGAATGCTACAACCTGAAATGCCCCATGCACCCAATCTGTGCTCGATGCACCGCAGCAAGGCAAAAATTCCCGCCCAAACAGCATACCAACGCATAAAACCACTGTTTTGCGGGCTGCAACAAAACTGGCACACACCCTGCATTAGTATCAGTACTTCCAGTTTTGGGGGCCTTGGTACAGGCAGGCCGGGGATTCCCCTCTTTTATTCGCGCAGGCGCACTTGCACTCGCCAGCGGCCATCGTCTTCTGCACCGTTCCAGTCACCGTGCAGAGGCCGAGCCGCCACCAGGGTCACCAGCAACCCACCATCACTTTTCTGCACCCGCCAGCTGACCGGTTTGCCCTGCTGGCGCAACTGGCCACGCGCGGTCTTGCCTTCGGCCTCGAACAGCAAGGCCAGGGTGCCATCCACTGCTTCGCCGTGCAGTTTGGGTTCTTCGTTGAACCACAGGTCCAGCCCCCCCTCAACCACCTGCACCTGCTCCAGCACACGGGGCTCAGGCGTGGTCAAACGACCGATCATCAAGCCCACCAACATGCCGAATATTGCCAGGGAAAACAGCACACGCGGCCATTGCTGCGAACGCGGATCCGGTTCAGGAGTAGAATGCTCGCCATCTTTATGTTCGGAGCCGTGCATGTTTCACGTCATCCTCTTTCAACCAGAAATTCCGCCGAATACCGGCAACATTATCAGGCTGTGCGCCAACAGCGGCTGTCACTTGCACCTGATTGAACCCATCGGCTTCGAGCTGGACGACAAGCGTCTGCGTCGCGCCGGGCTGGACTACCACGAGTATGCGCCACTCAAGCGCCACATCGACCTCGCCAGCTGCCTGCAAAGCCTCGACCAGCCGCGCCTGTTCGCCTTCACCACCAAAGCCTCGCACCCCTACCACGAAGTGGCGTTCCAGCCCGGCGACGCCTTTCTGTTTGGCCCGGAGAGCCGCGGGCTGCCGGCCGAGGTGCTGGACAGCCTACCCGCCGAGCAGCGCCTGCGTTTGCCGATGCGTGAAGGATGTCGCAGCTTGAACCTGTCCAATACCGTGGCGGTGACGGTGTACGAGGCATGGCGCCAGCAGGGGTTTGCCTGAGCCAAGAAAAAAGCGCCCTGATGGGCGCTTTTTCAACACATCGAAACAGGCTTATTGCAGCGAAGGGGCTTCGCCAGCTTCCTGCATGCGTTGCATTTCCTGAGCGTACAAGGCGTCGAAGTTGACCGGCGACAGCATCAGCGCCGGGAACGAACCACGGGTCACCAGGCTGTCCAGAGCTTCGCGAGCGTACGGGAACAGGATGTTCGGGCAGAACGCACCCAGGGTGTGGCTCATCGACGCCGGGTCGAGATTCTTGATCAGGAAGATACCAGCTTGCTGGACTTCGGCAATGAAGGCTACTTCGTCACCGTTTTTCACGGTAACCGACAGGGTCAGTACGACTTCATGGAAATCGCCTTCCAAACCTTTCTGCTTGGTGTTCAGGTCCAGGGCAACACTCGGCTCCCACTGCTGTCGGAAGATCGCCGGGCTTTTCGGCGCTTCGAACGACAGGTCACGCACGTAGATGCGCTGCAGGGAGAATTGAGGCGTGTTTTCGTCTTCTGCTGCAGCTGCGCCGTTGTTCGGTTGATCAGTCATGACAGATCCTTCTTTCCAGGGTCTTTAAATGGGGTTCTGGTTCAAGCTTTGAGCAAGGCGTCGAGTTTACCGGCGCGCTCAAGGGCAAACAGGTCGTCGCAACCACCGACGTGGATGCTGCCGATCCAGATCTGCGGCACCGAGGTACGGCCGGCCTTCTGAGCCATTTCAGCACGTACCTGGGGTTTGCCATCGACCTTGATCTCTTCGAAGGCTACACCTTTGTTCTCCAGCAGGTACTTGGCCCGCGAGCAGTAAGGGCAGTAATCGCTGGAATAGACGATGACGTCGCTCATTTCACTTCACCAACGGCAGATTGTCGGCTTTCCAGCTCGATACGCCGCCCGACAGTTTGGCAGCGGTGAAGCCAGCCTTGAGCAATTCGCGAGCAGTGGTGCCGGCGTGCTGGCCCATGGCATCGACTACGATCAGGGTTTTGTTGCTCTTGTGCTTTTCCAACTCGCCGATACGAGCGGCGAACTTGTCTTGTGGAATATTCAGGGCGCCAACGATATGGCCAGCCGCGTAATCCTTGGTCGAACGGATGTCGATAACCAGGCCTTTATCACTGTTGACCAGTGCGGTCAGCTCGCCAGTGCTCAGGCTGCGTCCGCCTTTGCGGGCTTCGTGGATGATCAGCAACACCAGCAGAACGACGAAGATACCGACCAGCAGATAGTGTTTTGTTGCGAATTCAATCAGGTGAGCAACCATCGGAGGGTGTTCCAGGCCATTAAAAATGTTGGCCAGTATACACAGCCCCCAAGGTCGGCCAAAGCCCGCCCGACCGGCTCATCGTCAGTAATTCTCATCTACGCTCTACAGTCCGTCGGCCAACGCCCAGTGGCGAACAAGGTTAATTCGTCATTCATGACCAATTTGCCCTAAAATGCGCATCTTTATCATCTGAACAACCGTGAGTGGGATTGATGACGAGCACGCCAAAACCCTTGGTCCTGATCATCCTGGATGGTTTCGGTCACAGCGAAAGCCCTGACTACAACGCCATCTATTCGGCCAACACGCCAGTCTACGATCGCCTGCGCGCCACCCAGCCGCACGGTTTGATCTCCGGCTCCGGCATGGACGTCGGCTTGCCTGACGGACAGATGGGCAACTCCGAGGTTGGCCACATGAACCTCGGTGCTGGGCGCGTGGTGTATCAGGATTTCACCCGCGTCACCAAGGCCATCAAAGATGGCGAGTTCTTCGAAAATGAAGTGCTCTGTGGCGCGGTCGACAAGGCAGTGGCCAGTGGCAAGGCCGTACACATCCTCGGCCTGTTGTCCGATGGCGGCGTGCACAGTCACCAGGACCATCTGGTCGCCATGGCCGAACTGGCCGCCCAGCGTGGCGCCGAGAAGATCTACCTGCATGCCTTCCTCGACGGCCGCGATACGCCGCCGAAAAGTGCGCAATCGTCCATCGAGCTGCTCGACGCCACCTTTGCCAAACTGGGCAAGGGCCGCATTGCCAGCCTGATCGGCCGTTACTTCGCCATGGACCGCGATAACCGCTGGGACCGCGTGTCGACCGCCTACAACCTGATCATCGACAGCACCGCCGAGTTCAGCGCCGACAGCGCCCAGGCCGGACTGGAAGCGGCCTATGCCCGCGGCGAGAGTGATGAGTTCGTCAAGGCCACGCGCATTGGCGAAGCGGTCAAGGTCGAAGACGGTGATGCGGTGATCTTCATGAACTTCCGCGCCGACCGCGCACGCGAATTGTCGCGAGTGTTCGTCGAAGCCGACTTCAATGAGTTTCCCCGTGCGCGCCTGCCGAAACTGGCCGCGTATATTGGCCTGACCCAGTATTCGGCAAAAATCCCGGCGCCAGCGGCATTTGCCCCGGGCAGCCTGAACAACGTGCTCGGCGAGTACCTGGCGAAAAATGGCAAGACCCAGCTGCGCATCGCTGAGACTGAAAAGTACGCTCACGTCACCTTTTTCTTCTCCGGTGGCCGCGAAGAACCGTTCGAAGGCGAAGAACGCATCCTGATCCCGTCGCCGAAAGTCGCCACCTATGACCTGCAGCCAGAAATGAGCGCACCGCAAGTCACCGACCGTATCGTTGAAGCCATCGAGCAGCAGCGCTACGACGTGATCGTGGTCAACTACGCCAACGGTGACATGGTCGGCCACAGCGGTGTGTTCGCAGCCGCCGTCAAAGCCGTTGAAGCCCTCGACCTGTGCGTCGGGCGCATCGTCGAGGCCTTGGACAAGGTCGGTGGCGAAGCACTGATCACCGCTGACCACGGCAACGTCGAACAGATGGAAGACGAATGCACTGGTCAGGCGCACACCGCGCACACCACTGAGCCGGTGCCTTTCATTTATGTTGGCAAACGCAATGTCCAGGTCCGCGAAGGCGGCGTACTGGCCGACGTGGCGCCGACCATGCTCAAGCTGCTGGGCCTGGAAAAACCTGCCGAAATGACGGGCACATCGATTCTGATAGACGGCTAAAGTTGCTAGCTACAAGCTACAAGCCGCAAGAAAGAGCCCGTTCATCCGCTTTTCTTGCAGCTTGTACCTTGCCGCTTGCAGCTAAAGCCGTTTTTTTTGCCGCCTGCGGCGGGCATACTAGTCCAGTCTCTATCCCTGGTGTCGCCCACTCCATGTTTCGCGCCCTGATTCTCCTCGCCTTGACCTGCCTGCTCAGCCCGGCGTTTGCCGATGAGCGCGCGCAAACCCAACAGCAACTGGACGCTACGCGCCAGGACATTGCCGAGCTGAAAAAAATGCTCGGTAAATTGCAGCAGGAAAAGTCCGGTGTGCAGAAAGACCTGCGCAGCACAGAAACCGACATTGGGAAGCTGGAGAAGCAGGTGGAGGCCCTGCAACAGGAACTAAAAAAGACTGAAGGCGAGCTGGAGCGCCTTGATCACGAGAAAAAAAAACTCCAGAGCGCCCGCGTTGAACAACAACGCCTGATTGCCATCCAGGCCCGCTCGGCCTACCAGAACGGCCGCGAGGAATACCTCAAGCTGCTGCTCAATCAGCAGAATCCGGAAAAGTTCGCCCGTACCCTGACCTATTACGATTACCTGAGCCAGGCACGCCTTACCCAACTGCGCAACTTCAACGAAACCTTGCGCCAGCTGGCCAACGTTGAACAGGACATCAGCCTGCAACAAGCGCAATTGCTGGCTCAGCAAGGCAACCTCGATGCCCAGCGCCAAGAGCTTGAGAAGGTCCGCGCCGAGCGCCAGCAAGTGCTGGCCAAACTGAACAGCGATGTCAAAGCCCGGGACCAGAAGCTGCAGGCCCGCGAGCAAGACCAGGCCGACCTGAGCAAAGTCCTCAAGACCATCGAGGAAACCCTTGCCCGTCAGGCCCGTGAAGCCGAAGCCGCACGACAAAAGGCCCTGCTCGCAGCCCAGGAAGCAGAAAAACAACGCCAACGCGAAGCCCTGGCCGACAAGGGTGATGCGCCAAGCAAGCCGAAAAGCATCCCTGGCCCGTTGGTGTCCAGCAGCGGCGAAACTTTCGGCGGGGCTTTTTCTTCGGCCCGGGGCAAACTTCCATGGCCCGTCAATGGTCGACTACTGGCACGCTTTGGCGAAACCCGCGGTGGTGACTCGCGGGCAAAGTGGGATGGCGTAATGATCAGCGCCTCGCCTGGCAGCCAAGTCCGCGCGGTACATGGCGGTCGGGTAGTGTTTGCCGACTGGTTGCGCGGCGCTGGACTTCTGGTCATTCTCGACCATGGTAATGGTTACCTGAGCTTGTACGGGCATAACCAGAGCCTGCTCAAGAGCGCTGGAGACGTCGTCAAGGCCGGCGAGGCAATATCCACCGTTGGTAACAGTGGCGGCCAGGACAACTCTGGGCTGTACTTCGCCATCCGCCAGCAAGGTCGCCCAAGCGACCCCGCACAATGGTGCCGTGCCCAAGGATAGGTACCACCACCCTTATTTGACGGTATAACGTGATATCGCGTATTGCCGAGGCTCCAGCCGGAGCGCTACCAGGATCAGGAGTTCGTTCGACATGCTGCATACGCCTCGCCTCACCTCGCTGGCCCTGACCATCGCTTTGGTCCTCGGCGCGCCACTGGCCCTTGCGGCCGAGCCTGCCAAGCCCACTGCGGTGCCGGCCACGACGGTATCGGCGGCTTCTGCCAAGGCGCCACTGCCGCTCGAAGAGCTGCGCACCTTCGCCGAGGTCATGGACCGGATCAAGGCAGCTTATGTGGAACCTGTAGACGACAAGACTCTGCTGGAGAATGCAATCAAGGGCATGCTCAGCAACCTCGACCCGCATTCGGCCTACCTGGGCCCGGAAGATTTCCAGGAGCTGCAGGAAAGCACCAGTGGCGAGTTCGGCGGCCTGGGTATCGAAGTTGGTATGGAGGATGGCTTCGTCAAGGTGGTCTCGCCGATCGATGACACCCCGGCCTCACGCGCAGGGATCGAGGCCGGTGACCTGATCGTCAAGATCAACGGCCAGCCGACCCGTGGCCAGACCATGACCGAAGCGGTCGACAAAATGCGCGGCAAGATCGGCGAGAAAATCACCCTGACCCTGGTGCGCGATGGCGGCACACCATTTGACGTGACCCTCGCCCGTGCAGTCATTCAGGTCAAGAGCGTCAAGAGCCAGCTGCTCGAAGACGGCTATGGCTATATCCGCATCACCCAGTTCCAGGTCAAGTCTGGCGAAGAAGTCGGCAAGGCCCTGGCCAAACTGCGCAAGGACAACGGCAAAAAGCTCCGTGGCCTGGTCCTGGACCTGCGCAACAACCCCGGTGGCGTATTGCAGTCGGCGGTCGAAGTAGCTGACCACTTCCTGACCAAAGGCCTGATCGTTTACACCAAGGGTCGCATTGCCAACTCCGAGTTGCGCTTCTCCGCCGACCCAGCCGACGCCAGCGAAGGCGTGCCATTGGTGGTGTTGATCAACGGTGGCAGTGCTTCAGCTTCGGAAATTGTCGCTGGCGCCCTGCAGGACCAGAAGCGCGGCGTACTGATGGGCACCGATAGCTTTGGCAAAGGTTCGGTGCAAACTGTGCTGCCGCTGAACAACGACCGCGCACTGAAGATCACCACCGCGCTGTATTACACCCCCAACGGTCGTTCGATCCAGGCCCAAGGTATCGTGCCGGACATCGAAGTGCGCCCAGCCAAACTGACCGCCGAGACCGACAACGACAACTTCAAGGAAGCCGACCTGCAGGGCCACCTGGGCAATGGCAACGGCGGCGCCGATCGTCCGTCGAGCAGCAGCAAGCGCAAGGAACGTCCGCAGGACAATGACTTCCAGCTCAGCCAGGCGTTGAGCCTGCTCAAGGGCTTGAGCATTACCCATAGCAAGTGAACCTGTACATGCGTTACCTGCTATGTACCCTGCTGTACCTGTTGAGCAGCGCCGTGTTCGCAGCGCCTGCTCAACAGGTCAAGGCTTACATGACCCTGATCATCGACGACCTGGGTCAGAGCAGCGCGCGTGATAGCCGTACCTTGGCCCTGCCCGGCCCGGTAACCATGGCGATCATGCCCGACACCCCACATGCCAGCGAGTTTGCCCGCCAGGCCCATAAGGCCGGCAAGACGGTCATCCTGCACATGCCCATGGATCCGGCCACCGGCCCCTACGCCTGGCACCCCGACACACCGTTGCCGGAACTGGCTCAGCGTCTGGACGCTGCGCTGGCCAAAGTGCCTTACGCTGCCGGCATCAACAATCACATGGGCAGCCGTATGACCTCACAACCTGAGCCCATGGCCTGGCTGATGGCCGAACTGCAACGTCGTCGCCTGTTCTTCGTTGACAGCCGCACCAGCGCCGCCACTGTGGCGGCAGCCAAGGCCCAGGCGCTCGATCTGGCGCATGTCTCGCGGGATGTATTTCTTGATGATGTGCGCACACCCGAAGCGATTGCCCGGCAGTTGCAGCTCGGCATCGAACTGGCACGCAAACAGGGATCGGCGGTACTGATCGGGCACCCCTACCCGCAAACACTTGAGGTACTGGAGCGTGAAATGCCTCGGTTCAAGCGCCAGGGCATCGAGTTGATCAACATTGAGCAAATGATTGCCGAACGCAGCAATCAGGCCATGCCTGCCCATGGCAGACATGGCCGTTACAGCAATCGCTGAGTGTTTCAATCAAAAGGAATGATGCCCTCAACATCCGGCAGGCGCAGTTCACTGCGATAAATCTCCAGAAGGTCTTTGCCGGCGACTGCTGCACGTAGTTGCGCTTCTCGGCCCAACTTGCGCTGCCACCACACCTTCAGATGGCCTTTGCTGAATTGCCCCGCTGGAGTATCGATGCTTGGGTAGTGGAAATGCGCTTCCCACAAAGCATCACCTTTTGCCCGACCATGCTCAGCAAGCCTACGGATCTCATAGACGTCGAGAAAATCGCTGGCAGACAAGGCCTTGCGGCGCACCGTTGGCTCAATAGTAATTCGCCGCTCCTGATGCAGAAAGCGCAGGCTGTTCGCCGTTGGATGCTTGGTGTTCAGGTAGAGACTGGTCAGCATGTCGCGTCGGGCATTACTCAGGCGCCGGATATTGCTATCCAGCTCCTCGCTGAGCTCATCGTCGGGCGAAGATAGCGACAACGACGCCAGGGTCTCGTGCATTTTCTCCGTGTGCCCCTCAATCACCGAAGACAACCCCAGTGGCTGGTCCGGACTGTACTGATGAGCCAGCGTAATAACAGCGTCAACTTCACCGATCAAGGTACGCGCACGGCTTCTGTCAGCAGCGGGATTTTTCGAAGCGACGGGCGGCGCAACCTCCTCGACGGGCGGGGAAACGGCTTCCACCCATTCGTTGCCTTGCTGATGGAATTGCTTCAATACTCTGCCGGTACGGCTCTCACGCTGCTGGACAACCGCAACGCCATCAACCTCAAATTCCTCCGCCAGCACGCTTCGACCGCGCTGTGTCCGTACCAATCGCCGCTTGCCGCCTCTTGCGGCGTACAGGGAAGGTCTGGGCAAGCGTGGCATTTCCAGTTCCTGCTCTCGCACCGCTTGCGACAATTCAGAGACCGCTGCATTTTTCAAACTGCTCAACTCAGCCTTGTATAACTGCAGCTTGTCTGACTTGATGGCTGCGCCACCGAGCGTGTGGAGGTAGTCAACCAGCACTAACGTCTCGTCATACGCTTCGACAATACCGTTGAGCACCTCGATCTGTTCTGCCAGCGCCAGTCCACTACCGGCAAGATCGCCGTGGGCGGTGCCCGCACTGGTCAAGCTCTCACCCGCCAGATAATTGTGATACTGCTCCAGAACGGAAGCATCGACGCTAGCCAGACGATCAAGGCTCAACTCTGCAAGGTCGAGGAGCAAACGCACGTCCAGGTCAACGGCGGTCTCTCGACGCCGCGCAATGATCTCCCCCACCTCCCGGTTCTTATTGGCCTTCGTGCCGGCTTCGTCTTTGAAAACAATTGAGTTGTCTTTGAGCGTGTCTTCCAGCAACACATCGAACGTGCGAGACAGCTCGACAAGGTCGGTTTCCCATCTGACAACCTTCTCCAGCGAGACGAGAAAATGTCTGTATTGCTCAACCTCGGCCTCAGACTCCGGACGGATGGCAACGGCTTCCGCCAGTTTATCCACGCCTTCGTTATTGATGATCGTCGCCAGCTCGTTGTAGAAAACCGAACAGTTATCAATGAGCTCCGCCGTTTTCAGGTCATCCTGCCCAACCTCATTTTCCAACGCCTCAATTTGTGCGTCTTTCGCCGTCAAGAACGTCTTGAGTTTGTTGAATTGCTGAGCGAGCTCGTTATGACGCTGGGCCAGCCCCGCCTCTTGCTCTCGATTTTCTTCAAGTTGCTTACGGTTCGCCTCCTCCTGGATTTGCCGGCGGCTTTTAGGCATCCCTCCACGCAAGCGCAATCCGCCATCGACGCGCCAGCCATCCCACTCGAACGACAACCATGGTCCGGGATGACCTTGACCATCGACCACACGCACACCTTCAGCGGAACGTTGAACCGCATAAGTATCGCCAGCGAGGGCCACGTAATAACGACCCTCCACCAGATAGAGGCCACGAGCAGAGCCTGAGCCCAAAGGTTTGAGACCGTTCAACGGTACAGCGCTACGCATGGCCAGCAACGTTTCACGCTGCACGGGTGCAAGCATGTTTAATCCATTCCCACCACGCCAGGTGAAATCCAGCTGCGTGGCTCTTTGCTCGCTGAGTGCACCAGGCAAGCCTACTTTACCCTGCGTCGGCGTAAGCGCCACAGGGTCATAACCTGGGCCCTGTCGCGTCGGGCCGTCCAGATCAGAAGCTTCTGGCAAGCGCACAAACACCGGCAACTCCCGCCGGGGCAAATGGACATGGAACAGGGCCATGCCTAGATTCAGGATCAAGTCGACAACCGCTAAAGACTTTTCGAAGTGGTTGCCCTGAGTGAGCGCCGAAAAATCGCTTTGTACTCCACGGATGGCCTGCACCAACCATGCCACGGTAGCCACAGGGCCACGCACCAGTAAGGTGGCCACGTCAAACAGCAACCAGGCACCTTCGGTAAGCAGCGCCCAGCGGCTCTCCGTATTGGAAACAGACTGACGGTCAGCCAACTCGACCAACAGATCGCGGTTGGCACTGTACATTTTCGCATCGACGTTCAAGCCCCAGAATTGCAGGGCAAGGCTCGCCGGCTGTACGGCTTCAGGCAACAACGAGGTGTCGATGATCGGGCGCCCCAGGTGCGGCTCGCTAAATCCGCCATAGTCGTAGACGCTTCGCGCATCCGGTGCCACCCAGTCGAGGATACTGTCCTGAAGTGCCCCCGTCTGACGGATCGCGACCATCATCGCCTCAAGGCTGGGAAACTCCATCAACGGTGCCTTCGCGTACAGAGGCCGGTACAACAACACCGTCGTAGGTTGCACGGAAAAAAACACATACATACCGTGCACCAGGTCGGCCTGGCTAGCTGTCGGCTCCCGCTTGAAGGCCAGAGGCATCAAGGTGATTGCTGGCACGTTCCGGTCCACACGACCCGCGCAATAGTCCGCTACACACTGCAGACCGCCCTCGCTTAATGAGCCATCCACTTTAGCCGCGAGCGCGCTGAACAGCAGTGAACTGCGCCATTCCCGGGCAAAACATGAGACCCGCTGTTCACGGCGGGTGGGATCGTCCAGTTTTTGCGCTATATAGTGCGGAGATACATTCCAACTGCTGGGCATCAAGGTCTTGCAGGGGCAGGTTACGCAGTAGCGCTGACTTCAACGTGTGCTGCAGCCAGCGATCACGACTAACGCCTGCGCTCGATTCGCCGTGCCAGTAATCCACCTGAGCTTGCTGAAAATGGTAGGGCAACTCCAGCACCAATTCATTGAAAGCCTCGGTCATCCCTTCAATTGCAATGAACTTATGATCATCGGCGCCTTCGAAGCGGTAGGGTTCTGTGAGGAAGATGCCATGAGTGCCATCATTCACACGCTCAAGATTCAAGGCAGTACCGTCCAAGACCGCCTGCAACACCACCTGCACCAGTGATTGTTGTGTCCCGGTGCTAACAGATTGGGGAGTTAACAGGCGAAGAGGTTCTGCGTCGATCAGCGGCGGCTCGGTGGCGGCGATGATGGGATAGTGGTCGACCACTAACTGCAGGATCTTTCGCGAGGCTATTTGGCGCAGGGTAGGACGGTTGGCGAACTGCAACGCCACCGCTTGCTTGAAATCCGGAGCTGCAAGGCTCGCTGTAGGTCTGCTCATGAGGGTAAGGCTCCTTACTGTCGGTAAGCCCCCACACTGCCCAGCCGTTCATATGCACCGGTGTTACATATTGATAGCGTTTCGCGGCCTGAAATGACAAAGGCCCTGTTCTTGCGAACAGGGCCTTTGTGGTCACAGCGGGAGCAGGTTAGCTATAAACTCGCCCCAGCAGCTGCCGATGGCTCTCGAACTGATCGAGTACATCGCGTGTGATCTGGTCAGGCGTGAAACCCATCAGATCGTATTCCTGGCTGCCGTTGTGCAGGTACACCTCGGCGCGGTAGAAGCGCTGACGCACTTCGCTTTCCCCTTCAACCGGTGCCTCGCTCGGCGCGGCCAGGTATCCGTCCAGACTCACTTCGTAAACGAACGGGTTACCCTCTTCCATCATCACCCGCAGGCCCATGGTCGAACGCGACTGACCGACGCGAGTTTCCACTTCAACGCCAAGGTTCTGCAGCTGCACCGCGGCGTCCTTCAATGCCGGGCTAACCTGCTTGTCCATGAAGCGTTGGACCATTGCCTGGGTTGGTTGCAGGTCGAGCTGGCTCAAACGCTCGCTGAAGCCGCGACGACCACGGGCTGCCAACTCGGCTTGTTCCTGCTCGATCTGGCTGTCCTGCTTCATCGCCTTGTACAGGCCGAACATGAACAGCACCAGCACCACCGAGAACGGCAGGCCGGCCAGTACCACCATGGTCTGCATGGCAGCGAAGTTGCCGGCGAACAGCAGACCGATGGTCACCAGGGTGATCACTACCGACCAGAACACTACCATCCAGTGCGGCGCGTCCTCATCAACCTGGCCGCCCATGCACGACAGGTTGGCCATCATCACCGCGCCAGAGTCCGCCGGGGTGAGGAACAGCACGAAGCCGACGAACACCGCCACACCAATGACAATCTTGGCCGCCGGGAAGAACTCCAGCAGTTGGTAGATCGACATCGACGGCTGCTCAAGCGCGGTCTTGCCCAACTCCACGGCGCCATGGTTCATCACCAGGTCCAGCGCGGTGTTGCCAAAGATCGACAGCCAGGCCAGGGTGAAGCCCAACGGGATCAGCAGGACGCCGGCAACCAGTTCACGCACGGTGCGGCCCTTGGAGATACGGGCGATGAACATGCCGACGAACGGGCCCCAGGAAATCCACCAAGCCCAGTAGAACACGGTCCATAGCCCCAGCCAGCGCTCGGACTTGCCTCCCTCGTCTTCGTAGACGTAGAGATCAAAGGTCTTCAGCACGATGCCGTTGAGGTAGTCGCCGATGTTCTGTACGAAACCGTTGAGCAGGTGCAGGGTGTCACCTGCCAGCAGGACGAAGATAAGCAGGCCACTGAACAGCATGATGTTCAGGTTCGACAGGCGACGGATGCCGTTCTCCACACCGGATACAGCAGCCACAGTGGCCACGGTAGCCATGACCAGGATCACGATCAGCAGGTTGGTCTTGCTGTGGTCCATGCCGAACAGGTATTCCAGGCCCGAGGCCACCTGCATCGAACCGATGCCAAGATTGGTCACCAGCCCCAGCAGCGTCACGAACATGCCGAAGATGTCCACCGCATGACCGGCACCACCCTTGACCCAGCGCTCGCCCATCAGCGGGTACAGCGCCGAGCGCAGTGCCAGCGGCTGGTTGTGACGGTAGGCGAAGTAGCCCACAGCCAGACCCACCAGGGCGTAGATCGCCCAACCGTGCAGGCCCCAGTGCAGGAAGGTCAGCTGCAGGCCCTGGCGCGCAGCCTCGGCGCTGGTTGAGGTGCCTTCTGGCGGGTTGAAGTAGTGATCCAGCGGCTCGGAGGCACCGAAGTACAGCAGCGAGATGCCGATACCCGAAGAGAACAGCATGCCGGCCCAAGCGCCATAGCTGAAGTCGGGTTTGTCGTCCTTGCCGCCAAGCTTGAGCTTGCCGAAGCTGGAGAAGGCCAGAACGATCACGAATACCAGGTAGGCACCGATCACCAGCATGTAATACCAGCCGAAGCTGCGTGTCAGCCAGGTCTGGGCAACGTTGAGCACTTCGCCGGCTTTCTCAGGTACAGCAATAAGCAAGGCAGTCAACACGAGGATCAGCAACGCGGAGGTGATGAACACCACGCTATTGACCCGGACCCTCTCGGTAGGGGTCTTGGTAAGGGAGGCAGAACTCATTGCACGTAGGCTCCGGGCAGTGCGAGAGAAACGAAACGACCTATGTCTGCGCAATTGGTGCAATAGCCCCACTGCGTCAGGTGTTATAAAAGCACCTTGGAAAACCGTGATCCCGAATCGATTGCGTTGAAAAAAAACAGACCGAAAGCCCCAGTCCGAGGCTGCGCCGCGCAGTCAATGACCGTTCGGCAGATCTGTTCAACGCGCCGCTTACACCCGTCAACACCTTGTATTACGGGGGTTCCACGCCTTTTTGGGGTGCCAATTTGGGCCATCGGACGGCAGGAAAATCCTGTCAATGGCACAGATTGTCGCAGAGCTTATTCTTTGTTGATTGAACGTTCAATCAAAACAAAATAGACTGGCCTTCGCCGAGGCAGCCGCTCGTCGACTGCTCGCAGGCCTGAGGAGATTTGCAAAATGCCCAAGGTCGGTATGCAACCCATTCGCCGCCAGCAGTTGATCGAAGCCACATTGCTGGCCATCGACCAGGTCGGCATGGGTGACGCCAGCATTGCGCTGATCGCCCGTTTGGCCGGTGTGTCGAATGGCATCATCAGTCACTACTTTCAGGACAAGAACGGTCTGATCGCAGCGACCATGCAGTACTTGATGAGCGTGCTGAGCGAGAACGTCGTCGCCAATCGGCAGGCGCTCAAGGATCACAGCCCGCGTGCCCACCTGCAGGTGATCATCGAAGGCAACTTCGACGCCAGTCAGGTCAACGGCCCGGCAATGAAAACCTGGTTGGCCTTCTGGGCCTCCAGCATGCACCAGCCGTCTTTGCACAGGTTGCAGCGGATCAACGATCACCGCTTGTATTCCAACCTGTGCTGCCAGTTTCGCCGCGTCCTGCCGTTGCCTGAAGCACGCACTGCGGCCCGTGGACTGGCAGCGTTGATCGACGGTCTGTGGCTGCGCGGAGCGCTGTCCGGAGAGGCCTTCGACACCGACCAGGCGAAACAAATCGCTTACGAATACATGGATCTACAACTGGCGAAGCAGACGAGTCTGGACACACACACCCAGGCCTCTGAACCACTACGCGCCGCAATTGCCAAACAGGCAGGAGCGTCGCTCGGATAGCCAAAAACACAATGCACTTGCGAGGACACTATGGCCCGTTTCGAACTGCAAAAACTCTACATTGATGGTGGTTATGTCGACGCTTCCAGCGACGCTACTTTCGACGCCATCAACCCGGCCAACGGCGAAGTCCTCGCTCAGGTACAACGTGCAACCAAAGAAGACGTCGAGCGCGCAGTCGAAAGCGCCGAGCGCGGCCAGAAAGTCTGGGCGGCGATGACCGCTATGCAGCGTTCGCGCATCCTGCGTCGCGCCGTCGACATCCTGCGCGAGCGCAACGATGAGCTGGCCGCGCTGGAAACCCTGGACACCGGTAAGTCCTACTCCGAAACCCGTTACGTCGACATCGTCACCGGTGCTGACGTACTGGAATACTACGCAGGCCTGGTACCGGCGATCGAAGGCGAGCAGATCCCACTGCGCGACAGCTCGTTCGTCTACACCCGCCGCGAGCCGCTGGGCGTCACCGTTGGTATCGGCGCATGGAACTACCCGATCCAGATCGCCCTGTGGAAATCCGCTCCAGCCCTGGCTGCTGGTAACGCGATGATCTTCAAACCAAGCGAAGTCACCTCGCTGACCACCCTGAAACTGGCCGAGATCTACACCGAAGCTGGCCTGCCAGACGGCGTGTTCAACGTCCTGACCGGCAGCGGCCGCGAAGTTGGCACCTGGCTGACCGAGCACCCACGTATCGAGAAAGTCTCCTTCACCGGCGGCACCGACACCGGTAAGAAAGTCATGGCCAGCGCCTCGAGCTCCTCGCTCAAGGAAGTCACCATGGAATTGGGCGGCAAGTCGCCTTTGATCATCTGCGAAGACGCCGACCTCGATCGCGCCGCCGATATCGCCATGATGGCCAACTTCTACAGCTCGGGTCAGGTCTGCACCAACGGCACTCGCGTATTCATTCCAGTCTCGATGAAGGCCGCTTTCGAAGCCAAGATCGCCGAGCGCGTTGCCCGTATCCGTGTTGGCAACCCTGAAGACGAAAACACCAACTTCGGCCCGCTGGTCAGCTTCGCACACATGGAAAACGTGCTGGGCTACATCGCCAAGGGCAAGGAAGAAGGCGCACGCGTTCTGTGCGGTGGCGAGCGCCTGACCGACGGCGAATTCGCCAAGGGTGCTTTCGTTGCGCCGACCGTATTCACTGACTGCCGCGACGACATGACCATCGTCAAAGAAGAAATCTTCGGCCCAGTGATGAGCATCCTCTCCTACGAGAGCGAAGAAGAAGTCATCCGTCGTGCCAACGACACCGACTTCGGCCTGGCTGCAGGTGTGTGCACCAACGACATCAGCCGCGCCCACCGCATCATTCACCAGCTCGAAGCCGGTATCTGCTGGATCAACGCCTGGGGCGAATCGCCAGCCGAAATGCCGGTTGGCGGTTACAAGCAGTCCGGTGTCGGCCGTGAAAACGGCGTGAGCTCGCTGGCTCAGTACACGCGCATCAAGTCGGTACAGGTCGAGCTGGGCAACTACAACTCGGTGTTCTAAGCACCCCTGTAGCTGCGCCCAGGCCGCAAGGTCCGGGCGCTTCCCGCTTTCCTGCCTACTGCCAAAATGAGGGAACAGAACATGTCCCATGAATTCGATTACATCATCGTTGGTGCCGGCTCGGCCGGTAACACCATCGCCACCCGTCTGACCGAAGACGAAGGCGTTACGGTCCTGCTGCTCGAGGCCGGTGGCCCGGACTACCGCATGGACTTCCGCACCCAGATGCCAGCCGCCCTGGCCTTCCCGCTGCAGGGTCGCCGCTACAACTGGGCCTACGAGACCGATCCAGAGCCACACATGGACGGCCGTCGGATGGAATGCGGTCGCGGCAAGGGGCTGGGTGGCTCGTCGCTGATCAACGGCATGTGCTACATCCGTGGCAACGCCATGGACTTCGACGGCTGGTCAGAGCTGCCAGGCCTCGAAGACTGGGCTTATCTGGACTGCCTGCCGTACTTCCGCAAAGCCGAAACCCGCGATATCGGGCCGAACGACTACCACGGTGGCGAAGGCCCGGTCAGCGTGACTACGCCTAAAGCCGGCAACAACCCACTGTTCCACGCCATGGTCGAAGCCGGTGTGCAAGCCGGTTACCCGCGCACCGAAGACCTCAACGGTTATCAGCAAGAAGGTTTCGGTCCGATGGACCGTACCGTGACGCCTAAAGGCCGTCGTTCCAGCACCGCCCGCGGTTACCTGGACACTGCCAAAAAGCGTTCGACCCTGACCATCGTCACTCACGCCCTGAGCGATCGCGTGCTGTTCGAAGGCAAGCGGGCCGTAGGCGTGACCTACCTGGTCGGCGCCAGCGAAGAGCGCGTAGAAGCCCGTGCACGCAAAGAAGTCATCGTCTGCAGCGGCGCCATTGCTTCGCCGCAATTGCTGCAGCGTTCTGGCGTCGGCCCGGCCGAACTGCTGAAAAACCTCGACATCCCCGTGGTCCACGACTTGCCGGGCGTCGGTGAAAACCTGCAGGACCACCTTGAGCTGTACCTGCAATACGCCTGCACCCAGCCAGTCTCCCTGTATCCATCGCTGCTTTGGTACAACCAACCAGCCATCGGTGCCGAGTGGCTGTTCAACGGTACCGGTATCGGCGCCAGCAACCAGTTCGAGGCCGGTGGTTTCATCCGTACTCGTCCAGAGTTCAAATGGCCAAACATCCAGTACCACTTCCTGCCGGTTGCGATTAACTACAACGGCAGTAATGGCGTTCAGGAACATGGTTTCCAGGCGCACATGGGTTCGATGCGTTCGCCAAGCCGTGGTCGTATTCAGGCCAAGTCCAAAGACCCACGTCAGCACCCAAGCATCCTGTTCAACTACATGGCCACCGAGCAGGACTGGCAGGAATTCCGTGACGGCATTCGCCTGACCCGCGAAATCATGGCCCAGCCGGCACTGGACCCATACCGTGGTCGCGAGATCAGCCCAGGCGCCGACGTGCAAACCGACGAAGAACTCGACACGTTCATTCGTGAACACGCCGAAACTGCATTCCACCCATCCTGCTCGTGCAAGATGGGTACTGACGATATGGCCGTGGTTGATGGCCAAGGTCGTGTGCATGGCATGCAGGGTTTGCGCGTGGTCGATGCTTCGATCATGCCGATCATCATCACCGGCAACCTCAACGCCACCACGATCATGATCGCCGAGAAAATCTCCGACAAGATCCGTGGCCGCCAGCCGCTGCCGCGTAGTACTGCCAAATACTTCGTTGCCAATGACGCGCCCGTCAAAGGCAAGCCAATGCGTGAGATCAAGCAGGCCTAAGGGTCTGCTGCCCCATCGTCGGCAAACCGGCGATGGGGCAACGCGGTTTCAGCTGTTGACCCGCTCCGACTCAAATCGGCAACGGGAAAAACCGCCTCATCAACGAATCATCACGTTCACCGCCAAGCCGCTGCGCCAAGGCATCACGATCAAATGACTCGCCTGTGCGCATATCATGTACAAGCCCACTGTCTGGCGGCCCACTCAGCGCCTTAAGTCGCACCTCCATAAAGCGATAATCCTCTCCTTGCACAGTGCTCACCTGCTCGACCTGAAGGTAGCGCCCCGGCATCATTAGCGATTCCGCCTCATCCGGCCGACTGGAAAACGGCGCCACTGGTGTCACCCGCATCGCGTCCCCCGGCTCCAGCACGTAGACCACCGCACTGTCATCGAACACTTCCCGACCGCTGGCCTGTGCCTGTGGGTTATTGAATACCTCCCAGAGCGCATAAGGGTTATCGGTGAACGAACAGAATTCCGTGCTGACCAACACGTCACCTGCCCCCAACCGCCCCTCGCGAAAGGCCAGGTTGCCAGTACCTCGAATATTCGAAACCGCCCGGTACATCTGCACCTGATTACATACCCCGATTTGCTCCAAGGCTTCGGCCAATCGATGACTGCGCTCAATACAGACCATCAAATCTTCCTCCAACGGCAGACCGCGCCAGAGATTGCTGTACCGTGTCGGCGAGTGACTGTACTCAGCGATGGCTGGAGCCCCGTAGCCAAGCTCATTGCGGTACACCGCCAGAGGCTCGCTGAAGGCGTCGAGGTATTCGCCTGCCGCGCCAATTGCCTGCTCGTCAGCCATGGGCACTGCCGCCAGTAGCGACGCTTGACGGGCAAGCGCACGATCCGAGAAAGCCAATAGATCATCCGCTGCTGGTCGCATGTAATGCGCCCATAGAGGATCGCCCGCAGTAGTTACCTGTGCGGTAATCCGTTGCGGTACACGAGACGGCGCAAACAAGTCGCCTATGCGAATCAACGCAGCATCCAGAAGTATGAACAACATATCCAGTACGACGGCCCACCACGCCACCGCTCGCCAGGCCGACTTGCCATTGATCGCGCGGTCCAGGTGCAACATCAGGGTCGTTACCCCAATGCCGAGCGAGGTCAGCACCAGCGGCCAGCCGGCCGGCGCCATCGGCGCGATGATCAACGCGGACGCCTGCAGGCTGGCCAGCCACTCGGCCTTGCGCAGTTCAGCATTGCTAGTCAGTTGCTCGTGAGCATTGCTAACCAGCTCTTGCATCACCAACTCACGCAAGAACACGAACAAATCACTGGCTATAGCTGTGGTTCCGATGTGAATGCTGTCCCCTTGCGTCATCAGCCCCTTGAAGTATTTTTCCAGCCGGGGCCGCAACGCCTGCGCCGACACATCACTACCGACAAACAGCAACATCAAGCGCTCGCGCCCCTGCACTGTGTCGGCCTGATTACGTAACCACGCGTCAAGCGCGTACTGATCGTCAAACACAAGCAACGAACTGTGCTCATCCGCCAGGTACAAGCAATGCCTACCCGTTACCAGCCTCAGATGGAACAGCGTGCGGGCGACCACACCGCCGATCGTCAAGCGCCCCCAGCCCCCAGCCGTCTCACGCGAGCGCCGCAATGCTTTCAGTGTTAGCGGCAGCTGCACACTGGACAGTGTGGCGCTGAGCAACTTGTCTCGCTCACCCTTATTCAGGGGAGCCGCCGCAGCAGCAGCCAGAAACCGTGCACGTGCCAATACGCAGAAGTCCTCACCGTGTTTGCTACGGAAATCTTCCACCAGACGCGTGTAGCGCCCGGCAAAATCCAGGTGCCAGAACATGTCGAGTACTGCCCGGGGGCTGAGACGAAGTTCGTTGCGTTCGTCATAGAAGGCATGGCTGCCATCCACCCGGTAAAAGCCACCATACTCTGCCAACAGGTCAGCGTTGGCCTGCTGCTCAGGGCTAAAGCGCTGCATCACCAGCTCGGTCAGGCTCAAGGAGCGGCGCGGCGGCCCGCAATGCTGCCAGCCGGTATAGCTCAACGCGCTGTTAACCGCCGACTCGAAGTCGTGCCAATAGACGTTGTCCGGATCTAACCAATAACCCAACTGGCGCCGCAATACATGGCCTGCTGCCTGGCGAGCCAAACCGTGCAAATCCGGGAACTGCCCCAGAAACCGGTAAGCGATAAGCTCAAGGGATACATCGTCGGTGATGGTCATAATGTACTGCCTTCTATGGATGACATGACGCACCACTTCAACCCATACCAAGCCTGACAATGCGGTAACACTTTACAGCCCGCGCTGGCCTCAGGTTAGAATCGCTTGGCACGCAACCTGCGTGCATAGCACCACCCTTCCCGCTTTTCCCCCGGAGTACTGCCTTTGGATGCGTCCACCATCAATAGCCTGTTCTTGATCGGCGCATTGCTGGTAGGTGCAAGTATTCTGGTCAGCTCCCTGTCTTCAAGACTGGGCATCCCGATTCTGGTCATCATTCTCGCGGTCGGCATGCTGGCCGGTGTGGATGGTGGCGGCATCATCTTCAACAATTACCCCACCGCCTACCTGGTGGGTAACCTGGCGTTGGCCGTAATCCTCCTTGATGGCGGCTTGCGCACGCGTGTGGCCAGTTTCCGTGTTGCCCTGTGGCCGGCGCTGTCGCTCGCCACTGTTGGCGTGCTGATCACCACCGGGCTGACCGGCATGGTCGCCGCCTGGCTGTTCGACTTGAGCCTGATCCAGGGCCTGTTGATCGGCGCCATCGTCGGCTCCACCGACGCTGCAGCGGTGTTCTCGCTACTGGGCGGCAAGGGCCTGAACGAACGGGTTACCGCTACCCTGGAAATCGAGTCGGGCAGCAACGATCCGATGGCGGTGTTCCTCACCGTAACCCTGATCGACATGATCGCCAGCGGCCAGACCGGCTTGCACTGGAGTCTGCTCACCCACTTGCTGCGCGAGTTCGGCATCGGCGGTTTGATGGGCTTGGGCGGCGGCTGGCTGATGCTGCAGTTGGTCAACCGTATCAACCTGGCTGGCGGTCTGTACCCGATCCTGGTGATCGCCGGTGGCCTGGTGGTGTTCTCACTGACCAACGCCCTGCACGGCAGCGGCTTCCTCGCCGTGTACCTGTGCGGCCTGGTATTGGGCAACCGACCGATTCGCAGTCGCCACGGTATTTTGCACATGCTCGATGGCATGGCCTGGTTGGCGCAGATCGGCATGTTTCTGGTGCTCGGCTTGCTGGTGACTCCCCACGACCTACTGCCGATCGCCCTGCCGGCCTTGGGCCTGGCGTTGTGGATGATTGTCTTCGCCCGCCCGCTGTCGGTGGTCGCTAGCCTGTTGCCGTTCAAAGCCTTCCATGGACGCGAGAAGGCGTTTATTTCCTGGGTCGGTCTGCGCGGCGCAGTACCGATCATTCTTGCAGTGTTCCCGCTGATGGCCGGGCTGCCCGATGCCCAGCTGTTTTTCAACCTGGCGTTCTTTATCGTCCTGGTCTCATTGCTGGTACAAGGTACCAGCTTGCCGTGGATGGCCAAGCTGCTGAAGGTGACGGTGCCACCGGACCCGGCACCGATCTCGCGCTCGGCCCTGGAAGTACACATCACCAGCGAGTGGGAACTGTTCGTGTACCGCCTCGGCGCTGAAAAATGGTGCATCGGCGCAGCACTGCGCGAACTGAAAATGCCCGAAGGCACCCGTATCGCGGCCCTGTTTCGCGGCCAACAACTGCTCCATCCGTCGGGAAGTACCACCCTCGAAGTCGATGATTTGCTCTGTGTGATTGGCCACGAACACAACCTGCCGGCCCTCGGCAAGCTGTTCAGCCAGGCGCCGCAACGCGGTCTGGATTTGCGTTTCTTCGGCGATTTCGTGCTCGAAGGGGACGCAGAACTGGGGGCTGTAGCGGCGTTGTACGGTTTGCAGCTCGATGGCCAGGACCCACATATGCCACTCAGTCGTTTCATCGCCCAGAAGGTTGGCGGCGCGCCAGTGGTCGGCGACCAGATCGAATGGAACAACACGCTGTGGACGGTCGCCGTGATGGAAGGGAACAAGATCCTCAAAGTGGGCGTCAAATTCCCCGAAGGAACTCGACCCGGCCCAGGATTGTTCCTTTAAACTCCGAACTTCGCCTCTGGTTGCATGAATCTTCTGCCTATGTCTCTGCGCACCTATATTTGCGCAGCCCTGCTCGGGCTGTGCCTGTCCCTCTCCTTCGCCGATGCGGCTGAACCGCCTAGCAGCGCGTCAGTTCAGTCCAGCCTGGACAAGATTGCCGAGCGCAAATTACCCGAAGCCGAGCAGAAAGCCCTGCAGCAGGTGCTCGAGCAGACCCTGAGTTTCCTTGACGACAAGGAAGGCAGTGAAAAGAAGCTCGCCGCGCTGAAGAAACAACTCAACGATGCGCCGCGTCAGACCAGCGAAAACCAGCGAGAACTGGCCAAGCTCAATGCCAGCAAAGTAGTCCCCGTAACTCAGCGCTATGCCGCGCTGAGCGTACCTCAGCTTGAACAACTGCTGGCTGAGCGCACCACCGAGCAAGGTGAACTGCAAAAGGCCCTGTCAGAAGCCAACAGCCTGACCATCACCTCGCAGACCCGCCCCGAACGGGCCCAAGCGGAAATCAGCGCCAACCAGACCCGCGCCCAACAGATCAACAACAGCCTCAAAACCGGTAAGGAAGCGGGCAAGGCGCTGACGGCTGACCAGCGCAACAAGCTCAATGCCGAACTCGCCGCTCTCAATGCCCTGACCCTGCTGCGCCGTCAGGAACTGGCCGGCAACAGCCTGCTGCAAGACCTCGGCAACAGCCAGCATGACCTACTGATCGAGCGCGTCACGCGTATGGAGCAGGAAATTCAGGACCTGCAGACCCTGATCAACCAAAAGCGCCTGGCCCAGTCCCAACAGACCGTTACCGAGCAATCCCTGGAAGCGCAGAAGGCTGGCGGCAGCACCCTGCTGGCTACCGAAAGCGCAGCCAACCTCAAGCTCTCTGACTATCTGCTGCGCAGCACAGACCGCCTCAATGAGCTGACCCAGCAGAACCTCAAGACCAAACAACAACTCGACAGCCTGACTCAGGCTGATCAGGCGCTGGACGAGCAGATCAGCGTCCTCAAGGGCAGCCTGCTGCTGTCCAAGATCCTCTACAAACAGAAGCAGGCCCTGCCGCACCTGAAAGTTGATCGCGACCTGGCCGACCAGATCGCTGATATCCGTCTGTACCAGTTCGAAATCAATCAGCAACGCGAGCAGATCAGCAGCCCGAGCAGCTACGTCGACAAACTGCTGGCCAACCAACCACAGGAAGAGGTCACGCCGCAACTGCGCAAGGCCCTACTGGAAGTGGCGATCACTCGCAGCGACCTGCTTGAACGCCTGAACCGCGAACTGAGCGCTTTGCTCAACGAATCCATCACCCTGCAACTGAACCAGAAGCAACTGCTCAGCACCTCTCAAGGCCTGCGCACCACCCTCGACGAGCAGATGTTCTGGATTCCAAGCAACAAGCCGCTGGATCTCGAATGGCTGGGCAGCGTGCCCGAACGCCTGCAGAAGCAGGTCGTCAGCTTGCCATGGGGGTCTGGCCTGAAGGAGCTGGGCGATGGCCTGGCCCAGCGTCCATTGCTGTTCCTGCCGCTGCTGCTGTTGATTGGCGCCCTGCTGTGGCGCCGTAAATACCTCTATACGCGGCTGAGCAAGGTTCACCAGGACGTCGGCCACTTCAAGCGCGACAGCCAGTGGCACACGCCGCAGGCCATTCTGGTCAACATCCTCCTGGCCATGCCGGTGAGCCTGGGCCTGGCCTTGTGCGGCCTGGCCCTGCAGATCGACGCCCGTGGCCAGAACGCCAACCTCGGTTCCGCGCTGCTGCAAATCGCTCAGGCATGGCTGGTGTTCTATACCGCCTACCGGATTCTGGCGCCGGGTGGCGTGGCCGAACTGCATTTCCGCTGGGAACGACCCCAGGTCGAATTCCTGCGCGGCTGGATTCGCCGCCTCGGCACCGTGGTGCTGGCGCTGGTTGGTGTCGTGGCCGTGGCTGAGCACCAACCGTCGGCATTGGCCGACGATGTGCTGGGTATCGGCGTGGTTCTGACCTGCTACGCATCGATGGCCTGGCTGCTCAGCCGTCTGCTGCTCAGCAGCCCGGCACACAGCAATACCTCACTGTTCCGTCAGGCGGTGGGCGTGGCCTTTACTGCCCTGCCAATCGCCTTGTTCATCGCCGTGTGCTTCGGCTACTACTACACCGCACTGAAGCTCACCGACCGTTTGATCGATACCCTCTACTTGTTGATGTTCTGGCTGGTGATCGAAGCTGCTTTCGTCCGTGGCTTGGCCGTCGCCGCCCGGCGCCTGGCCTACCAGCGGGCACTGAGCAAGCGCCAGCAGACCACCAAGGAAGGCCTCGATGGCGAAGTCATAGTCGAAGAGCCGACGCTGGACATCGAACAGGTCAACCAACAGTCCCTGCGCCTGATCCGCCTGGCACTGCTCGGTGGCTTTATCGCCGCGCTGTACTGGGTCTGGTCCGACCTGATCAGCGTGGTCGCCTACCTCGACAACATCACCCTGTATGAGTACACCAGTGGCACGGGGGCGACCATGAGCATGGTGCCGATCAGCCTCAGCGATATGCTCGGCGCGCTGGTGATCATCGGTATCACCTTCGCCCTGGCCGGCAACTTGCCGGGCCTGCTGGAAGTGCTGGTGCTGTCACGCCTGAACCTGGCCCAGGGCAGCGCCTACGCCACCACCACCTTGCTGTCCTATGTAATTGCCGGGGTCGGGTTTGTCTCCACTCTCTCTGCCCTTGGGGTCAGCTGGGACAAACTGCAATGGCTGGTCGCCGCGCTGTCGGTGGGCCTGGGCTTCGGTATGCAGGAGATTTTCGCCAACTTCATCTCCGGCATCATGATCCTGTTCGAGCGTCCAGTGCGTATTGGCGACACCATCACCATCGGCAACCTGTCCGGCACGGTGAGCAAGATCCGTATCCGTGCCACGACCATTACCGATTTCGACCGCAAGGACATCATTGTCCCGAACAAGACCTTCATCACCGGGCAACTGATCAACTGGTCGCTGACCGACACCATCACCCGCGTCACCCTCAAGCTCGGCGTCGACTATGGCTCGGACCTGGACCTGGTACGCGAACTGCTGCTCAAGGCTGCCCACGAGAACCCGCGGGTGCTCAAGGAGCCTGAGCCGATTGTGTACTTCCTGAACTTCGGTGAAAGCACCCTGGACCACGAGCTGCGCATGCATGTGCGCGACCTCGGTGACCGCAACCCGGTGCTGGACGAGATCAACCGCTTCATCAACAAAGAGTTCAAGAAGCAGAAGATCAACATCTCGTTCCGGCAGATGGAGATCTACCTGAAGAACATGCAGGGCCAGGAGTACAAGATGGTGCCGGTCGAGAGCCTGGACAAAACCGTGCTGCCTACCGACTCCGATAACAGCAAGTCCAACGACCAGGCGCCGGGCAAACCGGCCTGACTGGACGCCAACGGCCATACCCTTGCAGAATGATCGGATATTCTCCAGGAGATGGCCGTTGAAAGCCCTCGACGAACTGACCTTCGACAACCGCTTCGCCCGCCTGGGCGATGCGTTCTCAACCTCGGTGCTGCCTGAACCCATCGCCGAGCCTCACCTGGTGGTCGCCAGCGACGCGGCCATGGGCCTGCTGGATCTGGAGCCTACCGAAGCGCACTCAGCGGTATTCGCCGAACTGTTTGGCGGGCACAAACTGTGGAGCGAAGCCGAGCCGCGCGCGATGGTCTATTCCGGGCATCAGTTCGGCGGCTACAGCCCACGTTTGGGTGATGGTCGTGGCCTGCTGCTGGGCGAGGTGTACAACGACGCTGGGGAGCACTGGGACTTGCACCTCAAGGGTGCCGGCCAGACCCCCTATTCGCGCATGGGCGACGGCCGTGCGGTGCTACGCTCCTCGATCCGTGAGTTCCTCGCCAGCGAAGCGTTGCACGCCCTGGGCATCCCCAGCAGCCGCGCACTGTGCGTGATCGGTTCGAGTACACCGGTCTGGCGCGAAACCCAGGAACGCGCCGCCATGCTCCTGCGCCTGGCGCCGAGCCATGTGCGCTTTGGTCATTTTGAGTATTTCTATTACACCCGCCAGCCCGAACAGCAGCGCATCCTTGCCGAGCATGTGCTCAATCAACATTTTCCCGAGTGCCAGACTGAGCCAGAGCCGTACCTGGCAATGTTCCGCAGCATCGTTGAGCGCAACGCCGAACTGATAGCCCTATGGCAGGCCTATGGCTTCTGCCATGGGGTGATGAACACCGACAACATGTCGATTCTGGGCATCACTTTCGATTTTGGTCCATTCGCCTTCCTCGACGACTTCGACGCCAATTTCATCTGCAACCACTCCGATGACCAAGGGCGATACAGCTACAGCAACCAAGTGCCGATTGCCCACTGGAACCTCAGCGCCCTGGCTCAGGCACTGACGCCGTTCATTAGTGTTCAAGCGCTGCAGGACACTCTGGCGCTGTTCCTGCCGTTGTATGAGGCTCATTACCTGCACCTGATGCGCGCTCGCCTGGGCCTGCTCAACGCCGAGGATGACGACAAGGTGTTGATCGAGCGCTTGTTGCAGCTAATGCAACCGGGCGCGGTGGATTACACCTTGTTCTTCCGTAAGCTCGGCGATCAACCTGCTGAACAGGCGTTACAGGTAGTGCGTGATGATTTCGTCGACCTGGCCGGATTTGACCGCTGGGCGCTGGACTATCTGGCGCGAGTCAACCGCGAGCCCGGCAATGCCGAAGGCCGCCGCGACCGCATGCATGCGGTCAACCCGCTGTACATCCTGCGCAACTATCTGGCGCAACGCGCTATCGAAGCGGCTCAAGGTGGCGATTACGAAGAAGTGCGGCGCCTGCACCAGGTGCTGTGCAAGCCGTTCGAAGAGCAGCCAGGTATGGAGGCCTATGCCGAGCGGCCGCCGGAGTGGGGTAAGCACCTGGAGATCAGTTGCTCGTCCTGACATGGCTTTTGGGGTGCTAGGCACCCCATCGCCGGCAAGACCGGCTCCCACACTGCAACATCCGGAGTTTTTGATGACCGAACCACTGCTGATCCCCTGCCCACACTGCAATGGCCTGAACCGCATCCCCGCCGAGCGCCTCGGCGACACACCCAAATGCGGCCGCTGCAAAAGCCCGGTACTCCTGAGCAAACCGTTCGACCTTAAACAAGCTGACTATGCCAGCCAAATCAAGGGCGACCTGCCATTGCTGATCGACGTCTGGGCGGACTGGTGTGGGCCGTGCAAGTCGTTTGCACCAATCTTCGAACAAGCTGCTAGCCAGCTGAGCGGGCGCTGCCGCTTGGCCAAGCTCGACAGCGAGGCCAACCAACAACTGGCGGGGCAATTGGCGATTCGTTCGATTCCCAGCCTGATCCTGTTCAAGCATGGCCGAGAAGTAGCGCGCCAGAGCGGCGCGTTTCCACTTCAGCAACTACTGGAGTGGTTGCGCAGCCACGGCCTGGGCTGATCCGAGTGGGGACCAACTGTCGTGGTTGCCCCCTGTAGCCGCTGCCGTGAGGCTGCGATCGGGCGTGAAACGGCCGTCAGCCCCATCAAGACTGGTTGGGCTGCGTCGCCTAGCGGCAAAGGTAGAGCTCGCCGATACACGGCTGAGTGAGCTGTTCGAGCACGCAAGCCCCACGGTATAAATAACAATCGCTTCAACTTTTTGGAAAATCATTCACTTCGTTAAAAGCCAATTTGGCGTAGTCGATAAACAGTAGGCTTCGTGCCTCGATGACATGGAGCGTGCATGTACTACGACAGGCCTGATTCACATTCACTCCCAGGGGATCAAGTTAATTTTTTCAGGGGGTGTTATGCCGAATAAAAATCTCTTCCCTAGTTATCTTGGAGTAAATGGGCGAGATGCCAATAGATTGCATGCTGAGGCGACAGAGGCAGCACAGGCGGCTTGGCACAGGACGGAGGCCGCGAATGAAAGGAACGCGCGAGAACTCGAGGCACGTAGAAAGGTAATTCCGAAGCGAGAGGAAACCAGGCTGCCGGGTTGCGTTTTCGCTAAATCATGTGCGTTGCCAGATGGGGTTATCAACCACAGCAACCCGAACGGTTTTATCCCGCTGGAGTTACTCAACCAGTACGGTGTGTATGCTGTATTGGGTATGGGCACAGCGGTCTCTACGACAGAGACCGCGTTGGGGTGGATTGGCGGTTCCGGTAGCGCCATGGAACTCGTTAAACGCCTGGGTGGCGTCTTGTCGATGCTGGCTCCTCCCAATGTGAAGATCATGGTAGGTATGGTGTTGCCAAACACAACTTCACCCGACAGCGCGTTCTACACGACCGAGCAGTACGCCGAACTCACCGAAGCCAATACGCGGGTAAGGGTGAACGTTAAACACCTGCCAGACGATTCTGTAAGCCTGTATGGGTTCTATACCGGGACAAAACGGGAATGGCAGAAGGTGCCGGTGATTAAGGCCGAGGTCTGCAGCGATCAGATGGTCGCGGATTTTGGCGACGGGATCAAAATCATCTGGACGCCGGCTGCCGATTCCAACGCTGTGTTGGGGATTCCGGCGCTCGAGGGTGTCACGTTGAAACCCGCCGCGTGGGTATATCCACCCGGTGAGAAAGCCGACCAAATACTGATTAATCCGGCATACCCACCGGACTATCAGGACGCAATTATATGGTTTCCAGACACGGGCATTCAGCCAATTTACATCTCGCTGAGTGTGTCAGGATCTGACTATCATCCAAAGCCAGACTCCTTGCCCGCATTTCCGGAAGCCAAATGGGCCAAATCAAAAACTTCAGTTCAAGGTGGAGGAGGCTTACGTCCACGTTGGAAGAGTAAAGACGGCACAATCTACGAATGGGATTTTCAGCATGGTGCCGTTGAAAAATACAATAAACGCGGCAAGCACCTCGGCGAGTTCGATCACGAAACTGGCACGCAAAACAAAGCAGCAGACCCGACAAGGAAAGTAGAACCATGAAGCATGTGATTATGGGAGTTCCTAAAGGTGAGGACTTCGCCTCCTTTGAAAAGGAGATTCCCGTTTCTGTCGCGGACCTTAAAGCGATAATGGGCTGGGAAAAAGACGATGATTACGTATACGACTACCGACTTACTTCGGAGCAAATTAGCGCTATAGAGCAGCTTTGTTCGCTGGAGCTACCCAGAGATCTGGAGTTGTTTCTAACGTGCAACGCCTGATACTTGGTGGTCGCACCCCGTAGCAACGCTCACCACAGACGTCCTGAATATCACGCGTTTTTCCGACTGATTCCAGAGGGACATTGTCTTACCTGGCCAACGTTGTAGCCGCTGCCGCCAGGCTGCGGCTACGGAAGGTCTAAAGTGGACTCAACTCTCGATTCTCAAGGGCATCGAGCAAGGCCTCAACCAGCCCCTTGGCCATCTCCACCGAATGTAATGTCGACCAGAGAAAGCCCTTGGCCGACTCATCGACGCCGTCGAAAGACTTGTAGGCCGTGTCATAAGCGCAACGAAGGTACAGCGAGATATGCACCAGGGCATCATGGGGTGCGATGCCGGGGTTCACAGAAAACAATTGCGGATGACCAGCGTCACAATCACCGAAGGGTTTGTCGAGAGTGGCGTAAAGCGAGGGAGGTGGATCGGGAACGATTTTTTTCATGGCAGCTTCCACATGGGGTTTAGCTGCAACTATTCGTTTCCACACGAATGGTGGCAGCTGTACGCAGGGTGGAAAACCGGGGCATGTGGAAAACCCGGCAGACCCGAGGGTCTCCCGCGCACAGCTGCCATGACGACAGCTTCCACAATGCGTCACTCGGGTTTCCACACCCGATCGCTGAACCGACAGCGACCCACGGAGCCTAGAAGGACTAGCTTCCCGGGGCAAGCATTGGGGGATCGACAGACTGCGTAGGTTATTTCCTAGGACCGAAATTGGCCAGCCAAAAAACCTCGCAGCCGCGATAAGCCAAGGGTTTTACGCGTTGTCTTCGAGCAACGCATGCAACTCGACAAACTGCTGGGTCAGCTTGTGCCGCGGCTCCAGGTGAATCAGTGGTCGGCTGGCCTCATGCGATTCGCGCATTTTTACTGAGCTGTTGAGGTACACCGGCAATACCGGCAAGCCTTCAGCCAAGAGCTCATCGAGCATCTGCTGGGGCAGGCTGGCACGGGGCTGGAACTGGTTAACAACGATCCCTTCAACTTGCAGGTCTTCGTTGTGATCCTCCTTGAGCTCTTCGATTTCAGCCAGCAGGCCATACAGCGCCTGACGAGAGAAGCTGTCGCAATCGAAGGGGATCAACACGCGATCAGCAGCGATCAGCGCAGAAACCGCGTAAAAATTGAGCGCAGGCGGAGTATCCAGGTAGATCCGGTCGTAGTCCTCGTCTAGCTCATCGAGCAGTTTGCGCAGCTTGTTGATCTTGTGTTTGGCCTCAAGCTTGGGCTGCAGGTCAGCCAGCTCGGCGGTGGCGGTCACCACATGCAGGTTATCGAACGGGGTTTCGTAGATGTCGACCTTGTTTTTCTTGGCAAACGGCCCGGACGACAGGGTCTGTTTGAAGAAATCGGCTATGCCCATGGGGATATCTTCGCCGGTCAGCCCGGTGAGGTACTGGGTCGAGTTGGCCTGGGCATCCAGGTCGATCAGCAAGGTTCGATAGCCTTCATTGGCACTCACCGCCGCCAGGTTACAAGCGATGCTCGATTTGCCCACACCACCTTTCTGATTGAACACCACGCGCCGCATGAATAAACCTCCGTGTGTCAGGGAATGACCGAGTATGTCGACGCCGCGCCGGTTTAGCCAGCACCATCCGGCTCTTCGTTACGACCTGCCTGTTTGGCACACAGCAACGCAGCAAAGGCATTGGCCATCGGCGATGACGATTCACGCCGCTGTACCAGCCACACCGCGGTGTCTGCCCCCTCATCCAGCAGCGGGCGGTAGACCACGCCATCGATCCGCATACGCTGGAACGATGCTGGTAACACCGACACCCCCAACCCTGCCGAAACCAGACCGATGATGGTCATCGCCTCGCTGGCTTCCTGGGCAAAGTGTGGGCTGAAGCCAGCTTGGCGAGCCAGGCTGAGTAATTGTGCGAACAAACCACTGCCGTAACTACGAGGGAAGAACACAAAAGGTTCATCTGCCAACGCTGCCAGGCGTAGCCCGCCTTCGCTGCCTTCAGCCAATGGATGTGTGGCGTTGATCACCGCAACCAGCGGTTCGCGGAACAATTGCGTCGCGATCAGGCTATCGGGCAGGGTCAAGGGTCGCATCAGACCGACTTCAATGCTTTCATCGAGCAACGCATCAGCCACTGCCTGGCTGCTCATCTCGCTGAGATTCAGGTGAACGGCCGGAAACCGCTGGCGAAAGGCGTAGATAGCCTTAGGGATACTGGAATTGAACGGCGCCGAGGAAGTGAAGCCGATTTTCATCTCACCCAGTTCACCCAACTGGGCACGACGAGCGACATCGGCCGCCTTGTCGACTTGAGCCAGTACCAGCCGTGCCTCTTCAAGAAACAGCCGCCCCGCCTCACTGAGCTCGACCCGACGATTGGTACGCTCGAACAGACGCACACCCAACTCTTGTTCAAGCGCCTGGATCTGCTGACTCAACGGCGGCTGGGAGATCCCCAGATTCTGCGCCGCCCGGCCAAAATGCAGTTCTTGGGCGACAGCAATGAAGTAGCGCAAATGACGCAATTCCATTGAACACTCCAATAGGTCGTAAAACCTCTTAAACAGGTCGAACAATATATTGGAAATGATCATTAGCCAGCTATATGCTTTTTTCACTGCCTGCCAGGTTGTGACGCCCGAGGTCACCCGTGAAAACTGCTGTTGCGCCCCACGCCCACGAAATCCCCACTTTCCCAGTCGACGACCGCATCGCTGTTGCTGAACGCTGGATCGAGAAAGGCACACCAGCCTTTCTGCGCACTGTACTGGCACTGTTCTGCGGCGGCTTTGCCACCTTTGCCCTGCTCTACTGCGTACAGCCGATGATGCCAATGCTGTCGCAAGAGTTTGCCATCAGCGCGGCGCAAAGCAGTCTGATTCTCTCGGTGTCGACCGGTATGCTGGCTGTCGGGTTGCTGATCACCGGGCCCATCTCCGACCGCATCGGGCGCAAACCTGTGATGGTCTTTGCCTTGTTCTGCGCGGCGTTGTGCACCCTCGTCAGCGCACTGATGCCAAGCTGGCAGGGCGTGCTGCTGACCCGTGCGCTGCTGGGTTTGTCGCTGAGTGGCCTGGCAGCAGTGGCGATGACCTATCTGAGCGAAGAGATTCACCCGCAGCACATCGGCCTGGCCATGGGTTTGTATATCGGTGGCAACGCCATTGGCGGAATGAGCGGCCGATTGATCACCGGAGTACTGATCGACTTCGTCAGTTGGCACACGGCGTTACTGGTGATCGGTAGCCTGGCGCTGATCGCCGCCGTGGTGTTCTGGAAGATCCTGCCCGAGTCACGTAACTTCCGTCCGCGCTCTCTGCACCCACGCAGCCTGCTGGAAGGCTTCACCCTGCACTTTCGCGATGCCGGATTGCCGTGGTTGTTCCTCGAAGCCTTCCTGCTGATGGGGGCCTTCGTCACCCTGTTCAACTACATCGGTTATCGCCTGCTGGCCGAGCCCTACCATATGAGCCAGGCCTTGGTTGGCTTGCTCTCGGTGGTGTACTTGTCGGGTATCTACAGTTCGGCACAGATTGGCGCCCTGGCTGACACGCTGGGACGCCGCAAAGTGTTCTGGGGCACCATCGTGTTGATGTTCGGGGGCTTGCTGATGACCTTGTTCAGCCCCTTGCTGCTGGTGATCGTCGGCATGCTGGTGTTCACCTTCGGCTTCTTTGGCGCGCACTCAGTAGCCAGCAGCTGGATCGGGCGGCGGGCGACCAAGGCCAAGGGCCAGGCGTCGTCGTTGTACCTGTTCAGTTATTACGCGGGGTCGAGTGTAGCCGGGACGGCCGGTGGGGTGTTTTGGCATCTCGCCGGTTGGAACGGAATCGGGCTGTTCATTGGCAGCTTGCTGGTAGTGGCCCTGCTCGTGGCGTTGCACCTGAGCAAGTTGCCGGTTAAGGCCTGAACAGCGGGGCCACTGTACGGCCCATCGCCAACAAGGCCGACGCCTACAGGAGAAGCCGGCCTTGCTGGCGATGGGCCCTTGGATCAGTTGATCACTTCAACCAGATCGACATCCACTTCACGGCTCATCAGGTGCTTCTCGACTTCACCGGTCAGCTTGACCTTGGTTTTCTCGTTGAACGGTACTGCCGGCATGTCTTCGTTGTCGATTTCGACGGTGATGGTGCCGGTGTTGTCCTTGAACTCGTATTTGTCATCGTTGTTCACTTTCTTGACCACATAACCCTGCAGCACAACTGGAGTGTCGTCAGCGGCATCATTGGCGGCGGCAACCGTGGTCACTGGCTGGGCGCCAGGGCCGGTGTAGCCGGCAGCCAGGGTAGCGGTGCTGAACAGCGGGGCAAGCAGCAGAGCGAGGTAGCGAGCTTTCATGGTTCGGATCCTGTTTGGGTTTCGATGGATACAGATTACCCAGACAGGCTGAACTGAACCTTAAATAGCAAAACGCCCGGCATAAGCCGGGCGTTTTGTTGGCAACAACAATTATTGGTGGTACTTCGCCGACAATTCATGCACAGCATTGATGAACGCACCGGCATGTTCCGGATCGACTTCCGGAGTTATACCATGGCCGAGGTTGAATACATGGCCGCTGCCATTGCCGTAGCTGGCCAGAATGCGCCCGACTTCGGCACGGATGGCTTCAGGCTTGGCGTACAACACGGTCGGGTCCATGTTGCCCTGCAGCGCAACCTTGTTGCCGACACGCTGACGCGCTTCGCCAATGTCACAGGTCCAGTCCAGGCCCAGGGCGTCAGCGCCAGCATCGGCGATGCTTTCCAGCCACAGGCCGCCGTTCTTGGTGAACAGAATCACCGGTACTTTGCGACCTTCATGTTCGCGGATCAGACCGCTGACGATCTTGCGCATGTAGGCCAGGGAGAACTCCTGGTAAGCCGCCGCCGACAGGTTGCCACCCCAGGTGTCGAAGATCTGCACCGCTTGTGCGCCCGCGAGGATCTGACCATTGAGGTAGCTGACGACCGACTGCGCGAGTTTGTCGAGCAGCAGGTGCATGGCCTGTGGGTTGTCGTAGAGCATGGCCTTGGTTTTGCGGAAATCTTTCGACGAGCCGCCTTCAACCATGTAGGTCGCTAAGGTCCAAGGGCTGCCGGAGAAGCCGATCAGCGGTACGCGGCCATTGAGTTCACGACGAATGGTGCTGACCGCGTCCATCACATAGCCCAGGTCCTTCTGCGGATCAGGGATCGGCAGCGCCTCGATATCGGCCAGGGTGCTGATGACCTTCTTGAACCGCGGACCTTCGCCGGTCTCGAAGTACAGGCCCTGACCCATAGCATCAGGAATGGTCAGAATGTCGGAGAACAGGATCGCGGCGTCCAGCGGGTAGCGGTCCAGCGGCTGCAGGGTCACTTCGCAAGCGAACTGCGGGTTCATGCACAGGCTCATGAAGTCACCCGCCTTGGCGCGGCTGGCGCGGTACTCCGGCAGATAGCGGCCGGCCTGGCGCATCATCCACACTGGGGTAACGTCTACGGGTTGCTTGAGCAGGGCGCGCAGAAAACGATCGTTCTTCAAGGCAGTCATGTCGGCATCCGGAAAAAAAGTGCGGGCATTTTCTCAGACACCAACGGAAAAGGCACGGTAAGTACCGTGCCTTTTGTCTATCGACCTGCGGTAGGTCAATAGATTTTGTTGAAAGCATCGCCGACAGGGCGGCGATGAAGGCCGATCAGACCTCCAGATAATCCAGAATGCCTTCAGCCGCATTACGCCCTTCAAAGATCGCCGTCACCACCAGGTCAGAACCGCGGACCATGTCGCCACCGGCGAAGATCTTCGGGTTGCTGGTCTGGTGCTTGAAGGTGTTCTTCTCCGGCGCCACGACGCGGCCCTGGCTGTCGGTCTGGATGCTGAACTGCTCGAACCATGGCGCCGGGCTTGGGCGGAAACCGAAGGCGATGACCACGGCATCAGCCGGAATGATCTCTTCAGAACCCGGAATCGGCTCAGGGCTACGACGGCCACGGGCATCCGGTTCGCCAAGACGAGTCTCGACTACCTTCACGCCTTCAACCTTGTCTTCACCGACAATCGCGATCGGTTGGCGGTTATAGAGGAACTTCACACCTTCTTCCTTGGCGTTCTTCACCTCTTTGCGCGAGCCCGGCATGTTCGCTTCGTCACGACGATAGGCACAGGTCACCGCCTTCGCGCCCTGGCGGATGGAGGTGCGGTTGCAGTCCATCGCCGTGTCGCCGCCGCCAAGCACCACGACCTTCTTGCCCTTCATGTCGACGAAATCATCCGGCGACTTTTCAAAGCCCAGGTTGCGGTTGACGTTGGCCACCAGAAAATCCAGGGCATCGTGCACGCCCGGCAGGTCTTCACCGGGGAAGCCGCCCTTCATGTAAGTGTAGGTACCCATGCCCATGAACACTGCATCGTACTCTTCGAGCAGTTGTTCCATGCTGATGTCCTTGCCCACCTCAGTGTTGAGGCGGAACTCGATCCCCATACCGGTGAAGACTTCGCGACGATTGCTCAGCACGGTCTTTTCCAGCTTGAACTCAGGGATACCGAAGGTCAGCAGGCCGCCGATTTCCGGGTTGCGGTCGAACACCACCGGGGTCACACCGCCACGTACCAGCACATCGGCACACCCCAGACCGGCCGGGCCCGCGCCGATAATGGCAACCCGTTTGCCGGTCGGTTTGACCTTGGACATGTCCGGGCGCCATCCCATGGCGAAGGCGGTGTCAGTGATGTACTTCTCCACCGAACCGATAGTCACCGCACCAAAACCGTCGTTGAGGGTGCAAGCACCCTCGCACAGGCGATCCTGTGGGCACACACGGCCGCAGACTTCCGGCAGGGTGTTGGTCTGGTGCGATAGCTCCGCCGCAGCAAGGATGTTGCCTTCGGAAACCAGCTTCAACCAGTTGGGGATGAAGTTGTGCACCGGGCACTTCCACTCGCAGTACGGGTTACCACAGCCCAGGCAGCGGTGGGCCTGCTCGGCCGACTGCTGGGGTTTGAAGGGTTCGTAGATTTCCACGAACTCTTTTTTGCGTTGACGCAACAGTTTCTTCTTCGGATCCTTGCGCCCGACCTCGATGAACTGGAAGTCATTACTCAGACGTTCAGCCATGTTCAAAACCTCATCAAACTCTTCAGGCGCATATCACTGCGGGTTGGCACGGGTGCTGGACAACAGGTTCTTCAGGTTTGCCGCCTTCGGCTTGACCAGCCAGAAGCGACGCACGTAGTCGTCCAGGTTTTCCCAGAGCTCACGGCCCCATTCGCTACCGGTTTCTTCAACGTACTCGCCCAGAACGCGCGACAGGTGGCTACGGTACGCCTCCATCGCTTCGCCGCTGATGCGCTGGATTTCCACCAGCTCATGGTTGAGCTTGTCGACGAAGCTGTTGTCCATGTCCAGCACGTAGGCGAAACCGCCGGTCATGCCTGAGCCGAAGTTGTAACCGGTCTTACCCAGTACGCAGACAAAGCCACCGGTCATGTATTCACAGCAGTGATCGCCAGTGCCCTCGACAATCGCGTGGGCACCGGAGTTACGTACAGCAAAGCGCTCGCCCGCAGTACCCGCGGCGAACAGCTTGCCGCCAGTGGCGCCGTACAAGCAGGTGTTGCCGACAATGGCGCTGTGCTGGGTAGCAAACGGGCTGCCCGCAGGCGGCACGATGACCAGCTTGCCACCGGTCATGCCTTTGCCGACGTAGTCGTTGGCATCACCTTCGAGGTACATGTTCAGGCCACCGGCGTTCCACACGCCGAAGCTCTGGCCAGCGGTACCCTTGAAGCGGAAGGTGATTGGTGCCTTGGCCATGCCCTGGTTGCCGTGCAAGCGAGCGATTTCACCGGAAATCCGTGCGCCGATGGAACGGTCGCAGTTGCAGATATCCAGCTCGAACTCGGCACCGGACAGGTCGCGAATGGCTGGCAGCGCCATGTCGACCATCTTCTCGGCCAGCACGCCCTTATCGAACGGCGGGTTGCGGTCAACTTCACAGAACTGCGGCTTGTCGGCCGGCACGTGCGGGCTGCCCAGCAGCGGGCTGAGGTCGAGGTGCTTTTGCTTCTCGGTTTCGCCGGGGAGCATTTCCAGCAGATCAGTGCGCCCGATCAGCTCGCCGAGGCTACGTACACCGAGCTTGGCCAGCCATTCACGGGTCTCTTCAGCAACGTAGGTGAAGAAGTTCACCACCATGTCGACGGTGCCGATGTAGTGGTCCTTGCGCAGCTTGTCGTTCTGCGTGGCAACACCGGTGGCGCAGTTGTTCAGGTGGCAGATACGCAGGTATTTGCAACCCAGAGCAATCATCGGGGCGGTGCCGAAGCCGAAGCTTTCGGCGCCGAGGATGGCTGCCTTGATCACGTCCAGGCCGGTTTTCAGGCCACCGTCGGTCTGCACCCGCACCTTACCGCGCAGGTCGTTGCCGCGCAGGGTCTGGTGGGTTTCAGCCAGGCCCAGTTCCCACGGTGCACCGGCGTACTTGATCGAAGTCAGCGGCGAGGCGCCAGTACCACCGTCGTAGCCGGAGATGGTGATCAGGTCAGCGTAGGCCTTGGCCACACCGGCGGCGATGGTGCCGACGCCCGCTTCCGCTACCAGCTTGACCGAGACCAGCGCCTGCGGGTTGACTTGCTTGAGGTCATAAATCAGCTGCGACAGGTCCTCGATCGAATAGATGTCGTGGTGCGGTGGTGGCGAGATCAGGGTTACACCCGGCACGGCATAACGCAGCTTGGCGATCAGGCCGTTGACCTTGCCGCCAGGCAGCTGGCCGCCCTCACCCGGCTTGGCGCCTTGGGCAACCTTGATCTGCAACACTTCAGCGTTGACCAGGTATTCCGGGGTGACCCCGAAACGACCGGTGGCCACTTGTTTGATTTTGGAGCTACGAATAGTGCCGTAGCGCGCCGGGTCTTCGCCACCCTCACCGGAGTTGGAGCGCGCACCCAGGCGGTTCATCGCCTCGGCCAGGGCTTCATGCGCTTCGGGAGACAGCGCACCCAGGGAGATACCCGCAGAGTCGAAGCGCTTGAGGATGGCGTCCAGCGGCTCGACTTCTTCGAGCGCCAGCGGCTGCTCGGCGACTTTGACCTTGAGCAGGTCGCGGATCATCGAGACCGGGCGGGTATCGACCAGCGCGGTGTATTCCTTGAATTTGGCGTAGTCGCCCTGCTGCACAGCGGCCTGCAGGGTGTTAACTACATCCGGGTTGTAGGCGTGGTATTCACCGCCATGCACGAACTTCAGCAAGCCGCCCTGCTGGATCGGCTTGCGCGGGCTCCAGGCTTCGGCGGCGAGCAGCTTCTGCTCGCTCTCGATGTCGACAAAACGCGCGCCCTTGAGGCGGCTGGCGACGCCACGGAAGCTCAGTCCAACCACTTCCTCGGACAGGCCGACCGCTTCGAACAGTTGCGCACCACGGTAGGAACCGACGGTCGAGATGCCCATCTTCGAGAGGATCTTGAGCAAACCCTTGGAGATGCCTTTACGGTAGTACTTGAACACCTCGTCGAGATCGCCCAGCACTTCACCGGTACGGATCAGGTCAGCCAGCACTTCGTAGGCCAGGTACGGGTAGACCGCCGAGGCACCAAAACCGATCAGCACCGCATAGTGGTGCGGGTCGCGGGCCGTGGCTGTCTCTACCAGGATGTTGCTGTCGCAACGCAGGCCCAGCTCGGTCAGGCGGTGATGCACTGCGCCCACGGCCAGGGAGGCGTGCGCAGGCAGTTTGCCAGGGGCAATGTGACGGTCGCTCAGCACCAATTGGGTCTTGCCACTACGCACAGCTTCTTCAGCCTGGTCGGCGATGTTGCGCACGGCCGCTTCCAGGCCAATGCTTTGCTCATAGTTGAGGTCGATCACCTGGCGCTCAAAGCCCGGGCGGTCGAGGTTCATCAACGAGCGCCACTTGGCTGGAGAGATCACTGGCGAGCTGAGAATCACCCGCGAGGCATGCTCAGGGGACTCCTGGAAAATGTTGCGCTCGGCACCCAGGCAGATCTCCAGCGACATCACGATCGCTTCGCGCAGCGGGTCGATCGGCGGGTTGGTGACCTGCGCGAATTGCTGGCGGAAGTAGTCGTAAGTGGAGCGTACGCGCTGCGACAGGATCGCCATCGGCGTGTCATCACCCATCGAGCCCACAGCTTCCTGGCCTTGCTCGCCCAGCGGGCGCAGCACCTGGTCACGCTCTTCGAAGGTGACCTGGAACATCTTCATGTATTGCTTGAGCTGGTCGCTGTCGTAGCTGGCCACACCTTGATCGTCGCTCAGGTCAGCCTGGATACGCAGGGCGTTCTGGCGCAACCAGCGCTTGTACGGGTGGCGCGACTTGAGGCGGTTGTCGATGGCATCGGTATCGAGGATCTGACCGGTTTCGGTGTCCACGGCAAAGATCTGACCCGGACCTACCCGACCCTTGGCGATAACATCTTCAGGCTTGTAGTCCCACACGCCGATTTCCGACGCCAGGGTGATATAGCCGTTCTTGGTGGTGACCCAGCGCGCTGGACGCAGACCGTTACGGTCAAGCAGGCAGACCGCGTGACGACCCTCGGTCAATACCACGCCAGCCGGGCCGTCCCACGCTTCCATGTGCATGGAGTTGTATTCGTAGAAGGCACGCAGGTCGGCGTCCATGGTCTCGACGTTCTGCCACGCTGGCGGAATGATCATGCGCACGCCGCGGAACAGGTCGATGCCACCGGTGACCATCAGCTCAAGCATGTTGTCCATGCTCGAGGAGTCGGAACCTACACGGTTGACCAGTGGGCCGAGCTCTTCCAGGTCTGGAATCAGGTCGTTGGCGAACTTGGTGCGACGGGCCTGGGCCCAGTTGCGGTTACCGGTAATGGTGTTGATTTCGCCGTTGTGGGCGAGGAAGCGGAAAGGCTGTGCCAGCGGCCATTTCGGCAGGGTATTGGTGGAGAAACGCTGGTGGAATACGCAAATGGCGGTCTGCAGGCGCTCATCACCGAGGTCCGGATAGAAGGCGACGAGGTCCGCCGGCATCATCAGGCCTTTATAGATGATGGTCTTGTGCGAAAAGCTGCAGATGTAGTGGTCGGTGTCGGCGGCGTTGGCCACGGACGAGCGACGACGGGCGCTGAACAGCTTGATGGCGAATTCCTGATCGCTCAGGCCTGCACCGCCAACGAACACCTGCTCGATCTGTGGCAGGCGCTCCAGGGCCAGACGGCCGAGGACGCTGGTATCGATCGGGACCTTGCGCCAGCCCACCAGTTGCAGGCCAGCCGCGAGGATCTCGCGGTTCATGTTTTCGCGTGCAGCTTCAGCTTTGGCGTTGTCCTGATTGAAGAACACCATGCCGACCGCGTACTGCTTGTCCAGCTCGCAGCCGAATTGCTCAAGGGCAACGGCGCGCAGGAACTGATCAGGTTTTTGCATCAACAGGCCACAACCGTCACCGGTCTTGCCGTCCGCGTTGATGCCGCCGCGGTGGGTCATGCAAGTCAACGCCTGCATGGCTGTTTGCAGAAGGTGGTGGCTGGGTTCGCCCGTCATATGGGCGATCAGGCCGAAACCACAGTTATCCTTGAATTCTTCGGGATGGTACAGACCTGTTTTCATAGACACTTTCTCACCAGGTTCGCCTCTCACCAAGGCAAATCTCTTTTTAGTACAACCACTTACCATCCACGCCGAACGAATGCCAGCTTTGCGGGGGCAATAGGGGAGCCATTGTTGCACAGCGACAGGGAAGCCCACAAATTTACGACGAAAAATCGTAAATCCATGTCGCATTTTTGAATGTTTTTAAGCGTGCGCCGTGGTACGGCATGGCTTGAGTCTGAAGCGTTTCAGCCTGGACTGCAAGATGGGCTTGTGGCCGGCAGTCTGGGACAGAAAAGCCTGCCGCGCAGTACGCAGCAGGCTTGACCGTAAATCAGGAGTCGCTCAGCAGGTGGCGGGGGTAGTGCCACCCAGCTCTTTCAGCGGGTCGCGGCCAGTTCTTGTTGGACGCTGGCGACGGTACGTGGCCAAGGTTTACCAGCCTGGACCTTGGCTGGCAAGGCTTTGATTGCAGCTACCGCTGCATCACGGTTGGCGAAGCTGCCGTAAGTGATCACGTACAGCGGCTTGCCCTGCAAGGTTTTCTTGAAGTAGCGATAGTCGCCACCCTGGGCTTTGACGAACGCCTGGGCAGACGCTTCGGAGCTGGTGCCGAGGATTTGCACGACATAGTTGCCCGGTTTTTGCCCGGCGTACCAGCTACCGCCTGCAGCAGGCTTGGCAGCGGGTTTTTCGGCAGGCTTTGGCGCAGGCTTGGCCGTTGCAACCTGAGTAGGTGCAGGCTTGGCCACAGGCGCAACCGGCTTACTGACAGCAGGTGCAACCGGCTGCGCAACCGGTGCCACAGGCTGCGCTGGGGTAGGTGCAGGGCCAGCAGCAACACCAGCAGGCGGGGCAATGGTGGTAACAGTAGGCGGCTGCAGCGCGGTGTCACCAGCCGGGCCACCCTCCTCACCCTCACCCATGCCCGCTGCTTCGGCCAGCGGCCCACGCATAACTGGCTGCGACTGGCCTACCAGCGGCAACGGCATAGGCTGTGAGTTGCCCGCAAATTCAATGGCTGGACCACCGTTATTCGACTGCGCATCACCTGGCTGGCCTTGACCCAACGGCAACTGCGCTTGCTCTGCAGGCGCGCTAGGCGCTTGGTCGCCTTTCTTCGGCATCAGCACGGCCGCGGCTACAGCGACGATAACGACAGCAGACAACGCCAGCACATGTTTCTTAGGCATATTGAACCCCATTGATGGTCGCTTGGCCGTGGTGCGGCTAGCAATCATGGCTTCGATCAAGGTATCGCGGGCAACCTGGTTGATTGCACCAGGCCAGCCATCCGAGTTTTCGTGAATATCGACAATCTGTTCACTGGTGAACACCTCAATACCGCGCCCGGCACCTTCCAGGCGCTGCTCGAGGTATTCCCGGGTTTCTTCTTCGCTGTAGGGCGCAAGCTCGATGACGTGGAAACGCTCCAGGTCAGCACTGAGCTCTTCCAGCCCAGCGATCAGTGACGGCTCGCCGAACAGGAAGACGTGCGGACGCCCTTCCGGTGTACCCGCCGCCAGCTCCAGCAAGGCTTGGAGTGCTGACTCGTCGAGTTGTTCCGCATCGTCCACCAACAGATAGACTTCTTGCCCAGTCAGTGCCAATTGCACGACCTGAGCCAGCAACTCGGGGACGTCCGGCTGAGCCACACCCAAGGCTTGGGCCACCTGGCCGAGGACACTAGCGGCATCGCTGGCACCACGGGCGGAAACCACGATGCTTTGCACCGATTGTTTGTTAGTACTGGCCACCAGGGCCTGGCGCAGCAAGGTCTTGCCGCTGCCCTGCGGACCGGTCACCACCAGCAGCAGCTGGCTATAACGCGCCAGATGGTGCAGTTGACCAAGCACTGGCTTGCGTTGGGCCGGGAAGAATTTGAAACCAGGCACCCGTGCAGCGAAGGGGTCATGGTTCAACTGGTAATGGCCGAGAAAGGCCTCGTCGGCGTGCAGACTAGTCATCGAACTCCCATCAACCTCAAAGCTGGGCCACGATTGCGCGGTAATCCGCGGCCAACGTGGCCTGAAGAATCTCTTTCGGATAGTCGTCGGTGACCACTGCCTCGCCCATTCGGCTCAGCAGGACCAGACGCAGACGACCGTCGAGTACCTTTTTATCTACTGCCATGTGCCCCATGAACTGCTCAGGGGTCATTTCTTCTGGCGGCACCACAGGCAGACCGGCACGCTGGAACAGACGAATGCCCCGATCCCGTTCCTGCTGGCTGATCCAGCCCAGACGCATGGACATCTCCAGTGCCATCACCGTACCGGCCGCCACGGCTTCACCATGCAACCAGACACCATAGCCCATGTGGGTTTCGATGGCGTGACCGAAGGTATGCCCAAGGTTGAGGGTGGCGCGCACGCCAGACTCACGCTCGTCGGCGCCGACAACAGCGGCCTTGGCCGCACAGGAACGACGAATGGCCTCGGTCAGGGCAACCTGATCCAGACTGCGCAACGCATTCATATTTGCTTCGAGCCATCCCAGGAACGGTTCGTCACAAATCAGTCCGTACTTGATCACTTCAGCAAGGCCTGCTGAAAGTTCACGCGGCGGCAAGGAGTTAAGGCTGCGGGTATCAATCAGCACCGCGTTAGGCTGATAGAAGGCACCGACCATGTTCTTGCCCAGCGGGTGGTTGATGCCGGTCTTACCACCCACCGACGAATCGACCTGGGACAACAGGGTAGTCGGCACCTGAATGAAATCCACGCCGCGCTGGTAACAGGCTGCTGCAAACCCGGCCATGTCGCCGATCACCCCGCCGCCCAAGGCGACCACCGTGGTACGACGATCGTGGCGGGCGCTGAGCAAGGCGTCGAAAATCAGCTGCAGGGTTTCCCAGTTCTTGAACGCCTCGCCGTCAGGCAACACCACCGGCAGCACCGAATAGGCCCCCAGGGTCTGGCTCAGACGCTCAAGGTAGAGGGGGGCGACAGTCTCATTGGACACAATGGCAACCTGCCGGCCGGCAATGTGCGGCGCCAGCAGTTCCGGTTGATCCAGCAGGCCTTCGCCAATGTAGATCGGGTAGCTACGTTCGCCCAATTCGACCTTTAGTGTCTGCATGTGTCCCCACAATGAACAAGGCGCGGTATCGATGGCTCGACCCGCGCGATAACGGAGTGCCCTGTCACGGCATGACTGGTCGCCGAGAATAATCCCGGCTTAACGGGGCGGCAACTTCTGCAAGCGCTCAAGAATATCCTGCACGACCATTCGTGGTGGCCGCTCGTCGGTTTCCACAACCAGGTCTGCAATCTCGCGGTAGAGCGGATCACGAACCTCCAGCAAGGCGCGCAAGGTCGCTTCTGGATTGGCCGTGCGCAGCAGCGGACGGTTGCGGTCACGTGCGGTACGCCCGACCTGCTGTTCGACCGAGGCGTGCAGATACACTACCCGCCCTCCGGCATGCAGGGCCTGGCGATTGGCATCGCGCATCACCGCGCCTCCACCGGTGGCCAGGACCACGCCGTCGAAAGCGCACAGCTCGGCGATCATCGCCTGCTCACGATCTCGAAAGCCCGGCTCGCCTTCCTTGTCGAAGATCCACGGGATATTGGCGCCAGTACGCAGTTCAATTTCCTTGTCGGAATCTTTGAACGGCAGGCGCAGCTCTTTGGCTAACAGGCGACCGATGGTGCTTTTACCAGCACCCATGGGCCCCACAAGTATCAAATTTCGCACAGAATCAACGACTCACAGCAATCGCCTGGTCACTCATGATACGCGGAGTCAGGAAGACCAGCAGCTCGGATTTTTTCTCTTGTAGAACATCGCGACGAAACAGCCGCCCAACATACGGCACATCGCCGAAAAATGGCACCTTGTCGATAACTTTACTTTGCACCGTTGAGTACACGCCGCCAATCACGATGGTCTCGCCATCGTTGACGCGGACCTTGGCGTTTACCTCGTTCTTCCTGATCGGCGGCACCTGGGCCAGGGCGTTGAGGTAGTCCGGTTCATCCTTGGTGACCTTGACGGCCATGATCACCCGGTTGTCCGGGGTTATCTGCGGCGTCACCTCCAACGACAGCGACGCTTCACGGAAGGTCACCGACGTAGCGCCACTGCCACTGGTTTCCTGATAGGGCACTTCGGTGCCCTTGAGGATCCGCGCGGTTTCCTTGTCGGCAGTCACTACCTTGGGCTGGGAAATGATTTCACCGTTGCCGGATTTCTCCATGGCACTGAGCTCCAGGTCCAACAACAGGTTATCGCGCACCAGGCCCAGCCCAATTGCCGAGGTGGCCCGCTCTGCACCCAGGTCGACAAAGGTGTCGCCACCGCCCAACACCAGACCACTCCCTAGATTCACCTCTGCCCCCCAGCGCACGCCCAGGCTTCGCTCGTAATCAACGTTAGCCTCAACAATCCGTGCTTCGATCATTACCTGTCGCACGGGCACATCCAGACGCGCGATCAACTGACGCAGCGCCTCCAGTCGTTCCGGTGTCTGGCGGGCGATCAAGGTGTTGGTTCGCTCATCGACACTCAATGCACCCTGAGCGGAGTCGAAGGGATCGTTATCCATCAGTGACTGGAACACGGCGGCGATGTCCTTAGCCTGGGCATAGTGGATCGGTAGCAGCTCACGGTGAGTAGGGGCCAGGCCAGCCACCTGCTGACGATTTTCCAGCAGCTGCTTCTCATGCCCCGCCAATTCGCCGAGAGGCGCAATCAGCAGAACATTGCCCTCGACACGCTGCTCCAGTCCTTTGCTGCGCAGCACCAGGTCCAATGCCTGCTGCCATGGCACATCTTGCAATCGCAGGGTGACCCTACCCTGCACCGCATCACTGGCCACCAAGTTGATCCCGGAAAAATCGGCCAACACCTGTAAGACCGAGCGCACCTCGACATCCTGAAAGTTCAACGACAACGGCTCGCCCTGCATCGCGGTGCCGGCTGATACCGGATACGCAGCCTGCAGCGCAAATAGCGCGGCAATTACCACCTTGCTCATTCGTGCCCTCACTTGCGACCTCCCTGGTTCGCACCTTTATCCCGCACTTGCTGGTAGCCTCAGGCTCAGCGTTCGCCGCCGCTCGACCCAACCCTGGCCGACGACATAAATACGCTCGGCGACCTCCACCTGCTGTTCTTCAATGCTCACGATTTGGCCGTTATCGCGACCAATACGGTCCCCCACCTGCAGGCGGTGGACGATGCCCGTCACCTGCAGCAAAGCAAAACGAACCTGCTGACGGGCAAGGCTGCCAACCATCTCGAATTGATCGAGCGCCAAGGTTTCCAGGTATTGGCGGTGCAGCAACGGCGACGGCGGCTCGAACGGGTTGCGCGAAAAGCTCGGCGAAGGCCGCGCCCACCTTGGCTCAAGGCCCGGCAGGCCAGAGCCACCACTTGCCTCCCGGCTGCGGTAAGCATTGACCCTTACCTGCAAACGCAGTCCAGTCCGGTCCAGCGCCAGCACGGGCGACAAGGCGAAATTCTTCAGGACAATGAGCCGAGGCAACTGCGTCAAACCGTGAGCAAAAGTCGCCAATGCCAGGTACGTGCCGCGCAGCTGAAGCTGCATGGGCAATTCAATGTGCTGCTCATGAAGAACTTCCGGCAACAGCTCCAACTGCTCGACCAACACCCCGCTTGCCTGCCCATGATGGGCAATATCTTCAAGTAAATCCGCGAGCCGACCTCCCGCAGCCAAGCGCCAACGCGACACATCCAGGTGCTGGTAAGCCGCAGCCAATTGCGCCTCACTGGCCGCAAGCGCTTGTGCCTGTGCCGCTTTGTCTCGCTTCTCGACATACAAACGTTGCGACTGCTCGGCGCCATTTTCGATGTCCATGAACAACGCCCGCAGATGAACGAAGTAAGCCAGTCCCAACAGCAATCCCAGACAGCAGAACAAAAATATGCCCTGACTGATGCGCGAACCGCTCGCCAACTGTTGCCATCGAGCCTTACTCCATCCGCTCAAGGTTCCCCCTCAAGGCCACACTCAATTCGAATGCCTCGCCCTCATCCACCGCTTTCAATTGCTGCATCGTCGCCTCCCCGAGCCCACAAGCAAGGTTACGTAGCAACTGCGCAACCAGCGTCCCCGACTGAGCGAGCCCTTGGATACGTAGCTGCAGGCCTTCCCGGCTCACCGCGGTCAGATACACCCCCTGTGGTACTGCGCCTTCAAGCTGCTCAAGAAGCTCAACCAAGTGCCATCGCCCGTCCTGAAGGGAGGCCAACGCCTGCACCCGCTGCTGCACCTGTTGTTGCTCCAGTGCGTGCTGCGCCATCAGTGCCAACTGATCGTCAAAGCCCTCAATGGCCTGCCGGACCAAAGCAACTTCAAGTGTTTGACGGTACTGCGCCTGCCGCCCCCACTGGTCGATTACCCAGGTGATCAACACGGCGATCAGCGCCACGCCGAACAACAGCCCCAGCAAGCGCCGGGTAGCAGCCTGATGCTGATGCTCACGCCACGGCAGCAGATTCAACCCAGGCATCGATCCCCCTCGCGCATTGCCAGTCCACAGGCGATTGCCAGGTACGGAGCCTGTGCCTGTAAGGATCGAGACTCCAAACCAGGCGTCAGCGACAGGCCCCTGAACGGGTTGCCCAAGCGCACTTCAAGCCCAAGGCGCTGCTGCAGTTGCCTGGGCAAATACTCGTCTCCCACACCACCTCCCACGAGCAACAAGTGGTTTGGCAACGGTCTCCCTGGGCGAGACAACAGATAGTTATCCACAGCCGTCGCCAACGACTTCACCAAATCTTCATGACCTGCGAGAAAAACTTCCCGACGCAACGGCATGGGGCCTGCAGCCTGCTCATGAATGACCAAGGATTCGGCTTCAACTTGCACCACCACCCCCTCCTGCGCGTCGTCTGATTGCATTGCTCGGCGCAAGGCATGAGCGTCGGGCTCGACCACGCAGGCGTGCAAGCCTGCAAATTCCAGGCTGGCCTGGAGAACGTCCAACATCGCCAGATGACACACGGCAACGACAACCTGTTGGTTGAGCGGGTCGCGCACCCCAGGCTCAACGACTTTGAAGTCGATTGCCGCATCGTCAAGGGCGAAGGGCACCCACTGTCCGATGTCGGACATCAAGCGCTCGGCAACAGCCTGGTCGTCTAGCCCAACGGGGACCGTGACCACTTTCTCGATGACCAGCGCACCTGGCAACGCGATGGCGGCGCGGCGACACCGTCCGGCGCAGCGCCCAACGGCTTGACGCAAGGCAACGCCGACCTGTTCGGGATCAGTAATCCAGCCGTTGTGCATGGCTGTCTCGGGCAACGGTTCAAGCGCCCAGTCCTGCACGCTGTAGCGCCTTCGGTGCTGGCGCAAGCGCACCAGCCTGATGAACGGAGGGGTAATTTCTACCCCCAGAAGTGAACCGGCATCCTTGCCCAAGCGTCCAAGCATCGGTTTTTCCTTGATCGCGACAGGTCAACCGGGGTCAGGCCCCGTCACACCTGGCTGATTCCTTGACGGGCGCAGCAATAACGCGCCCGTGCGAAAAATGCTTATAATGCCCAGCGTTTTTCCTTGTCCGCTGGCCCTGCGCGCAACCCACTCTTTTTACCTGGACGCCCAAAAGCCTTGATACGCCTGCTGAAGTTCTTCTGGTGGTCTTTCGTCGCAGTCATTTGCGCTCTCTTGCTCGGCCTGAGCGGCGCGTTTCTGTATCTTAGCCCCAGCTTGCCCTCGGTAGAGGCCCTCAGAAGCATCCAGTTGCAGATCCCTTTGCGGGTCTACAGCAGTGACGGAAAGCTGATCGCCGAGTTTGGTGAGATGCGCCGATCTCCCATCCGTTTCGCCGACATTCCACCGCATTTCATCCAGGCTTTGCTCTCCGCCGAAGACGACAATTTCGCCAATCACTACGGGGTCGATCCGAGTAGTTTGATGCGTGCTGCAACACAATTGCTCAAGTCCGGGCACATTCAAACCGGCGGCAGCACCATCACCATGCAGGTGGCGAAGAACTTCTTCCTCAGCAGCGAACGCAGCTTCTCGCGCAAAACCAACGAAATCCTCCTGGCCTTGCAGATCGAACGCGAGCTGACCAAAGACGAGATCCTCGAGCTGTACGTCAACAAAATCTATCTAGGCAACCGTGCTTACGGCATCGAAGCCGCAGCACAGGTCTACTACGGCAAATCAATCCGCGACATCAGCCTGGCCCAGATGGCGATGATTGCCGGCCTGCCCAAAGCGCCGTCGCGCTTCAACCCGCTGGCCAACCCGGTGCGCGCCAAAGAGCGCCGCGACTGGATCCTCGGGCGTATGTACAAGCTGGGCAAAATCGACGAAGCCAGCTACCAGGCCGCATTGGCCGAACCGATCAACGCCAGCTACCACGTACCGACACCTGAAGTCCGCGCGCCTTACATTGCCGAAATGGCCCGTGCCGAAATGGTTGGTCGTTATGGCAGCGATGCCTACACCGAAGGTTTCCGAGTCACCACCACGGTGCCAAGCGATCTGCAGGAAATCGCCAACAAAGCCGTTCTCGATGGCTTGAGCGCCTATGATGAGCGCCACGGCTATCGCGGCCCGGAAGCACGCTTCCCAGGCAAGACTCACGAACAATGGCTGCAGGAACTGAGCAAACAGCGCCCACTGGGCGGCCTGGAGCCTGTGATTGTCACCCAGGTCGACAAGGCTGGCCTGCAGGTGCTGACACGCGCCGACAAGCTGGAAACCGTGGCCTGGGAAACGATGAAATGGGCCCGCCCATTCCTCAACACCAACAGCCTGGGCCGCGCCCCGCAACAGCCTGCGGACGTCGCCAAGATCGGTGACCTGGTTCGCGTTCAGCGCCTGGACGACGGCAGCCTGAAATTTAGCCAGGTGCCTGGGGCGCAAAGCGCACTGGTCTCGCTGGACCCCAACACCGGTGCCATCCGCGCCCTGGTCGGTGGCTTCTCCTTCGAACAAAGCAACTACAACCGCGCCATGCAGGCCAAGCGTCAGCCGGGCTCAAGCTTCAAACCATTCGTCTACAGCGCGGCTTTGGACAGCGGTTACACCGCCGCCAGCATGGTTAACGATGCACCGATCGTGTTCGTCGATGAGTACCTGGATAAGGTCTGGCGTCCGAAGAACGACACCAACACTTTCCTTGGCCCGATCCGCATGCGCGAAGCGCTGTACAAGTCGCGCAACCTGGTGTCGATCCGCCTGCTGCAGGCCATGGGTGTCGGCCGGACCATCGACTACATCAGCAAGTTCGGCTTCAACAAGCAGGACCTGCCGCCGAACCTGTCTCTAGCCCTGGGTACCGCCACACTGACGCCGATGGAAATCGCCACGGGTTGGAGCACCTTCGCCAACGGTGGTTACAAGATCACCCCGTACCTGATCGAGCGCATTGAAAGCCGCAACGGTGAAACCCTGTTCACTGCCAACCCGCCACGGGTGCCGCAAGCTGAACAGACCGAAGCTGGCATCGCCGCCCCGGAAACCCCGATCAGCATCCAACTGCCCGGTGAAGCTGCTGCGACACCAGCCAGCAACGAACCCGGCATTGCTCAGCCGCCAGCGGTGGCTGAGCGTATCGTCGACGGCCGGACCACCTACATCCTCACCAGCATGCTCCAGGATGTAATCAAGCGTGGCACCGGACGGCGCGCCCTGGCCCTGGGCCGCACTGACCTGGCCGGCAAGACCGGCACCACCAACGAATCCAAGGATGCCTGGTTCTCCGGCTACAACGCCGACTTGGTGACCACGGTCTGGAGTGGCTTCGACCAACCGGAAACCCTGGGCCGTCGTGAGTACGGTGGCACGGTGGCGCTGCCGATCTGGATGAGCTTCATGGGCGCCGCGCTCAAAGACAAACCCAACCACGCCCCCGCCGAGCCGGAAGGCATCCTCAGCCTGCGGATTGACCCGGTCAGCGGCCGGGCGGCAACGCCGAGCACGCCTAATGCTTACTTTGAGCTATTCAAGGCTGAGGACACCCCGCCTTCGGTGAACGAGCTGGGTGGCTCGGCCCCGGGCAGCCCACTTCCAGCGGATGAAGCGGCGCCAATCGATCTGTTCTAAGCGGCAGTACCGAATGGCGGTGACGAATAGCATGGTGAAGACAGTTGCTCCCACCTACAACAGCTGTTCCCACAATTGCCGCCCAACAAAAAGCCCCGACTCTCGCGAGCCGGGGCTTTTTATTACAACGCTACAACGGCTTAGCCGTTGAACACGTCATCCACGCTTTTCAGCGGGTAGTTCTTCGGATATGGCAGGGTTGCCACACCGGTCTCGATCGCAGCCTTGGCCACAGCATCGGAAACGACGGTGATCAGACGTGCATCCATTGGCTTCGGAATGATGTACTCACGACCGAATTCCAAGGCATCAACACCGTAGGCGGCGCACACTTCCTTCGGCACTGGCAGCTTGGCCAGGTCTTTCAGGGCATTGGCTGCAGCGATTTTCATCTCTTCGTTGATGCGCTTGGCGCGAACGTCCAGGGCACCACGGAAGATGAACGGGAAGCCCAGAACGTTGTTGACCTGGTTCGGGTAGTCGGAACGACCGGTGGCCATGATCACATCGCTACGGGTAGCGTGCGCCAGTTCTGGAGCGATTTCCGGATCCGGGTTGGAGCAGGCGAAGACGATTGGGTTTGGCGCCATCGACTTCAGACCTTCAGCGCTTAGCAGGTTCGGGCCGGACAGACCGACGAACACATCAGCGCCGTCCAGGGCATCAGCCAGGGTGCGCTTGTCGGTAGCGTGGGCGAAGACTGCTTTGTACTGATTCAAGTCGTCACGGCCAGCGTGGATCACGCCAGTACGGTCAACCATGAAGATGTTCTCGATGCTCGCACCCATGCTCACCAGCAGCTTCATGCAGGAAATGGCGGCAGCGCCAGCGCCCAGGCAGACGATCTTGGCGTCAGCCAGGGTTTTGCCAGCGATTTCCAGGGCGTTGATCATGCCGGCAGCGGTCACGATCGCGGTGCCGTGCTGGTCATCGTGGAATACCGGGATGTCACACTGTTCGATCAGCGCGCGCTCGATCTCGAAGCACTCAGGTGCCTTGATGTCTTCCAGGTTGATACCACCGAAGGTGATAGAGATGCGTTTGACGGTGTCGATGAAGGCTTGCGGGCTTTCGGAATCGACTTCAATGTCGAAAACGTCGATACCAGCGAAACGCTTGAACAGAACACCCTTGCCTTCCATGACTGGCTTGGACGCCAGTGGGCCAAGGTTACCCAGGCCAAGAATGGCGGTGCCGTCGGAAATGACTGCTACCAGATTGCCCTTGCCGGTGTACTTGTAGGCCAGCTCCGGGTCGCGACCAATTTCACGCACCGGCTCAGCCACGCCAGGGCTGTAGGCCAGCGCCAGGTCGCGAGCAGTCGCGGTAGGTTTGGTGAGCTCGACGCTCAGTTTCCCCGGACGAGGCTGAGCATGATATTCGAGAGCGGCAGTTTTCAAATCTGACATGGTGGGCATTCCGCTATTTACTGTTCTGACGGACCGCCGAGGATACGCAAAGAGCAAAGGGCCGACAAGACTGGTCGGTCACTTGTGTCAAGGCCTTTAACCTACGACTTTCCGCCAAGAGCCACGGCCTGCAAGGGTTTCAATGTGTACAATCGAATAAAAAAATGTCCACAATTTTTTATCTTTACTGCCGTTCCAGCATCGAAGGATCGGTCAATGGCAGCAACCAGCGCTTCTGCCCGGCTTTCAGGCCGCCTTTGCGGGAACGATCCAGCACCCAGCCTCGGGCTTCGACTGTTTGCCCTTTAAGCCCTTCGAAGAAAGAAGAGGGGAAGTTACGCTGCAGGCGTGCCGGCACCTGAACAACCAGCGAATCGCCAATTTCGATCCAGACTCCGCCGCGATTGCGGTCGATACCCATGACTTTGCCGCTGATCAGTGCAAAACCGGATTTGCGCACGTTTGCCGCAGGTATCACGGGTGTTTGCCGCCACAAGCCCGCATCCAACTGACGAGCGGCGCGTTCAGCTTGCTGCTGACAGTCCGTCAGACTGACATTCGGCGCCACGGCTACGCGGTAACCAAGACCCTCACTGAGCAGCTGTGCTTCGAAATTGTCGCCAGAGCGGCCATAGATGTGCGCCAGGGTGCGCCCGTACTTGTCTTTGGCTTCGACACCCGGCACCAGCCCGACATCACCACGACTGGCCTTGACCAACGCCTGCAGGCGTTGACGCGCGGCTTCGGCGAAGGGCTCGCTGGTTCTACCTTTGCGGCCAATCTCGGGGGCGTTGATGCCGATCAGACGAACGCTGCGCCCATCGTCCAGGCGCAAGGTATCGCCATCGACCACCTGCCGCACGCTGACCCGCTGGGGATCGACGGGGGTCGGGCAGAACGCCAATGCCTGCGCCTGGCAAATCACGCCCACAAAAAAGGCGCCCACAAGGGACGCCTTTTTCAGCAGCATTGCCAAGCCCGCAGGGCGAGCTATGCGCAATCTTACTTCTTGCCGAACGCTGCGAAGCGATCTTCGAAGCGCTTGACGCGGCCGCCGGTATCCAGAGTCTTCTGCTTACCGGTGTAGAACGGGTGGCACTCGTTGCAAACGTCAGTACCCAGCGGGGAGCACAGGGTCGAACGAGTTTCGAACTTGTTACCGCAGCTGCAGGTGACTGCGATTACTTCGTAATTCGGGTGAATTTCTGGCTTCATGGTCACTTCCTCGACTGCGTGCCGCCACCCAACACCATTGTTGAATACCGCACGTAATTAGGCGGCGAATAATACCAGAGCATGCTCTCAACGCAAGTTGTCGCTTGCACCGGCTGTCGTCTGCTAGGCTCGCCGGGTCTTGCAACCCCCTTCAGAGAACTCTTCGCGTGTCCGACGTCATTCTGCGCCTTGCCCTGCCCTCGCCCTTGCGGCGACTGTTTGACTACAGGGCTCCGGCGAGCATGGCGCGCCAAGCGCTGAGCCCCGGTATGCGTATCCGCGTACCGTTCGGGCGGCGAGAAATGATCGGCATCCTGATCGAGATCAGCGACAAAAGTGAAGTACCGGCCGACAAGCTCAAGCCGGCAATTGCCTTGCTCGACCCTGTCTCGCCATTGCCCCCAGCCTTGTTCAAACTGTGCCTATGGACTGCCCAGTACTATCAGCACAGCCTTGGCGACACCCTGAGCTGGGCCTTGCCGGTGCTGTTGCGCCAGGGCGAGCCGGCCGAGGCCCGTCAGGAGCGTTTTTGGCAGGTTGCCCCCGGTGCGCGCCTGGATGATCCAAGAATCGCCCGCGCACCACGCCAGCGGGAGGCCTTGGCGACCCTGGCACAGCACCCCCACGGCGTTGCCCATACCTTGCTGAGCAAACTGATGCTGAGCAAGGACAGCCTCGATCTGCTGCTGGCCAAGGAGCTGGTCGAGGTCGAAGTGCGCCGTCATCTACCTCAGGAACGTCATGAACATTGGCTGGCACAGCCTGAGCTGCCGCTCAACGATGAGCAAACCGCCGCTTTCAATGCCGTGCGCTCGGGGTTTGACAGTTTCCATGCCTTCCTGCTGGCTGGAGTCACCGGTAGCGGCAAGACCGAGGTGTACCTGCAACTGATCCGTGAAACCCTTGAAGCGGGCAAGCAGGCACTGATCCTGATCCCGGAAATCAACCTCGGGCCACAGACCCTGGCGCGCTTCGAACAGCGCTTCAACGCCCGCATTGCCTTGCTGCACTCGGCCGTCAACGACCGCGAACGCCTGGACGCCTGGCTGGCTGCCCGCGACGGCGAGGCAGACATCATCATCGGCACCCGCTCGGCGCTGTTCACACCGATGAAGCACCCCGGCTTGATCATCATCGATGAAGAGCATGACGGCTCTTATAAACAGCAAGAAGGTCTGCGCTACCATGCCCGCGACCTGGCCCTGGTACGAGCGCGCCAGGAAAACATCCCGATTCTGCTCGGGTCGGCGACGCCGTCACTTGAGAGCCTGCACAACGCCCACAGTGGCCGCTACGGCTTGTTACACCTCACCCAACGCGCCGGCGGCGCCCAGCAGCCGCGCTTCTTGCGCCTGGACGTAAAGAGCAGGCCACTGGACAGCGGCATCAGCGGCCCCATGCAACAGGCCATCGGCCAAACCCTGGCTGCCGGTCAGCAAGTGCTGGTGTTCCTCAACCGCCGCGGCTTTGCCCCGACCTTGCTGTGCCATGATTGTGGCTGGATGTCCGAGTGCCCGCGCTGCGATGCGCGCATGACCGTGCATCAACGCTCCAATGAGCTGCGCTGCCACCACTGCGGCTATGACGAACGTGTGCCGCGCCAATGCCCGCAGTGCAATAAGGTCGACCTGCGCCCGGTAGGTGCTGGCACCGAACGCGCGGAAGAACGCCTGAGCATTCTCTTCCCTGACTTCCCGGTATTGCGTGTGGATCGCGACAGCACGTCACGCAAAGACGCCATGAACCAACTGTTCACCACCATCCAGCGCGGCCAGCCGTGCATCCTGGTCGGCACGCAGATGCTTGCCAAGGGCCACCACTTTCCGCGGGTAACCCTGGTGGCGATTCTCGACGCCGATGGCGGTTTATTCTCCGGCGACTTCCGCGCCAGTGAGCGCATGGCCCAGCTCATCGTCCAAGTTGCCGGGCGCGCCGGGCGGGCCGAGGAGCCTGGCAAGGTGATCATCCAGACCCATCTGGCCGACCACCCGCTGCTGGTGCAACTGACCGAGCAGGGTTACTTCGCCTTTGCCGAGCAAGCCCTGAGCGAGCGACGCGCCGCGGGCCTGCCACCGTTCGCCCACTTGGCGCTGCTACGAGCCGAAGCGCATAAACCGGGGCAAGCCGAAAGTTTCCTCGATGAAGCCTGCAGTGCTGCCGAGCAGTTGCTGGCCGATCACAACCTGCAAGGCATTGAGCTGCTCGGCCCTGTTCCGGCACCAATGGAACGACGTGCGGGACGTTTTCGTGCACAACTATTGCTCCAGGCCAATGCACGGGCGCCTTTGCATCGACTGATCAGCGCCTGGTTGCTACTGTTGGAACAGATGCCGTCCGGGCGCCAGGTGCGCTGGTCTTTGGATGTCGACCCAGTAGACCTGTATTGAATCTGTAGCAGCCAGCCTGGCTGGCTCCTACAGGAATTCAGTGCAATTGTGGCCGCAAGGTTGGCAACCACGTCCCGGCAACGGATAATGTCCAGTTTTTCCACCTGCGCATCGAAGCGCCGCCGCGCTTGCGGTCGAAAGAGAAGCCCATGAAAGACACCATTCGCCAGCTAATCCAGCAAGCCCTCACCCAACTCGTCACCGACGGTGTGTTGCCTGAAGGGCTGACGCCGGCGATCCAGGTGGAAAACGCCCGGGATAAAACCCACGGCGACTTCGCCAGCAACATCGCCATGATGCTGGCAAAGCCTGCCGGCATGAAACCCCGTGACTTGGCGGAAAAGATCATCGCTGCGCTGCCTGCCGACGACCAGGTGAGCAAGGTCGAGATCGCCGGCCCGGGCTTCCTGAACTTCTTCCAGAACACTCAAGCCCTGGCAGCTCGTCTGGATGCCGCGCTGGCCGACGCTAAACTGGGCGTTACCAAGGCTGGCCCGCAGCAAAAGGTAGTGGTCGACCTGTCGGCACCTAACCTGGCCAAAGAAATGCACGTTGGCCACTTGCGCTCGACCATCATCGGCGACGCCGTATCGCGCGTCCTGGAGTTCCTCGGCGACACCGTGATTCGTCAGAACCATGTCGGCGACTGGGGCACACAGTTCGGTATGCTGATGGCTTACCTGCAGGAAAACCCGATTACCAGCGACGAGCTGTCGGACCTGGAGAACTTCTACCGTGCGGCGAAAAAACGCTTCGATGAATCCGAAGAGTTCGCTGACCGCGCCCGCGGCCTGGTAGTCAAGCTGCAAGCCGGCGACGAGGAATGCCTGAAGCTGTGGACCCGCTTCAAGGACATCTCGCTGTCGCACTGCCAGAAGACCTACGAGCTGCTTAACGTCAAGCTGACCATGGCCGATGTCATGGGCGAAAGCGCCTATAACGATGACCTCGAAAATGTCATCAACGACCTCAAGGCCAAAGGTCTGCTGGTCGAAAGCAAGGGCGCTCAGTGTGTGTTCCTCGACGAATTTAAGACCGCCGAGGGCGAGCCATTGCCGGTAATCGTGCAGAAAGCCGATGGCGGCTACCTGTACGCCACCACTGACCTCGCCGCCGTGCGCTACCGCAGTAACGTGCTCAAGGCTGATCGCGCCCTGTATTTCGTCGACCAACGTCAGGCCCTGCACTTCAACCAGGTGTTCGAAGTAGCTCGCCTGGCTGGCTTCGTTGGCCACCCGATGCAGATGGAACACATGGGCTTCGGCACCATGAACGGCGCTGATGGCCGCCCGTTCAAGACCCGTGACGGCGGCACGGTGAAGCTGATCGACCTGCTCACCGAAGCCAAAGAGCGCGCCTACGCCTTGGTCAAAGAGAAAAACCCAGAGCTTGCCGAAGACGAACTGCGCGCTATCGGCCAAGTGGTGGGCATCGACGCGGTGAAATACGCCGACCTGTCCAAGCACCGGACCAGCGACTACAGCTTCAACTTCGAATTGATGCTCAACTTCGAGGGTAACACCGCGCCATACCTGCTGTACGCCTACACCCGCGTCGCCGGCGTGTTCCGTAAGCTGGGTAAAAGCTTTGATGAAGTGGACGGGCAAATCGTGCTGCAGGCAGCCCAGGAGCAAGACCTGGCTGCACGTCTGGCACAGTTCGGTGAAATCCTGAACAACGTCGCCGAGAAAGGCACCCCGCACGTCCTCTGCGCCTACCTGTATGACGTGGCCGGCCTGTTCTCCAGCTTCTACGAGAACTGCCCGATCCTGGGCGCAGAAACCCCTGAACAACAGCAGAGCCGCCTGCGCCTGGCAGCCCTGACTGGTCGCACCCTCAAGCAAGGTCTGGAGCTGCTCGGCCTGGAAACCCTGGAGCGTATGTAAGTTGGCTGCCAAGAAAAAACCTGCACCCAAGCGCGGCGCCAGCCGCAACCAGGCACCTGCAAAGCAACCGATTCCGGGCTGGATGTGGCTGGCGATCGGCCTGACCATCGGCGCTTTCGTTGTGTTCCTGATGAAGCTCGAGCCGGGTAACGAAGAGGTCAAGCGCACCAAGCCTGAACAGCAGAAAGCGGCGAAAGCCGCTGAAGCCAACAAGACCGCGCCAAGCCCGCAGCAGCCGGTCAAGCCGAAGTACGACTTCTATACTTTGCTGCCCGAGTCGGAAGTGATCGTGCCGCCAGAAGCAGTACCGGAGAAGACCCCGCCGGTACCGGCACAACCGCCGGTAACACCGGCAGAAGCGGCGAAGATCGATACTGCACGGGCTCAGGCCGCCTTGATGGGGCAAACACCACCACCGGCGCCAGCAGTGATCAAACCGGCGGCGACGACCCAGTTCTTCCTGCAGGCTGGCTCGTTCCGCAAACAGGCGGATGCCGACAAGGTCCGGGCGCAGATCATCCTGCTCGGCCAAGCGGTCAAGGTGGAATCCGGTACGGTCAAAGAAGAAACCTGGTACCGGGTACTGGTCGGTCCGTTCAGCAATCGCGAACAGCTGACCGTAGCGCAGAAACAACTGGCCGGCAGCGGCTTCAGCAATCTCTTGCTGCAGCAGCGCCAGACCCGTCAGTAATCTCGCCAGCGGCCTTGTCGACCCCGACAAGGCCGCTGCTGTTAACGCCGCTGAGCGTTGGCCAACGACACCTGGGTGTTCAGCGTCCAGAAGTCATACAAAACCCCGACCAGAAACAACCCGCCCGTGAACAGGTAGATGATCCCGGTGATCCATTTGCCCTGGTACATGCGGTGCACGCCAAATACACCCAAAAAGGTCAGCAGGATCCAACTCAGACTGTAATCCAGGGGGCCTGCGTGAAAGCGCATGTCAGCCTCGCGGTCCATGGCCGGGATCAGGAACAGGTCGATCAGCCAGCCGATGCCCAGCAGCCCCAAGGTAAAAAACCAGATCGTCCCGGTGACTGGCTTGCCGTAATAAAAACGGTGCGCCCCGGTGAAACCGAAAATCCACAGCAGATAACCGATCACTTTGCTGTGAGTGTCATGCAGCTGCCCATCCTGTTGATAACTGTTCATTCATAGCCTCTGAGGGTTATCAGAAAATTTTCTAAGGAAAAATGTGACTTTCATGTGACCAGCCGACGTGTGGCATTTTGCCCTGGCGCTAAACGTAAGCGTTTGTTTTTTCTTGCTTTCACTTTTGGATGGTCTTTTTTTTGTGGCCATAGCGCCGACTTTCAAGGCCGTTGCAGGCGACCAACGGATCAAAAAGCGATCAAAAAGCTGTTATAAAGTTGCGCGCTAACCAACCAAGAGCCCTGCCTATGCGTCCTTTTTTCAAGACATGGCTGACCCTTTGCCTATTATTGCCACTGGCTGCCCACGCCACCAATCGTGAGCAACGGTTACCCAACGGTTTCTCCGGGTACACCACACATTCCGCCGCTGTGCGTTCGAGCAAGAACGTCAGCACCAAGGCCCAGCACCGCACCCGCTCGAGCAAGCCAAGCCTGCCGGTCGCGTCGATGTCGCCGCAACAAAGCAGCGATGTGCTCAGCCGTGCCGTCAATGTACTCGGCACCCCTTACCGTTGGGGCGGTAGCAGCCCAAGTAAAGGCTTCGACTGCAGCGGTCTGGTCAAGTATGCCTTCAACGACATTGAAGAAATCGACTTGCCACGCACCTCCAACGCCATGGCCCAGGGCCATGGGGTAAAGGTTGACCGCAATGACCTCAAGCCTGGCGATCTGATTTTCTTCAACATCAAGAGCCGCCGAGTCAATCATGTTGCCATTTACCTGGGCAATGACCGCTTCATCCACGCCCCACGCACCGGTAAGCGGGTCAGCATCGACACCCTGAACAAGCCCTACTGGCGTAGCCGTTATGTCGTCGCCAAGCGGGTTCTGCCGAAAAGCCAGCAACTGGCACTGGCCAGCACCCACTAGATACTGCCATGCGCCCGCTCACGGGCGCAGTCAGGCTTGATTTCCCCGCGCGTTAAAAGGCCTTGCAGACAACTCTCCAGGGTCTGCATACCCAATGCCCCACCCATTTGTATCGTCGAATGAAGCTGCGCAACCTTGCCTTCGCGGATCAGATTGCGCACCGCCGGCGTGGCCAGCAGAATTTCATGGGCCGCCACCCGGCCACCTCCGACTCGCTCGACCAGCACTTGGGCCACCACCGCCTGCAGCGCTTCACTGAGCATGGCGCGTACCAATTGCTTCTCCTCGGCGGCAAACACATCCACCAGACGGTCGATCGTCTTGGCGGCCGATGCGGTATGCAGAGTCGCCAACACTAGATGCCCGGTTTCAGCAGCGCTCAGGGCCAGGCGAATACTTTCCTGGTCGCGCAGCTCGCCGAGCATGATCACATCCGGGTCCTGGCGCAGCGCCGCGCGCAGAGCCTGGGCAAAGCCATGGCTGTGCCTGCCCATCTCGCGCTGACTGATCAAGCTGCGCTTTGGGCTGTGGATAAATTCGATAGGATCTTCCAGGGTCAGAATGTGGAGCTGCCGCTCACGGTTCAGATGATCGAGCAGCGCCGCCAATGTGGTGGATTTGCCTGACCCAGTAGGTCCAGTGACCAGCACCAGGCCACTGGGCAACTCGGCAATCCGCCGAAACACCTCACCCAGGCCCAGCTCGGCCAGGCTGCTGACCTGCTCTGGAATTATTCGCAGCACAGCCCCTGGACCTCGCAGTTGATTGAAGGCATTGACGCGAAAACGGCCAATGCCCGGCACGGCCAGCGAAAAATCGACCTCCAAGCGTGTTTCAAAATCCTCTTTCTGCCCCTCGGACATAAGTTGCGCGAGAATGTTTTGCACTTGCTCGACGCTCAATATCGGCAGCTGCAGGCGGCGAATGCGTCCGTCCAGGCGAATTGCCGGTACTTCATCGGTAGCCAAGTGCAGGTCCGAAGCCCCTTCCCTTATTGCCAGGGCCAGCAGTTCAGTCACATCCATGAGACTCCCCAAAGGCTTCCAAGCAGGTAGAATGCCGCAGACCCAAAGAGCCGCTGGCATCGATCAATGTCCACCATAGCAGACAACCTTTTCACGCTCGCCACACGTATCCGTGCCGCCGCGCTGGCCGTCGGGCGCGAGCCCTCGGCCGTCCAGTTGCTGGCCGTGAGCAAGACCAAACCCGCCGCTGCCGTGCGCGAAGCCTTCGCCGCCGGGGTGCGCGATGTCGGTGAGAACTACCTGCAGGAAGCCCTGAACAAACAGGGCGAATTGACCGACCTGCCCTTGACCTGGCACTTCATCGGCCCCATTCAGTCGAACAAGACTCGTGCAATTGCCGAACATTTTGACTGGGTACATTCCGTGGACCGCCTGAAAATCGCCCAACGCCTGTCCGAGCAACGACCTGAGGGCCGCGAACCACTGAACATCTGCCTGCAGGTGAACGTCAGTGGCGAGGCCAGCAAGTCCGGCTGCACGCCTGCAGAGCTACCCGCGCTGGCCACGGCCATCGCCGCGCTGCCCCGGCTGAAGCTGCGCGGACTGATGGCGATTCCCGAGCCGACCGATGATCGTGCCGCGCAACAGGCCGCTTTTGCCCAGGTTCGCCAATTGCAAGACAGTCTCGGCCTGGGCCTGGACACCCTTTCCATGGGCATGAGCCACGACCTGGAAGCAGCCATTGCCCAGGGCGCAACCTGGGTCCGTATCGGTACTGCGCTGTTCGGCGCACGTGACTACGGCCAGCCCTGACCTATGCCATTTTCAACTTTCCCCCTAAAGGACCTGACATGAGCAAGACTCGTATTGCCTTTATCGGCGCCGGCAACATGGCTGCCAGCCTGATCGGCGGCCTGCGCGCCCAGGGCCTGGACGCCGCGCAGATCCGCGCCAGCGACCCGGGTGCCGAACAACGGGCAAAAATCCACGCTGAGCATGGGATTGAACTGTTCGCCGACAACGCCCAAGCCATCGAAGGCGCCGACGTTGTTGTACTGGCGGTCAAGCCTCAGGCCATGAAGGCGGTGTGCGAAGCACTCAAGCCGAACCTCACGCCTGAACAACTGGTGGTCTCGATCGCCGCCGGGATCACCTGTGCGAGTATGAACAAATGGCTTGGCGCACAACCCATCGTGCGCTGCATGCCCAATACCCCCGCGCTGCTGCGCCAAGGTGTCAGCGGCTTGTACGCCACTGCTGAGGTCTCTGGCGCACAGCGCCAACAGGCCGAACAACTGCTGTCGGCCGTAGGCATTGCCCTGTGGCTGGACAACGAGCAACAGCTCGACGCTGTCACCGCCGTCTCCGGCAGTGGCCCGGCGTATTTCTTCCTGTTGATCGAAGCCATGACCGCTGCGGGTGAGAAACTGGGCCTGCCACGGGAAACCGCCGCCAAACTGACTCTGCAAACCGCCCTCGGTGCGGCTCACATGGCCGTCAACAGCGATGTTGACGCCGCTGAACTGCGTCGCCGTGTCACCTCCCCTGCCGGCACTACTGAAGCGGCGATCACGTCGTTCCAGGCCGATGGATTCGAAGCGCTGGTGGAAAAAGCGCTGGGCGCGGCCGCACATCGCTCGGCCGAAATGGCCGAACAACTGGGCAACTAAGGAGCCGAACATGATCGGATTGAACACCGCTGCCATTTACATCCTGCAAACCCTGGGCAGCCTTTACCTGCTGATCATCATGCTGCGTTTCATCCTGCAGCTGGTTCGCGCCGACTTCTACAACCCGCTCAGCCAGTTCGCCGTGCGCGCAACTCAGCCGCTGCTCAAACCCATGCGCCGGATTATTCCGAGCCTGTTCGGCCTGGATATGTCGTCGCTGCTACTGGCGATCATTGTCCAGTTGCTGATCATGGGCCTGACCCTGCTGTTGGCCTATGGCACTACCGGCAACCCGCTGCAGTTGCTGGTCTGGTCGATTATCGGCGTGACTGCGCTGTTCCTGAAGATTTTCTTCTTTGCCCTGATCATCAGCGTGATCCTCTCCTGGGTTGCCCCGGGCAGCCACAACCCAGGTGCTGAACTGATCAACCAGATCTGCGATCCGTTCCTGGCGCCGTTTCGACGCATCCTACCGAACCTTGGCGGCCTGGATATCTCGCCGATCCTGGCGTTCATGGCGCTGAAACTGATCGATATGCTGGTGATCAACAATCTGGCGGCAATGACCGGGATGCCAGAGATGCTGCGGCTTTTGGTCTGATCCGAAACCTCGCGGTAACCATCGCCGGCAAGGCCGGCTCCTACAATGGGAGCCTACCTCGCCGGCGATGCTGTTAATGGCCCGGGTACATTGCTTGCTGCATACCCCAGTGGTCTTTAGACTTACGCCTCATTTAAGCGTGAGCAGGGTCGATGTCCACTGTCTTTCCCGAAGATTCGGTCGGTCTGGTAACACCGCAACTGGCACAGTTCAATGAGCCATTGGCTCTGGCTTGCGGGCGCTCGCTGGCCAGCTATGAACTGATCTACGAAACCTACGGCGCCCTCAACAGCACGGCCAGCAATGCTGTGCTGATCTGCCATGCGTTGTCCGGTCACCATCATGCGGCGGGCTACCACAGCGCCGATGACCGCAAGCCAGGCTGGTGGGACAGCTGCATCGGACCGGGCAAGCCGATCGATACCAATCGCTTCTTCGTGGTCAGCCTGAATAACCTCGGCGGTTGCAACGGCAGTACCGGCCCCAGCAGTGTCAATCCGCTTACCGGCAAACCCTACGGCGCCGACTTCCCGGTACTGACCGTGGAAGACTGGGTGCACAGTCAGGCACGTCTGGCCGACCGCCTAGGTATCGGCCAGTGGGCTGCGGTCATCGGCGGCAGCTTGGGCGGCATGCAGGCCCTGCAATGGACCATCACCTACCCCGATCGCGTACGTCATTGCCTGGACATCGCCTCGGCGCCCAAGCTTTCGGCACAGAACATCGCCTTCAACGAAGTGGCCCGCCAGGCCATCCTCACCGACCCGGAGTTCCATGGCGGCTCGTTCCAGGACCAGGGCGTGATCCCCAAGCGCGGCCTGATGCTGGCGCGCATGGTCGGCCATATCACCTACCTGTCCGACGACTCCATGGGCGAAAAATTCGGCCGCGAGCTGAAAAGTGACAAGCTCAACTACGACTTCCACAGCGTCGAGTTCCAGGTCGAAAGCTACCTGCGCTACCAGGGTGAAGAGTTCTCCGGGCGCTTTGATGCCAACACCTACCTGTTGATGACCAAAGCGCTGGACTACTTCGACCCGGCCGCCGCCCACGGTGGCGACCTGGCCAAGACCCTGGCCAATGTCAGCGCGGATTACTGCGTGATGTCGTTCACCACCGACTGGCGCTTCTCGCCAGCGCGTTCGCGGGAGATCGTCGACGCCCTGATTGCCGCGCGCAAGAACGTTTGTTACCTGGATATCGACTCGCCCTACGGCCACGATGCCTTCCTGATCCCGACCCCGCGTTACATCACGGGATTCACGAACTACATGAACCGCATCGTCTGCTGAGGACCTTATGAGAGCCGACCTGGAAATCATCCAAGACTGGATCCCCGCCGGCAGCCGGGTGCTCGACCTCGGTTGCGGTACCGGTGAACTGCTGGCATCGCTGCGTGACAACAAGCAAGTTGCCGGTTATGGCCTGGAAATCGACCCTGAGAACATTGCCCAATGCGTGGCCAAGGGTGTCAACGTCATCGAGCAGGACCTGGACAAGGGCCTGGGTAATTTCGCCAGCAACAGCTTCGACGTGGTGGTCATGACCCAGGCCCTGCAGGCCGTGGAGTACCCGGACCGGATCCTCGACGAAATGCTCCGTGTCGGTCGCCAGTGCATCATCACCTTCCCCAACTTCGGTCACTGGCGCTGCCGTTGGTACCTGGCGACCAAAGGTCGCATGCCGGTTTCGGACTTCATGCCGTATACCTGGTACAACACGCCGAACATCCACTTCTGCACCTTTGAAGACTTCGAGGCGCTGTGTAGCGAACGTCGCGCGCAGGTTCTCGACCGTCTGGCCGTCGACCATTTGCACCGTCACGGGTGGGCGAGCAAGCTATGGCCTAATCTTCTAGGGGAGATCGGCATTTATCGTGTTAGCAGCCCCGGCCTTACCGAACACAAGGTCGCGGTTTAATCCGCACACTGGAGGAGAACGATCATGCGCCGCTTGTTGAGTTTTTTACTGGTCGCCTGCCTGAGCGCAACGGCAGTCGCTGCCGACGCCATCAAGGGCGAACGCAAGGAAGTTTTCGGTGATACGACGGTGCACTACAGCACCTTCATCTCAACCTTTCTGCAGCCGGATACCGCCAAGGCCGCCGAACTGGTGCGCAGCAAGAACCAGGGCGTCATCAATGTGTCGGTGATCAAGGCCGGCAAGCCGGTGGTCACCCAGGTCAGCGGCAACGTTAAAGACCTGACCAGTGCTTCGATCCCCCTGAAGTTCAAGCAGATCAACGAACAAGGGGCGATCTACTACATCGCCCAGTTCCCTGTGGAGCAACAGGAAACCCGCACCTTTACCATCAACGTTGGAATTGACGGCAAGTCCGAAACCATCAGTTTCAACCAAGAGCTTTTCCCAGGCGACTAATGACTTTTCCACAACTCGTATTGGCCAGCCACAACGCCGGCAAACTCAAAGAGCTGCAGGCTATGCTCGGTGATACCGTGCAACTGCGCTCGATTGGTGAATTCAGCAGCGTCGAGCCGGAAGAAACCGGTTTGTCGTTTGTCGAGAACGCTATCCTCAAGGCGCGCAATGCTGCACGCATTTCCGGCCTGCCAGCGCTGGCTGATGATTCGGGTCTGGCCGTGGACTTTCTCGGCGGCGCGCCAGGCATCTACTCGGCGCGCTACGCCGATGGCAAGGGCGATGCCGCCAACAATGCCAAGCTGCTGGAGGTCCTCAAGGACGTTCCCGAAGCTGAGCGCGGCGCGCAGTTCGTCTGTGTGTTGGCGCTGGTGCGCCACGCTGATGACCCGCTGCCGATCCTCTGTGAAGGCCTGTGGCACGGCCGTATCCTTACCGAAGCCAGCGGCGAACACGGTTTTGGCTACGACCCGCTGTTCTGGGTGCCTGAGCGGAATTGCTCGAGCGCCGAGTTGAGCCCTGCCGACAAGAACCAGATCAGCCACCGTGCCCGTGCCATGAGCCTGCTGCGTCAACGTCTGGGCCTGGCATGACCGATCGTTCGCCGGCACAGCCACTGCACCTGGGCGAGGCTGGTTTTACTTCCCAAGCACCGCGGGCGGCCTTGTCACAGCTGCCGCCCCTGGCGCTGTACATCCATATCCCCTGGTGCGTACGCAAATGCCCGTACTGCGACTTCAACTCCCACGCCGCCACGCCTGAGCTGCCGGAAGAGGCCTATGTCGACGCCTTGCTGGCTGATCTTGAGCAGGAGTTAGGCGCGGTCTATGGCCGACCGATCAGCTCGATTTTCTTCGGTGGTGGTACACCAAGCCTGTTCAGTGCTCGTGCACTGGGCCGCCTACTGGTGGGTGTTGAGCAGCGCATCCCGTTTGCCAGCGATATCGAAATTACCCTGGAAGCCAACCCTGGTACCTTCGAGCAGGAGAAGTTCAAGGCCTACCGGCAACTGGGTATCAATCGCCTGTCGATCGGCATCCAGAGCTTCCAGCAAGCCAAACTTGAGGCCCTGGGCCGCATCCACAATGGTGACGAAGCCATTCGCGCCGCCGACATGGCGCGCAATGCCGGCTTCGACAACTTCAACCTGGACCTGATGCATGGCCTGCCTGATCAGTCCCTGGATGATGCCCTCGGCGACCTGCGCCAGGCGATTGCCCTGAACCCCACACACTTGTCCTGGTACCAGTTGACCCTGGAACCGAACACGGTCTTCTGGAACCAACCGCCGCTACTGCCTGAAGACGACATCCTCTGGGACATCCAGGAAGCCGGCCAAGCCCTGATGGCCAGCCATGGCTATAGCCAATACGAAGTCTCTGCCTACGCTCAGCCTGGTCGTGCTGCACGGCACAACCTCAACTACTGGAGCTTTGGCGACTTTATCGGTATCGGCGCCGGTGCACATGGCAAACTCAGCCATCCGGACGGACGCATCCTGCGTACCTGGAAGACGCGTCTGCCCAAGGACTACCTGAACCCGGCCAAGGCCTTCAAGGCGGGCGAAAAGCTGCTGCCATTGGATGAGCTACCGTTCGAGTTCCTGATGAATGCCCTGCGCCTGACTCAGGGCGTGGATGCCGAACTGTTCAGCCAACGCACTGGATTGCCGCTGGATCAGCTCACAGCGGCACGGCGTGAAGCCGAACAAAAGGGCCTTTTGCAGGTCGAAACGACGCGACTGGTCGCTACCCCGCGAGGCCAGTTGTTCCTCAACGACCTGCTGCAGTATTTCTTGACCTAAGGATTTCGAATGGACTTGGTACTCGACCTGCTTTCGACCGTTTCTCGCTGGAGTCGCAGCAACCTGTCGGAGATCGCACTGGCGCTCGTGGGCTGCTTACTGGTGCTGTTCGGCACCGACATCAAAGGCTGGGTAGAACAACGCCTGGGCGGCCTGGCAGGCGCCTTGCGCGTACCGTTCATGGCGCTGCTGGTGATGATCGGCAGTGGTGCGGCGCTGATCTACGCCACGCCGTGGGTGGTGAAAGGCCTGGCGCAGTTCAACAACTATGCGTTGGCGCCGGTGTTGCTGATTGTGCTGGTGTTGATTGGCGTGGTTGCGGATCGTCGCTGAAAAATAGCGCGCTTTCAGGGCTGCTTCGCAGCCCATCGCTGGCAAGGCCGGCTCCTACGTAGGAGCCGGCCTTGCCAGCGATCGAGCACAAAGCGGTCGCGAGGTTTACGCCAGCTTTTCGAACTTCAAATCCCAAACACCGTGCCCAAGCCGCTCGCCGCGGCGCTCGAACTTGGTGATCGGGCGCTCGGCCGGACGCTCCACGCATTTGCCGTCAGCCGCCAGATTGCGATAACCCGGGGCGACATTCATCACTTCCAGCATGTATTCGGCATAGGGTTCCCAATCGGTAGCCATATGGAATACGCCACCAACCTTGAGCTTGCTACGCACCAGCTCAGCAAACTCAGGCTGCACGATCCGACGCTTGTGGTGACGGCTCTTGTGCCAGGGATCGGGGAAGAACAGCATCAGCCGATCTAGGCTATTGTCCGCCACACACTTGTTCAGCACTTCGATGGCATCGCAGTCGTACACCCGCAGGTTCTTCAGGCTCTGGGTAAGCACGCCATTGAGCAGCGCACCAACACCCGGACGGTGTACTTCAACACCGATGAAGTCCTGCTCCGGCGCGGCAGCTGCCATTTCCAGCAGGGAATGGCCCATGCCGAAACCGATCTCCAGGGTGCGCGGCGCCGAGCGGCCGAAGACCTGGTCGTAGTCCACCGGGCTATCGGCCAGCGGCAGAATGAACAGCGGGCCACCCTGCTCCAGACCACGTTGCTGGCCTTCGGTCATGCGCCCGGCGCGCATCACGAAACTCTTGATGCGGCGGTGTTGGCGCTCTTCGCCTTCGGTGGAGATCGGCGTTTCTTGCGATTCAGTCATCAGGGGCTCTTACTTGATCAGACCATCCAGCGGCGACGAGGCGCTGGCATAGAGTTTTTTCGGCATACGCCCGGCGAGGTAGGCCAGACGGCCGGCAACGATGGCGTGTTTCATGGCTTCAGCCATCATGATCGGCTGCTGGGCGTTGGCGATTGCCGAGTTCATCAGCACCGCTTCACAGCCCATTTCCATGGCGATGGTGGCATCCGAAGCGGTACCGACACCCGCGTCGACCAGTACCGGCACTTTCGATTCTTCGAGGATGATCTGCAGGTTGTAAGGGTTGCAGATACCCAGGCCAGTACCAATCAGGCCAGCCAGCGGCATCACTGCGATACAACCGGCTTCGGCCAGCTGACGGGCAATGATCGGATCATCACTGGTGTAGACCATCACGTCGAAACCGTCCTTGACCAGCACTTCGGCGGCCTTGAGAGTTTCGATCACGTTGGGGAACAGGGTTTTCTGGTCGGCCAGCACTTCCAGCTTGACCAGGTTGTGGCCATCGAGCAGCTCACGGGCCAGACGGCAAGTTCGCACCGCTTCAACGGCGTCATAGCAACCAGCGGTGTTCGGCAGGATGGTGTAGCGATCCGGCGGCAGCACATCGAGCAGGTTCGGTTCGCCCGGGTTCTGGCCGATGTTGGTACGACGCACGGCAACAGTGACGATCTCGGCACCCGAGGCTTCGATGGCCAGGCGGGTTTCTTCAAGGTCACGGTATTTGCCAGTGCCGACCAGCAGGCGCGACTGGAAAGTACGGCCGGCCAGAGTGAAAGGCTTGTCGCTGCGAAGGTTGCTCATCGGAAATCCTCTGAAAGGTTGAGGGACTTGCACGGTAATCCTGGGGCTCTAGCCGCCGCCGATGGCATGCACGACTTCGACCTGATCGCCTTCACACAGCGCCGTCGCTGCGTGCTGGCTACGTGGCACGATATCCAGGTTGAGCTCTACCGCGACACGGCGCCCGACAAGGTCCAGGCGGGTCAGCAGGGCCTCGACGCTTTCGCCATCGGGCAATTCGAAGGGTTCACCGTTCAATTGAATGCGCATGCGCACGGCCACCATTATTTTTAGGGGCCCGCATTCTAGCCCCGATCAGGTGCTGCGACCAAGGCCAAGCATCGCCATTCGTCTCGATTCGGACCGCCGAGTCAACCCAGACGCCAGGCGGCAAGCCCCAGACACAGCCAGCCGCCGAGGAAGGCCAGGCCACCGATTGGAGTGATCATGCCCAGTTTGCCAATGCCACTGAGGGTCAACAAGTACAGGCTGCCGGAGAACAGCACGATCCCCACGGCGAACAAGCCCCCCGACCATGCTACCAAACGGCCAGGCAACTGCGTGGCCAGCACCGCAACGCCGAGCAAGGCCAGGGCGTGGACCAGTTGATAGGTTACCGCGGTATGAAAGATTGCCAGGTATTCGCTGCTCAGGCGGCCTTTGAGGCCGTGCGCGGCAAAGGCTCCGAGCGCAACGCCGGTGAACCCGAAAAAGGCAGCGAGCAAGAGCAAACTACGCAACATGAGGCGACTCCTAGTCATCACAGGGTCTGTATAATGGCCCGCTCATTCGGTTCGGCCAAGCCATCTCTATGTTGTCGTCCATTATCCGCCGTCTTACCCGCGCCCTGCTCTGGTTCGCCGCTGGCAGCGCCTTGCTGGTGCTGGTACTGCGCTGGGTACCGCCGCCGGGCACGGCGCTGATGGTCGAACGCAAGGTCGAATCCTGGTTCAACGGCCAGCCAATTGACCTGCAGCGCGACTGGGAGCCGTGGGAACGTATCTCCGATGAGCTCAAGGTCGCAGTGATTGCCGGCGAAGACCAGAAATTCGCTAATCATTGGGGCTTCGACTTCATCGCCATCCAGGCCGCTCTGGCCCATAACGAACGCGGTGGCAGCATTCGCGGTGCCAGTACCCTGAGCCAGCAAGTGGCCAAGAATCAGTTTCTCTGGTCGGGCCGTAGCTGGCTGCGCAAGGGCTTGGAAGCCTGGTTTACTGCGCTGATTGAGTTGCTGTGGTCCAAGGAACGGATACTTGAGGTCTACCTCAACAGTGCCGAATGGGGCGAAGGCGTGTTTGGTGCACAAGCCGCCGCGCAGCATCATTTCGGTGTCGATGCCAGCCGCCTGAGCCGTCAACAGGCCAGCCTGCTGGCCGCCGTGCTGCCTAGCCCGCTGAACTGGAGCGCCAGCCGCCCCAGCAGTTACGTGGCACGGCGTGCCGGCTGGATACGTCAGCAGATGCGTCAGTTGGGTGGCAGTGGCTATCTGGCGCAGTTGGAAAGCCCGCGCAAGGCGCCCTGGCATCAATAAAAAACCCGGCAAAGCGAAGACGTTGCCGGGTTTTTATTGTTTGCTGATTACTGGGTAATCGCCTTAGAACGCGCCCATGTAGTCACGCTTGCCCACTTCCACACCATTGTGACGCAGGATTGCGTAAGTGGTGGTGACGTGGAAGAAGAACTGCGGCAGACCGTAGGTCAGCAAATAGGCCTGACCACTGAAGCGCTTCTCTTTCGGCGTGCCCGGACGGGTGACGATTTCGATGCCTTCCTTGCCATCGATCTGTGCCGGCGCAACGCCATCCAGGAAAGCCAGAACCTTACTGATCAGCGCTTGCAGTTCAGCAAAGGTGGTTTCGCTGTCTTCGTATTTTGGCAACTCGACCTCTGCCAAGCGCGCCGATACACCCTTGGCGAAATCAACAGCGATCTGCACCTGGCGAACCAGTGGAAACATATCCGGATACAGGCGAGCCTGCAGAAAGATACTCGGATCAATGTTTTTCGCCGTAGCGTGAGCTTCGGCCTTGTTCAGAACCTCACTCAAGGCGTTGAGCATTTGCTTGAAAACAGGAACAGAAGCGGCATACAAGGAAATGGTCATAACAGTCTCGATATGGGTGACGGAAAAAGTGGCGGGGCCAGCGTGGCGCGATTATAGACCTGCGCTGGCGCCTGAAAGAGCTGGCACCATAAAAAAGCCCCGACAAGTCGGGGCCTTTTGTTTATTGCCGTTTCGCGATTCAGATTGCGATCAAGGCTTTCACCTTGTTCATCGCATTCTTCTCCAGCTGACGAATCCGCTCAGCGGATACGCTGTATTTCTCAGCCAGGTCATGAAGCGTGGCCTTTTCCTCGGCCAGCCAGCGCTGGTAGAGGATGTCACGGCTACGGTCGTCCAGGCCCTGCAGGGCTTCGTGCAGGTTGCTGGTGGAGTTGTCGCTCCAATCAGCATCTTCCAGCTGCAGCGCCGGGTCGTAACGATGGTCTTCCAGATAGTTGGCCGGCGACTGGAACGCGCTGTCGTCGTCGGCTTCGGCCGCTGGGTCAAAAGCCATGTCGTGACCGGTCAGGCGACTCTCCATCTCGCGCACTTCACGAGGCTCTACCCCCAGGCTTTCGGCAACACGATGAACTTCATCGTTGTTCAGCCAGGCCAGACGCTTCTTCTGGCTGCGCAGGTTGAAGAACAGCTTGCGCTGAGCCTTGGTGGTAGCGACCTTGACGATGCGCCAGTTACGCAGGATGAACTCGTGAATCTCGGCCTTGATCCAGTGCACAGCAAAGGACACCAGACGCACACCCATTTCCGGGTTGAAACGCTTGACCGCTTTCATCAGGCCAACATTGCCTTCCTGAATGAGGTCGGCCTGGGCCAGCCCGTAGCCGGAATAGCTACGAGCGATATGTACGACAAACCGCAGGTGGGCGAGCACCATTTGCCGAGCTGCCTCAAGATTCTGCTCATAGTAGAGACTCTCGGCCAGTTCACGCTCCTGCTCCGGCGTCAGCAATGGAATGCTGTTGACCGTGTGCACATAGGCTTCCAGGTTTGCGCCGGGAACCAGGGCATAGGCAGGTTGCAACGAAGTGGTCATACGAAAAAACCTCCGACTCACTAAACTCGTGCCCGCAGGCACTGCCAACATTGACCGGGAACCACGAAACAAGTTCCCTAAAAATGAAAAGAGTCAATACAAGCAAAAAGACACTATCGCGGTGCAAGCTCGCTCAGGTGGCGGGCGACCGCAATCCAAGCACCGATATACCCTAACAGTACCGCTCCAAGCAAGAGCGACAGACCATCGGCAGGTGGAACCCCGGCTAAGGAGAAATCACTGCCGTACAGCCCAGAGAGCCCGATTACCGCATCGTTCAACCAATTCAGGCCAAACGCCAGCACGCCCCAGGCCAATACCCCCGCACCCAGGCCGTACAAGGCGCCCATGTACAGGAAAGGCCGACGCACATAGCTGTCGGTGCCACCCACCAGCTTGATCACTTCAATCTCGGTACGGCGGTTCTCGATGTGCAGGCGAATTGTGTTACCAATTACCAAAAGCAGCGCCGAAACCAGCAAAACGGTCAACCCGAAGACAAAGCGATCACCCAGCTTGAGAATCGCCGCCAGGCGCTCGACCCAGACCAGATCAAGCTGCGCCACATCCACCTTTGGCAGCTCCGCAAGGCGCTGGCGCAAGGCTTCGAGGGCCGGCTTGTCAACCTCTGCCGGGGTTACCACGACCACACCGGGCAATGGATTCTCTGGCAGCTCGCGCAGGGCATCCCCCAACCCGGACTGTTGCTGGAACTCTTCCAGGGCCTGCTCGCGACTGACGTACTCTGCCTCGGCAACGCCCGGCAAGCCCTTTATCTGCTCGCGCAGGGCCTCACCATCGCGGCTACTGGCATCGAGCTTGAGGTACAGGGAAATCTGCGCTGCACGCTGCCAGGACCCACCCAGACGCTCTACATTGCTCAGCAGCAACGACAGGCCCATCGGCAAACTCAGCGCCACGGCCATCACCAAACAGGTGAAAAAACTGCCGATCGGCTGCTTGCCCAGACGGCGCAAGCTGTCGAGCAGGCTCGAACGGTGGCTTTCCAGCCAGGCATGCAACAAGGTGCGAAAATCCGGACCGTCGTCATCATGACTGCTGCGTTTGTTCTTTTCCGGCGCAGGATCAGCGGCTTTGGGCGCTACTCGCTCGGAAACCTTGGGACTGCGTGTCGCACTCATTGCCCGGCCTCCCCGTCGCCGATCAAGCGGCCGCGCTGCAGGGTCAGCATGCGATGGCGCATGCGCGCGATCAGTGCCAGGTCGTGACTGGCAATCAGCACGCTGGTGCCCAAGCGGTTGATATCTTCGAAAACACCCATGATCTCTGCGGCTAGACGTGGGTCGAGGTTACCGGTCGGTTCATCGGCCAGCAGCAAGGCTGGGCGGTGAACGATGGCACGAGCAATACCGACACGTTGTTGCTGGCCAGTGGACAGGTCACCGGGATACAACTCAGCTTTATCCGACAAGGCCACTCGCTCAAGCGCCGAGTCGACGCGTTTGGCCACTTCAGCTTTGGACAAGCCAAGGATCTGCAGCGGCAACGCGACGTTGTTGAACACGGTACGGTCGAACAATAGCTGGTGATTCTGGAACACCACACCAATCTGTCGGCGCAGGAAGGGAATCTGCGCATTGCTGATCTGCCCCAGATCCTGACCAGCCAGCAGCAGTTTGCCGCTGGTTGGTCGTTCCATGGCCAGCAGCAGGCGCAGCAACGTGCTTTTGCCGGCGCCGGAATGGCCGGTGACGAACAGGAATTCACCCCGACGCACCCGAAAACTCAACTCATGCAGGCCTACGTGGCCATTGGGGTAGCGCTTGGCGACCTGTTCGAATCGAATCATGGATGCTCCCGCTCGGCAAACAGTGCTTTCACGAAGGGTTCGGCTTCGAAGGTGCGCAGATCGTCAATACCCTCGCCCACGCCAATATAGCGGATCGGCAGGCCGAACTGCTTGGCCAGGGCGAAGATGACCCCGCCTTTGGCAGTGCCATCGAGCTTGGTCAGGGCCAGGCCAGTGAGTTCAACGCTCTGGTTGAAGTGCTTGGCCTGGTTGATTGCGTTCTGTCCCGTGCCTGCGTCCAGCACCAGCAGCACTTCATGCGGCGCGTCGGCATCAAGCTTGCCGATGACCCGACGGACTTTCTTCAACTCTTCCATCAGGTTGTCTTTGGTGTGCAGGCGACCAGCGGTATCGGCAATCAGTACATCGATGCCACGCGCCTTGGCCGCCTGAACGGCGTCGAAGATCACCGAAGCGGAGTCGGCACCCGTATGCTGGGCGATGACCGGGATCTGGTTACGCTCGCCCCAGACCTGCAGTTGCTCGACGGCAGCGGCACGGAAGGTATCACCGGCGGCGAGCATGACTTTTTTACCATCCAACTGGAGTTTTTTCGCCAGTTTGCCGATGGTAGTGGTTTTGCCCGCACCATTGACGCCGACGACCAGGATTACGAACGGCTTGCTCTGCGCCTGGATGCGCAGTGGTTGCTCGACCGGCTTGAGGAGGTCTGCCAGCTCATCTTGCAGGGACTTGTACAGCGCATCGCTGTCGGCCAACTGCTTGCGTGCGACCTTCTGGGTGAGGCTCTGGACAATCACCGAGGTGGCTTCGACGCCAACGTCAGCGGTCAGTAGACGGGTCTCGATCTCGTCGAGCAAGTCGTCGTCAATGGCCTTTTTGCCCAGGAACAGGCTGGCCATGCCTTCGCCAATGCTGGCGCTGGTCTTCGACAAGCCCTGTTTAAGGCGGGCGAAGAAACCACTTTTGCTCTCTTCGCTGCGAACCGGGGCGACTTCTTCGACAGGCGCGGGTTCGACAATCGGCTCGACGGTGGTTACAGGCGCTACAGGCGCTACAGGCGCAGGTTCGGGCGCTACCACCGGGGCCGCAACAGGTTCAGGTGCGACGAAAACCGGTTCAGGCGTCAGCACAACCGGCTCAGGTTCAGGCTCAACAATCACCGGTACAGGTTCGACCTGGGGCGCCAGCACAGGTGCCGGGCGCTCTGGGATTGGTGGCGGTGTGTGCGGTTCCAGGTCGGCCACCAGTGCTACTGGCTCTTCCGGAACAGGCAGAACTAACCCGACGGGCGGCATCTGCGGTGCGGGTGCGGGAGCGACCTGAACGGGCTCAGGTGCCGCAACCGGAGCGGGTGCGACTTCAACCGCAGCAACAACGGCTGGCGCGTCGCTGATCAGCGCGGCAGGCTGCTCCGATTCAATCGGTTCAGGGGCTGGTGGCTGCTCGGCAACGGGTTGCTGGGGCTTTTTACGCAGCCAGCCGAACAGGCCTTTTTTTTCACCGGGCGCGGCCGGCGTCTTTTTGTCGTCGTTGGAACCAAACATGGAAGACGGCTATCTCAGGGTAGCGATGCGCCACTGCGGCGCCTCGAAAATTCTTTTAACGCAGAACAGACTACTTTTATTCCGGCTCGTTCATGCGCAGCATTTTGTCATCAAGCCTGCGGGCTAGATCCGCAACAGGCATGGTCGTCAGGCAACCGGATCAGTATCCTAGCACCTCCTAGCCCGCCGACGCTAAGATCACGCGGGCAGTCCTACAGGTTAAACAACGTATGAATGCTCTAGCCCGCCGCGCCGCTGGCCTGTTGCTCAGCACAGTTTGTCTGCCGTTCGCCGCTTTTGCCGCCGATCCGCAACCCACCCACGAGTTCATTCTCGACAACGGCCTGAAAGTGGTCGTACGTGAGGACCACCGGGCGCCAGTGGTGGTCTCGCAAATTTGGTACAAGGTCGGCTCGACTTATGAATCACCCGGCCAGACCGGTCTTTCCCATGCGCTGGAACACATGATGTTCAAAGGCAGCGAGAAGGTCGGCCCTGGCGAAGCCTCGCGCATCCTGCGTGACATCGGCGCCGAAGAGAACGCCTTCACCAGCGACGATTACACCGCCTACTACCAAGTGCTGGCGCGTGATCGCCTGCCGATCGCCCTGGAGCTGGAGGCTGACCGCATGGCCAGCCTGCGCCTGCCGGCCGACGAATTCAGCCGCGAAATCGAGGTGATCAAGGAAGAGCGCCGCCTGCGCACCGACGATCAGCCCAATGCCAAAGCGTTCGAGCTGTTCAGCGCCATGGCCTTCCCGGCCAGCAGCTACCGCACTCCGACCATCGGCTGGATGGCAGACCTCAACCGCATGAAGGTTGAAGAACTGCGCCACTGGTACGAATCCTGGTACACACCAAACAACGCCACGTTGGTGGTAGTAGGCGACGTCACCGTTGACGAGGTCAAAGGTCTGGCCCAACGCTTCTTTGGTGCCATTCCCAAACGCGCCACTCCACCGGCCAAACTGCCACTTGAACTGGCTGAACCGGGCCTGCGGGAAACCACCCTGCATGTGCGTACCCAGTTGCCAAGCCTGATCTACGGCTTCAACGTCCCGGGCCTGGCCACCGCCAAAGACCCACGCACCGTGCATGCCCTGCGTCTTATCTCGGCATTGCTTGATGGCGGCTACAGCGCCCGCCTGCCAAGCCAGCTGGAACGCGGCCAGGAGCTGGTCTCCGGGGCTTCATCCAACTACAACCCGTTCACTCGCGGCGACAGCCTGTTCCTGATCTCGGCCACACCGAACCAGCAAAAGAACAAAACCCTCGCTGAGGTCGAAAAAGGCATCTGGAAGCTGCTCGACGAACTCAAGACCACACCACCCTCGGCGCAAGAACTGGAGCGCGTACGCGCCCAAGTGATCGCCGGGCTGGTCTACGACCGCGACTCGATCAGCAGCCAGGCCACCGCTATCGGCATGCTGGAAACCGTCGGCCTGTCGTGGAAGTTGATCGACCGTGAACTCGACGAACTGAAAAGCGTAACCCCGGCTGACATCCAGAACGCTGCGCGCACCTATTTCACCCGCGAACGCCTGAGCGTTGCCCACGTACTGCCCGAGGAGACCGCCCATGAGTGATCGCAGCGCACCCCGCTACACCCTGATCGGCCTCGGCGTGCTGGGACTGGTAGGCGCACTGGCCTTCTTTCTCGCCAACCCGGCGCAATCGGACAATGCCAGCCAGCCTGCTGTCAGCACTGCGGCCAAGCCGGCCAACACCCTACAGACATTGGCCGAGCTGGATGGCAAAGCACCCAGCCGCCGTCAGCTGAACATCCAGACCTGGAACACCGCCGAAGGTGCCCGCGTGCTGTTCGTCGAAGCCCGCGAGTTGCCGATGTTCGACCTGCGCCTGACCTTCGCCGCCGGCAGCAGCCAGGACGGTGATGCGCCAGGCTTGGCCACGCTGACCAACGCCATGCTCAACGAAGGCGTGGCCGGCAAGGACGTCACCGCCATCGCCGAAGGCTTCGAAGGCCTCGGCGCCGACTTTGGCAATGGCGCCTACCGCGACATGGCCGTGGCTACCTTGCGCAGCCTGAGCGCCGCCGATAAGCGAGACCCCGCACTGAAGCTGTTTGCCGAGGTAGTGGGCAAGCCGACCTTCCCGCAGGGCGCGCTTGATCGCATCAAAAACCAGATGCAGGCCGGTTTCGAATACCAGAAGCAAAACCCTGGCAAGCTGGCCGGCATCGCGCTGTTTGAGCATCTTTACGGCAATCACCCCTACGCCCACCCAAGCGATGGCAATGCCAAGAGCATCCCGCCAATCACCCTGGAACAACTGCGCGCCTTCCATGCCAAGGCCTATGCCGCTGGCAATACCGTCATTGCCTTGGTTGGCGATCTGAGCCGCAGTGAAGCCGAAGCCGTTGCCGCCCAGGTTTCGGCGGCCTTGCCGAAAGGCCCGGCCCTGGCCAAGGTACCTCAGCCCACTGAGCCCAAGCCTGGCACCACGCACATCGACTTCCCGTCCAAGCAGACCCACCTGATGCTGGCCCAGCTGGGCATCGACCGTAATGATCCGGACTACGCGGCGCTGTCGCTGGGTAATCAGATCCTCGGTGGTGGCGCCTTTGGCACGCGCTTGATGACTGAAGTGCGCGAGAAGCGTGGCCTGACCTACGGCGTATACTCGGTCTTCAGCCCGATGCAGGTGCGTGGCCCGTTCATGATCAACCTGCAGACTCGTGCCGAACTCAGCGAAGGCACGCTCAAGCTGGTCCAGGACATCCTCGGCGACTACCTCAAGACCGGCCCGACCCAGCAGGAGCTGGAAGATGCCAAGCGCGAACTGGCCGGCAGCTTTCCGCTGTCCAACGCCAGCAACGCCAGCATCGTTGGCCAACTCGGTGCGATCGGTTTCTACAACCTGCCGCTGACCTGGCTGGAAGACTACATGCAGCAATCCCAGGCCCTGACCACCGAACAGGTCAAGGCTGCACTGAACAAGCACCTCACTGCTGACAAGATGGTCATCGTCACGGCAGGTCCTAGCGTGCCGCAGCAACCGCTGCCGCCGCCCACTGACAAACCCGCCGAGCAAGCGCTTGGCGTACCGGAGCATTAATGGCCAATCCATCTGCAAAATCGGCCAAGCCGCACAACGGCCAAGGCCAGCTGCGTATCATCGCTGGCGAATGGCGCAGCCGTCGCTTGAGCTTCCCTGACGCGCCGGGCCTGCGTCCGACGCCGGACCGGGTGCGCGAAACCCTGTTCAACTGGCTCGCCCCGCACATCGAAGGCGCCAAGGTGCTGGATGCCTTTGCCGGTAGCGGCGCGCTGTATCTGGAAGCGCTGTCTCGCGGTGCCGCCGAGGCGGTAGCACTGGACAGCAATGCAGCCGCCATCGCCAGCCTGCGGCAGAACCTGGAACTGCTGCGCTGCCCGCGTGGCCAGTTGATCCAGAGCGATGCCCAGCGTTACCTGCAAGGCGAGCCCAAACTTGCTTTCGACCTGGTGTTCCTCGACCCACCGTTCCACCAGGACCTGCTGCCCACCACGTGCGCCCTGCTTGAAGAGCGCCAGTGGCTGGCGGCCAATGCCTGGATCTACACCGAAAGCGAAACCCCGCCTTCAACCTTGCAGCTGCCTGGCAACTGGCGCCTGCACCGGGAGAAGAAGGCTGGTCAGGTGTACTACGCACTCTGGCAACGTGGCTGATTCAAAGCACAAAGGCGCAACGGGCATTACACTTCAAGGCAACCGTTGCGCTTTCTTCAAGAGATTCCTCCGATGTCTTCTGTCCCCGCCAGCCCCTTCAAACCCGCCCTGGGGCTGGGCAATCCGCATATGCAAACATTGTGGGGGCCGCTGTGGCGCAAATCGACCGTATTGACCCGCCAACGCGAGCGGTTGTGGCTGACCGATGGCGACTTTCTCGACCTTGACTGGCATGGTCCGCACGAAGCGACAGCGCCCTTGGTGCTGGTGCTCCATGGCTTGACTGGATCATCCAGCTCACCCTATGTCCTTGGCTTACAGCAAGCACTGGCCGGTCGCGGCTGGACCAGTGTGGCCCTGAACTGGCGCGGTTGTTCAGGCGAACCCAATCTACTCCCGCGCAGCTACCATTCCGGCGCCAGCGAAGACCTTGCCGAAGCCATAGGACACCTGCGCACCAGTCGACCTCAGGCCCCGCTCTACGCCGTGGGTTACTCGCTAGGCGGCAATGTGCTGCTCAAACATCTCGGTGAAGCAGGCTCGAACAGCCAGTTGCAGGCCGCCGTGGCGGTGTCGGTGCCCTTTCGCCTGGACCACTGCGCCGACCGAATCGGCCTGGGTTTCTCCAGGGTCTACCAGGCACATTTCATGCGCGCCATGCTCGCCTACGTGAAAGACAAGCAACGGCATTTCCAGCATCACGGCCACCATGAAGGACTGGCGGCGTTAGAGCGTCTTGGATCACTGGAAAATTTGCGTACGTTCTGGGATTTTGACGGTCGGGTGACCGCGCCGCTCAACGGCTTTGTCGACGCCAAAGACTATTACCGCCGGGCATCCAGCCGCTATTTCCTTGGCGAAAACCGCACGCCGACGCTGATTATCCACTCCAGCGACGATCCGTTCGTGTTCAGTCATAGCTTGCCGTCGACCAACGAATTGCCAAAACAGACCACCTTCGAGTTGCACCCCCGTGGTGGTCATGTCGGCTTTGTCGATGGCAGCCTGCGCAATCCCGGGTATTACCTGGAAAGGCGCATTCCGCAGTGGTTGGAAGGCGCCTGAACCTTCGCGACTAGATCCCTTCCAGCACTCAGTCGCCCTTGGCTACCTGTCGCTGCGGATCGGTAATCCACTCGCTCCACGACCCCGCATACAGCTTGCCCAGCGGATAGCCCGCCAGTGCCAAGGCGAACAGGTTATGGCACGCCGTCACCCCTGAACCGCAATACGCCACCAGCTGCTCAGGTGCACGCTTGCCCAGTTTCTCGGCGAAGCGCTTTTTCAGTTGATCCGCCGACAGAAAACGCCCATCAGGCCCGAGGTTGTCGGTAAAGGCGGCGCACTGCGCCCCCGGAATATGCCCGGCCACCGGGTCGATCGGCTCGACTTCTCCGCGAAAGCGCGGGAGGCCACGGGCATCGATCAGGGTCAGGTCGGATTTGCCCAAACGTTCACCAAGCTGCGCAGCATCAAGTACCAGGCTCACGTCCGGTTCGCCGTTGAAGGTGCCTTCACGTTTTGCAGGAGAGTCCAGGCTCAGCGGCAACCCGGCCGCATGCCAGGCTTTCAAACCGCCATCCAGAATCGCCACGCCGCTACGCTTGCCGAGCCAGGTCAACAACCACCAGGCACGGGCGGCAAAGGCACCGGGACCGTCGTCATACAGAACGATTTCACTGTCATTGTCGATTCCCCAGGTACGCAGCCGTTCGACCAAGCGCTGCGGATCCGGCAAGGGGTGGCGACCGGTCACACCCTTGATGACCGGGCCACTCAGGTCCCGCTCCAGGTCGGCAAAATGCGCGCCTTCGATATGCCCCTCGGCATAACTACGCTGGCCATAATCGATGTCTTCCAAGGCAAAACGGCAATCCAGTATCACCAGCGCCGGCGCCTCCAGGCGTTCGGCCAATTGCTGGGCGGTGATCAGTTGCGCGAGGGGCATGACAATCTCCTGAACGATTGAACGGGTAGCGTCTGGGCCTTATTGCTCCAGCGCCTGATTGAGCGAAACGTAGAACTCCTGACACAGGGCATCCACCGCTGGGCGGGCCTGCGGCGTGACAAAACCGAGCTCCAACACCAGCACCTGATAAATGCCACGCTTGATCGCGTCTTCACTGAGGTGCGCGGTGTTCTCCCGAGTGGTGCACAGAAAACGCACCCAGGAGGTCAGCACGATCCAGGCATTGAGGGTCAACGACTCAATCTGCACAGCGTCCATCTGCACGATTCCGGCCTGAACGAAGCCACGATAGATGGCTTGGGCCTGGATCAGGCAACGTTGAGAAAAGCGCCGGTAACGCGCTGCCAGCTCCTTGTCGCTGTCGAGCAGATGTTCGAGATCGCGGTGCAGAAAGCGGTAGTTCCACATCGCCGCCAGCAGTTCCTTGAGGTAGTAACGCTTGTCGTCGACCGTCGAGGCTCGCCCTTGCGGCGGGCGCAGGAAGCTTTCCACCAGCTCTTCGTACTGGGTGAAGATGACGGCGATGATTTCCTGCTTATTGGCAAAGTGGTAGTACAGATTGCCCGGGGAAATCTCCATGTGGGCAGCAATGTGATTGGTACTGACGCTGCGCTCGCCTTGCTGATTGAACAACTCCAGGCTGTTCTGCACGATGCGCTCGCGAGTGTTGATACGCGGGGCCATGATCAGTTTCCGATGTCAGGCTCGAAGGAATACCCCCATCTTACGGTGTATCCGAACCAGGATGTACCTGCTTGTCCGACAAAAAACAGTCGCTAACGCCACGAATTAGAGTATAAGCTCTATAAAAACAACATGCCGTGGAGTTCCGTATGACCGCTGACGCTGCTCGCCTACTGCCTCCCACCGCCCTGGATGACCTCGCCGTGCAGTTCAGCGCCCAGCGACAGGCATTCGCTGGCAACCCGATGCCATCTCTGGAGCAGCGCCGCCAATGGCTCAAAAGCCTGCGCGAGCTGCTGGTCGCGCATCAACAAGCCTTGATAACAGCCATCAACGAGGACTTCAGCGGGCGCAGCGCCGATGAAACCCGCTTGGCCGAACTGATGCCGAGCATTCAGGGTGTGCGCCATAGCGAACGGCATCTCAAACAATGGATGAAAGCGTCACCACGCAACGTCGGCCTGGCATTCCAGCCCGCCAGTGCCAAGGTGGTGTACCAACCGTTGGGCGTAGTCGGCATTATTGTGCCGTGGAACTACCCGTTGTTTCTGGCCATGGGGCCTTTGACCGGGGCCCTGGCCGCCGGCAACCGGGTCATGCTCAAGCTCAGCGAAGCCACACCGGCAACCGGTTTGCTGCTCAAGCAGTTACTGGCATCGGTATTCCCGCAAGACCTGGTCAGCGTAACCCTTGGTGAAGCGGATGTCGGCGAAGCCTTCTCGCGCCTGCCCTTCGATCATTTATTGTTCACTGGCGCCACCAGCATCGGTCGCCATGTAATGCTCGCCGCCGCGCAGAACCTGACCCCGGTGACTCTTGAGCTGGGCGGCAAGTCGCCGGCGATCATCTCGGCCACCGTGCCGCTGGTCGATGCCGCCGAACGCATCGCCTTCGGCAAGACCATGAATGCCGGCCAGACCTGTGTAGCCCCTGATTATGTGTTGGTGCCGCGTGAGCGCATGGAGGATTTCATCAGCGCCTATCGCAAGGTTGTGCATGGTTTTTACCCGAGCCTGGCAAACAACCCGGACTACAGTGCGATCATCAACCCACGTCACTTGGCTCGTCTGGAAAGCTACTTGACCGATGCCCGCGACAAGGGCGCGACCGTCATCGACCTGTATCCGCAAGAGCCGCGCCAAGGCCGGCGCATGCCGCCTCACCTGCTGCTCCAGGTCAGCGATGAAATGCGTGTGATGCAAGATGAAATCTTCGGCCCCCTGCTGCCGTTAGTGCCTTACGACCATCTTGATCAGGCCCTGGATTACATCAACCAGCGCCCTCGCCCATTGGCGCTCTACTATTTCGGCTACGACCGTGCCGAGCAGCAAAAGGTACTGGAACAAACGCACTCCGGAGGCGCCTGCCTCAACGACACTTTGCTGCATGTAGCCCAGGATGACCTGCCCTTCGGCGGTGTCGGCCCGTCAGGCATGGGCCACTACCATGGACACGAAGGCTTCCTCACCTTCAGCAAGGCCAAAGCGGTGTTCGCCAAGCAGCGTTTCAATGCCGCGCGACTGATCTACCCGCCTTATGGCAAGTCTTTGCTCAAGCTAGTGTTCAAACTGTTCATTCGCTAACACACCCTTCAGGCACAACAACAATGACCACAAGCCTGCCAACCACTGCGAACCTGAGCCGCCGCGGGCTGCTCAAGTTCAGCCTCGGCGCCACGGCCTTCCTGGCCACCGCCGGGCTGGGCGCCAGCCTCACTGGCTGCACGGCGCAAACACCCGCCAGCGGTTTCATCACCTTGCGCCAGAGCGATCTGCCGATCCTTCACGCGCTGATGCCGGTGATTCTTGCTGGCACTGCGGCTGCCGACACCCGTGAGGCACTCCTGCATCGGCTGGACAACAAACTCGCCAGCCTGTCCCCGGCCATGCTCAAACTGACCCAGCAATTATTCGATGTGCTCGCCTTGCCGGTAACCCGCGGACCGTTGACGGGCATCTGGGGCCGCTGGGACAACGCCAGCAATGAGCAGATCGAAGCTTTTCTGCGACGCTGGGAGAACAGTTCGCTCAACCTGTTGAAAATGGGCCATGCCTCACTGCTGCAGCTGCTGCAAATGGCCTGGTACGAAATGCCTGAGTCCTGGGCCCAATGCGGCTACCCCGGGCCACCCAAAGTTTGATCCGAGAATAACGACAAGAGGCTGAAGATGCCCGTACCCGATTTGTTTCGTGAAGGCCTTGCGCGCGGCTGGAGAGCCCGTGACGCGTCGCGGTTGGACCAGGACCTGACCCTGGAAGCCGATGTCGCCATCATCGGTAGCGGCGCTGGTGGCGCCACCAGCGCTGAACTGCTCAGTGCCGCTGGTTTCAAGGTGCTGTTGATTGAAGAAGGCCCGCTCAAGACCAGCAGCGACTTTCACCTGCTCGAAGATCAGGCCTATGCCAGCCTCTATCAAGAAGGCATCGGCCGCATGAGCAAAGATGGCGCCATTACTATCCTGCAAGGCCGCGCAGTGGGTGGCACCACCCTGATCAACTGGACTTCAAGCTTCCGCACCCCTGAGCAAACCCTGCAACACTGGGCCAGCGAGCACGGCGTCAAAGGTTTGAGCAGTGCCGAACTGGCGCCCTGGTTCGAGCGCATGGAACAGCGCCTGGGCATCGCCCCCTGGATCATGCCGCCCAATGCCAACAATGATGTCCTACGGCGCGGCTGCGAGGCCCTCGACTATCACTGGAAAGTCATCCCGCGTAACGTTCGCGGGTGCTGGAACCTGGGTTATTGCGGCATGGGTTGCCCGGTCAATGCCAAGCAATCGATGCTGGTGACCACTATTCCGGCCACTCTGGACAAGGGTGGCGAGCTTCTCTATCTGGCCCGCGCTGAACGCCTGGTCCACGATGGCGAACGCATAAGCAGCCTGCAATGCATGGCCATGGATGAGCGCTGCGTGAACCCTACCGGGCGGCAGATTCAGGTCAAGGCGCGGCATTACATCCTCGCCGGTGGCGGCATCAACAGCCCGGCCTTGCTCCTTCGCTCGGACGCCCCGAACCCACACGAACGCCTGGGCAAGCGCACGTTCCTGCACTTGGTCAACTTCAGTGCCGGTCTGTTCAAAGAAAAGGTCAATCCGTTTTACGGCGCCCCACAATCAATCTACTCCGATCACTTTCAGTGGCTTGACGGCGTCACCGGCCCGATTGGCTACAAACTCGAAGTGCCACCGCTGCAGCCGGCGCTGGCGGCGACCTTGCTCGGTGGGTTTGGCAAAGACAGTGCCCTGCGCATGGAACAATTGCCCAACACCCATGTAATGCTCGCCCTGTTGCGTGACGGTTTTCACCCAGAAAGTATCGGCGGCCAAGTGCAGTTGCGTGACGACGGCTCGCCAGTGCTCGACTACCCTGTTTCGCCCTATGCCTGGAACGGTATACGCCGTGCATTTCACACCATGGCCGAGATCCAGTTCGCCGCTGGCGCCGAGGCAGTACTGCCATTGCATAGTGATGGCCGCTACGTGAAGACCTTGAGCGAAGCCCGCAAGCTTATCGATAACTTGAGCCTGGAACTGTTCCGTACGCGCCTGGGCAGCGCCCATGTCATGGGTGGCTGCGCCATGGGCGAAGACCCGCGCCAGGCGGTCTGCAACAGTCTGGGGCAGCATCATCAGCTGGCCAACCTGTCGATTCACGACGGCTCTTTGTTCCCCACCAGCATCGGCGCCAACCCGCAATTGTCGGTGTACGGGCTCACTGCGCGGCTCACTGATGGTTTGATCGAACGCCTGGTTGCCGGTAGATGACAACAAATGGGCACACTGTCTATAGTGCCTTCAGCATGCGCGGGCGACTTGGCCGACCGCCACTGCTGCGATACCATCCGACTCCCCAACGCACTCCTGCCAGGACGACGCGATGAACCGAGTGTTGTACCCAGGTACTTTCGACCCTATTACCAAGGGCCATGGCGATCTGGTCGAGCGAGCCTCACGGCTGTTCGACGAGGTGATCATTGCGGTCGCCGCCAGCCCCAAGAAAAACCCTCTGTTCCCGCTGGAACAACGGGTGGAACTGGCTCGTGAGGTCACCAAGCACCTGTCCAATGTCAGAGTCATCGGCTTCTCAACGTTGCTGGCGCATTTCGCCAAAGAGCAGCAGGCCAATGTGTTCCTGCGCGGCTTGCGTGCAGTCTCCGACTTTGAGTACGAGTTCCAGTTGGCGAACATGAACCGCCAGCTCGCGCCGGACGTGGAAAGCCTGTTCCTCACCCCTTCAGAGCGTTATTCATTCATTTCCTCGACCTTGGTCCGGGAAATTGCAGCGCTGGACGGCGACATCAGCAAATTCGTCCATCCAATCGTGGCCGAGGCGCTGACCGAACGCTTCAAGAAGTGACATCGGCGATTTGACCACGGCGCCCGCGTGCACTGCGGGCGCTAATGCGGCACAATTGTGCCCATTGGTTTTCAAATGCCAGGGTTACGAGCCCTGGCCGGAGTCCCCATGTCCCTGATCATCACCGACGATTGCATCAATTGCGACGTCTGCGAACCCGAGTGCCCGAACGCTGCCATCTCTCAAGGCGAAGAGATCTACGTGATCGACCCCAACCTGTGCACGCAGTGCGTCGGCCACTACGACGAGCCTCAATGCCAGCAAGTCTGCCCGGTTGACTGCATCCCACTGGATGAAGCCCATCCGGAGACCGAAGAAGAGTTGATGGCCAAATACCGTAAAATCACTGGCAAGGCCTGATGCCGTTTGTCGGCAAGTTCGTTCCGTTAGTACTTGGCGCCGCGCTGGCGCTAGGGGCCGTCAGTGCTCAGGCACAAGGCCCGGGACGTGCTGCGATTGCCAGCCCGCACGCTGACGCCAGCGCTGCGGCACGGGAAATCCTTGAGCAAGGTGGGAACGCCTTCGACGCCGCGATTGCCGTCAGCGCTGCCCTGGCTGTTGTTGAGCCCTATGGTTCCGGCCTGGGTGGCGGCGGATTCTTCCTGCTGCGCGAAGGCGACACACCCGCGCGCTATGTCTTCATTGATGCTCGCGAACGTGCGCCGGCCAAGGCCAGCGAAGCGATGTACCTGAAGGACGGCAAGGTGCAACCCGGCCTGTCGATCAACGGTCCACTGGCAGCGGCGATTCCCGGCTTGCCAGCAGCGCTCGCCGACCTCGCGGCGCACTACGGCAAACTGCCGCTGAAAAGCACCCTGGCTCCGGCCATTCGCCTGGCCAACCAGGGCTTTGCCGTTGACCGTATTTACCGTGATCGAGCCAAGATGCGCCTGAGCGCCCTGCGCGATGACCCTGAAAGCGCCCGGCTGTTTCTCATCAACGGTGAAGTACCCGCCCTTGGCGCACGAATCCGCCAACCTCAATTGGCTGTCACCCTTGAGCGCCTGGCCAACCACGGCAGTGACGGTTTCTATGCCGGCCCCACCGCCCAGGCCATGGTCCAAGGCGTACAGGCTGCTGGCGGTATCTGGAGCCTGGATGACCTGGCCAACTATCGCACGGCCAAACGCGAGCCGTTACGCTATAAGCTGGCAGACCAGCGTGAATTGATCAGCGCTCCGCCACCGTCAGCCGGTGGCGTTGCCCTGGCACAGAGCTTGGCTATGCTTCAACGCCTGCCGTGGCAAAGCGCCGAGCCGGTGCAGCGCAGCCATTACGTGCTGGAAGTACTGCGCAGGGCCTACCGCGACCGTGGCCTGCTGGGCGACCCCGATTATGTCGCCAACCCTGTTACCCAACTGCTTTCGCGCCCGTACCTGACAAGCCTGGCCGATAGCATCGAGGTGCACCAGGCGACGCCGAGCAGCCAGCTGCCGCCCGCGCCGCCCTGGCGTGAAGGCGATCACACTACCCATTTCGCAGTTATCGATGCCCAGGGCAACGCCGTGGCGGCAACACTGTCGGTCAACCTGCCCTTCGGTGCAGCCTTCAGTGCGCCGGGCACCGGCGTGGTGCTGAACAATGAAATGGACGACTTTGCCGCCGACCCTCACGGTAGTAACAGTTACGGTCTGGCGGGCAGCCAGGCAAATGCCGTGGCCGCTGGCAAGCGACCGCTGTCGAGCATGAGCCCAAGCTTCATCGAAAGTCCGACTCAGTTCGCTGCGTTCGGCACCCCGGGTGGCAGCCGCATTCCGAGCATGGTGCTGTTATCGATGCTGGGCTTTCTCGAAGGCAAACCAGTCGCCAGCTGGCCGGCAGTGCCACGCTATCATCACCAGTACCTGCCGGATGTGGTTGAACACGAGTTGGGCGCGTTCAACACCGAGCAGCAGCGTGAACTACAGGCGCGCGGCTACCAGCTCAAGGACCTCGGCCGGACCTACGGCAATCAGCAAGTGTTGTACTGGGACAAGGCCAAGCAGACCCTGGAGGCCGCCAGCGACCCGCGTGGCGTTGGCGTCGCTGAAGTGCTCAGCCCACGCTGAGCACCGTCACTTCTGGCAGCGCGGGCAGAACACGCTGGCACGCTGGCCTAGCTTGACCTCACGCAGAATGCTGCCGCAGACCTTGCACGGTTCTTCGCGCCGTCCATAGACAAACAACTCCTGCTGGAAGTAACCCGGCTGACCATCGCCGCCGACAAAGTCGCGCAATGTGGTACCGCCGCGCTCGATGGCACAAGCAAGGATGCGTTTGATTTCAATCGCCAGCTTCAGGTAGCGCGCCCGGGAAATCCCACCGGCTTCACGGCGCGGGTCAATTCCCGCTGCGAACAACGCCTCGGTCGCATAAATGTTGCCGACCCCGACCACCACCGCGTTGTCCATGATGAACGGCTTGACCGCCATGGCCTTGCCCCGCGACAGCTGGAACAGCCGCTCGCCATCGAACAGGTCGGTCAGCGGCTCAGGGCCGAGCTTGATCAGCAACTCATGGTTGAGCGGATCAAGGCTCCAGAGCATCGCACCGAAGCGTCGCGGATCGGTATAGCGCAAGGCCAGGCCCGACTCCAGCTCGATATCCACATGCTCATGCTTGGCTGCCGGCAAGCCGATTTCAACCAAGCGCAAATTACCCGACATACCCAAGTGACTGATCAGCGTACCGACCTCGGCATTGAGCAGCAGGTACTTGGCGCGCCGCTCCACTTTCACGAAGCGCTGCCCGGACAGGCGGATATCGAGATCTTCAGGGATCGGCCAACGCAAGCGCCGGTCGCGCACGATCACCCGGCTGACGCGCTGGCCTTCCAGGTACGGCGCGATACCGCGTCGGGTGGTTTCGACTTCTGGTAATTCCGGCATGAATCAGTGGCTGCCCATTTCGCGAATAGTCTGCTTGAGGTTCTCGAAGTCGTACTCGGAAAGCCCCACATAGTCGAGCACCAGGTGCCCAACGGCGTTCCACTCATGGTCGACACTCTGATTGCCCAGCACCCGGTACGAGGAACAGATGTGCTCAGCCATCTTCAAGATCGCCAAGAGGTTTTTCAGCTGGCTGTTACGCGCCGAGTCATCGCTGAACACAGCCAGTGCGTTGTGATGGTTGGCAATCGCGTTGCTCAGGTGCTCAGGCAAGCGCCAAGACTTGGCAGTGTAATAGCCGACCACCGCGTGGTTGGTATTGAACACCTGGTTCTCGGTGTCCACTACTCGCTGGCGGCTGCCAGCATTGGCGTACGCGTCTTCGAGTACGCCCATGTAATCAGGGAAGCGTTTGAGCATCAGCGGCACGCCGCAGTCGTGAAACAAACCCAAGGCGTAGGCCTCATCCACCGCTTGCGAGCCGATGCGCTTGGCCAGGGTCAGGCAGGTCATGGCCACATCCTGGGCGGTATCCCAGAATCGGTTGAGGGTGACAATCGTGTCGTCGCTCATCTCGCCCTTGATCGACTGGGCATTGATCAGGTTGATGATCGACCGGCTGCCGAGCAGGTTCACCGCGCGCTGGATCGAGGCAATCTTGTTGGTGAGGCCGTAGTAAGGCGAGTTGACCAGCTTGAGCAAAGCACCAGACAGGCCTGGGTCCTGGGCGATCAGTTTGGCGATCACCTCAAGGTCGGGATCAGGCATGTATTGCTCGAACTGCAGGTCAACCATGATCTGCGGTTGTGGCGGCACGCTGATGCCTTGCAAGGCGTGCTGGATCTGTTCGGCGGAGAGTTCCTGGGACATATGTACACACTCGGGGCTGAGCGGCGATTCTAACCCGATCATGCTGGCCAGAGGTGAAGCGAAAGGCCATCGCTTTAATGCAATTTGTCGCTATTCACGTCGGCGTAGCGAGCGTCAGGTTATACTCCCGCTCTTTTTTCCGGAGCGACGTCATGTCCCTGCCCAGCCTTCGTCTCAAAGCCAATGCCGACCGCCGCCTACGCGCCGGGCACCTGTGGGTCTACAGCAACGAAATCGACGTCGCCGCGACCCCGTTGCATGGTTTCAAGGCCGGTGACCAGGCGATTCTGGAAACCGCCGGAGGCAAGGCCCTGGGCGTCGTTGCCATGAGCCCGAACAACCTGATCTGCGCACGCCTGCTGTCGCGTGACGCTAAGCTTGCGCTGGACAAGTCGCTGCTGGTGCATCGCATCAACGTTGCCCTGTCGCTGCGCGAGCGTCTGTTCGACAAGCCGTTCTACCGCCTGGTTTACGGCGACTCTGACTTGCTGCCAGGCCTGGTGGTTGATCGTTTCGGCGACATTCTGGTGGTTCAGCTGGCTTCGGCGACCATGGAGCAGCACAAGGAAGACGTCATCGCCGCGCTGGTGCAAGTGCTCAAGCCTAGCGGCATTCTGTTCAAGAACGATTCGGCCGCACGCGATGCCGAAGGCCTGAACCGTTATGTCGAAACCGTATTCGGCCTGGTGCCGGAGTGGGTCGCTCTGGAAGAGAACGGTGTCAAATTCGAAGCCCCGGTAATGGAAGGCCAGAAAACCGGCTGGTTCTACGACCACCGCATGAACCGCGCCCGACTGGCCCCGTACGTTCAGGGCAAACGCGTTCTCGACCTGTTCAGCTACATCGGTGGCTGGGGTGTGCAGGCCGGCGTGTTCGGCGCCAGTGAAGTGTTCTGCGTCGATGCCTCAAGCTTTGCCCTCGATGGCGTCGAGCGCAACGCCGGGCTCAACGGCATTGCCGAGAAGCTCACCTGCATTGAAGGTGACGTTTTCGAAGCGCTGAAGGAACTCAAGGCCTCCGAAGAGCGTTTCGACGTGATCGTTGCCGACCCGCCCGCGTTCATCAAGCGCAAGAAAGACCTGAAAAACGGTGAAGGCGCCTACCGCCGCCTGAACGAGCAAGCCATGCGCCTGCTGACCAAGGACGGCATTCTGGTCAGTGCTTCGTGCTCGATGCACCTGCCCGAAGACGATCTGCAGAACATTCTGCTGACCAGCGCCCGTCACCTGGACCGCAACATCCAGTTGCTCGAACGCGGCGGCCAAGGCCCAGATCATCCGGTGCATCCGGCGATTCCAGAAACTCGCTACATCAAGAGCATCACCTGCCGCTTGCTACCTAACAGCTAAGGCTGTGCAGTTATAAATATCCCGGCCAAGTGCCGGGATTTTTTTTGCCAGCTGCATTACGAACAATCAACAGATAATGTTTCGCAAACAAATAACAGAAAGATAAATCATACAAACGTTCACGAAATCTCCCACACGCCACCCTATTGCTCATTAAAAATAAACGCATATTCTTTAAATCGATCCGTTCCATAACAATCAAAATTGCCACTCCACCCTCATTACTTCCAACAACTATAAAAAGGGGCTGTCATGCATCACCAACCGACATTCGTTGTCACTGCAAAACACGTGAACATCAAAACGGAACCGCTACATTAAAAAGGGCTATAAAAATGATAACAAGCCCATCCACAATCAAGAAAACCAACCCCGAACGGGCCATCGCGCTGTTACTAATAATGAGCCTGCTTGGGGTATTCCCGCTAGATGTAATACTGCCGTCGTTTCCAGCACTCAGCATTCACTTTGAAGTCGACACGACTCACATTGCCTATTCCATTAGTTTGTTTGCCTTATCCGTCGCTGCTGCACAACTTGTTTTAGGACCGTTGTCCGATAAAATTGGCCGCAAAAGGCTACTCCTGCTTGGTTTATTGACCTCTATCGTTGGCGCAGTGGGCTGTGTAATGAGTACCCACTACCTGACGTTCATCGGTTTCAGGATACTGCAAGCCGTGGGCTGCGGCTGTTTTGTGCTTACCCAGGCACTCGTTCAGGATCTGTTCGAGGGTAAGCAACGTAATGCGATGCGAATTCTGCAGACCAGTGCCAGCGGTCTATTCATCTCGTTGTCCCCCCTGACTGGAAGTTGGCTGCAGCAGGCGTTCGATTGGCCTGGCAGTTTCATAACTTTCACTCAGCTCGCTTGTATCGCACTACTGATGTCTTTATTTTTGCTCAGGGATGACACTCACAAAAACACGTCGAAGGTTGATTATTTCGCCATCTACCGCACACTTGTCCACGATCGTGAGTTTGTTGCCTATAGCGTAATCGCAGCCATAGCCTTTACCTGTCATTTCTCGTTCATTGTCGTAAGCCCACTGCTGTTCATAGACCAATTGGGGCTATCCCCTCACGATTTCGCACAGGTCTTCGTACTGTACGCGATTGCCTTTGTGGTGGGCGGTCTGGTCGCCGGATGTTTTAACCAGCGTCTGAGCACCTCGGTACAAATTTTGATCGGTCTTGGCTTGATTGTCCTGGCGGGTCTGATGATGGTGGTCGGGGCCTGGGCGCAACCACAGTCACTGATGTCGATACTGATACCCATGATTGTCGCCACCACTGGCACTACCTTAGCGCGCCCGGCAGCCACGAGTTGTGCGTTGGCGTTACAGCAAACCCGCGTGGGCGCAGCGGCATCAATGATCAATACCTTGGTACTCGCCGTGGGCGCCGCAGGAAGTGGTGTAATCACGCTGTTCAGTGAGCAAGTGGCAACGAGCCTAGGTATCGGCTTCATGCTACTGGCCACAGGATCAATGCTACTGCTGCCTCGTTATCCACACCGCCCACTAGACCCTGCCTGTTGATCGTACAGCCCCAGCGCCAACTGCTCAGCAGCCTGGCTGAGCAGCTAGCAAAGGTGGCCTACCTTCAGATATCCAGCACCTGTGAAGCTATCCCGAAATAGACAAGTACTCCGGCGGCATCGGCAATCGACGTCACCAAGGGCCCGCTAGCGGTGGCCGGGTCGAGTTTCATGCGGCTGAGCAGAAACGGCAGGCTCATGCCGATCAAGCTGCCTAGCAGGACAATCACCAGCATGCTGCTGGCCACGATCAGGGCAATATCCGGACCGCCGCGCAGGACGCCAAGCGAAGCCACTGCGACGGCCATGGTCGCGCCTAGGGCCAACGCTACCCCGCACTCACGGCCGAGCAGACTCAGCCAGTCGCGCATGACGACCTCTCCGGTAGCAAGTGCGCGAACCATCAGCGTTGCCGATTGGGCTCCGGCATTGCCGCCACTGTCGACCAGCAGAGGCAGGAAGAACACCAGGGCGATATGTGCGGCGATAGTGTCTTCAAATGCAGCGATACCTGCCCCGGAAAACAAATTGCCAAATACCAGCAACACCAACCAAAGCACCCGTTTGCGGTAAAGCAAGCCAACAGTAGCCGTCTTCAGGTTACCCAGATGAGTACCGATAAGAGCACCTTTGTGAAAGTCTTCGGTGGCCTCCTCGACCACCACATCCATGGCATCGTCACAGGTGACGATACCTACCAGCCGCCCACCGTGGTCCAACACCGGCATTGCCAACAGGTCGTGTTTACTGATCAGCCTGGCCACTTCTTCCTGAGCGGTAGAGGTACTCACACTGAGCACCGGGCGCACCATCAGTTGCTCAACGGGCAACTCGGGAATGGCCAGGATCAGCTCGCATAGGGACAACGTACCGAGCAGATTGCCCTGCTCGTCGAGCACATAGGATTGGTATATGGTCTCGGCGTCAGCCGCTTCGCGGCGCAGCATGTCGATGGCCTGGCTCGCACTCAGACCACTGCAGATGCAGGAATAGTGGCTACTCATCAGGGCACCGGCGGTGCCTGGTGCGTAGTGGCCGGCCTGCAGCAAGTCGTCACGACGGGCTTGTGCCTGCTCGCGGGGCAATGTCAGGCCGGCGATTTTCGCTTCGTGGGCAAATGTCATATCGATCTCCAGGCAGCAACGCAGGCGCCTGGAGGCCGACCGGCTGTCGGTCAGCTAACGGGCAGCCCTGACGCTACTGCGTTCAGTACCAGAATGTGGGTTCGCGATGAACTGAAACTGGGAAGGTCCATTAAGGGTGTCGTCTCGTGAGCCGCACATGCGGCGCGGGGATAATACCCAGTTGAACAGCCAAGAACAGCCGCTTTTCCGGGCTTCCAGGACTTTTCAGAACGGTCTTACACAGAGCGCCGACACAGCGATCGCAGAACAGGCTCAGCGCTGATCGGCACCAACCCTCTACAACGCCATTCCTTCACGGCGCCAGCGGTGTAGAATCGGGCTATTCATCGCCAGTCATCCCGGCGGGTTTATGAGCTCTGGCCGAGCGCACGGCGATCCCGCGGCGATCTCGGCTTCATCCGTACCAGCGGCCACATGCCTTCGGTGCAAAGGACAAGAGAAGCTCACTCCCCTTTTTGTTACCTGATTAGCCGCCAGGAGTGCTTCATGCCTGATTACCGCTCGAAAACGTCCACCCACGGCCGCAATATGGCCGGCGCACGCGCCCTGTGGCGTGCCACCGGGATGAAAGACGAAGATTTCAAAAAGCCGATCATCGCCATCGCCAACTCGTTCACCCAGTTTGTCCCAGGTCACGTACACCTTAAGGACCTGGGCCAACTGGTCGCTCGCGAGATCGAACGCGCCGGTGGCGTGGCCAAGGAGTTCAACACCATTGCGGTCGACGATGGCATCGCCATGGGCCACGACGGCATGCTCTATTCGCTGCCTAGCCGCGAAATCATCGCCGACTCGGTCGAGTACATGGTCAACGCCCACTGCGCCGACGCCATTGTCTGCATCTCCAACTGCGACAAGATCACCCCTGGCATGCTCATGGCCGCGCTGCGTCTGAACATCCCAGTAATCTTCGTCTCTGGCGGGCCGATGGAAGCCGGTAAGACCAAACTGGCCAGCCACGGTCTGGACCTGGTCGATGCCATGGTCATCGCTGCAGACTCGACCGCTTCCGATGAAAAAGTCGCCGAATACGAGCGTAGCGCCTGCCCGACTTGCGGTTCCTGCTCCGGCATGTTCACCGCCAACTCGATGAACTGCCTGACCGAAGCACTGGGCCTGGCCCTGCCGGGCAACGGTTCGACCCTGGCCACCCACAGCGACCGCGAACAGCTGTTCCTGCAGGCTGGCCGTACCATCGTCGAGCTGTGCAAGCGCTACTACGGCGACAACGACCAGAGCGTCCTGCCGCGCAACATAGCCAACTTCAAGGCGTTCGAGAACGCCATGATGCTCGACATCGCCATGGGTGGTTCGACCAACACCATCCTCCACCTGTTGGCCGCCGCTCAAGAAGCCGAGATCGATTTCGACCTGCGCGATATCGATCGCCTGTCGCGCAAGGTGCCGCAGCTGTGCAAGGTTGCGCCGAACATCCAGAAGTACCACATGGAAGACGTTCACCGCGCCGGTGGCATTTTCAGCATCCTCGGTTCGCTGGCCCGTGGTGGCCTGCTGCACACCGACCTGCCGACTGTGCACAGCCCGAGCATGGAAGAAGCCATCGCCAAGTGGGACATCACCCAGACCAACGACGAAGCGGTGCACCACTTCTTCAAGGCGGGCCCGGCCGGTATTCCGACCCAGACCGCATTCAGCCAGTCGACCCGCTGGCCGAGCCTGGATGACGACCGTGAAAACGGCTGCATCCGTAGCGTAGAGCACGCCTATTCGCAAGAAGGTGGCCTGGCCGTGCTGTACGGCAACATCGCACTGGATGGCTGTGTGGTGAAGACTGCAGGTGTCGATGAGTCGATCCATGTCTTCGAAGGCAACGCCAAGATCTTCGAGAGCCAGGACAGTGCGGTGCGCGGTATCCTCGCCGATGAAGTGAAAGAAGGCGACATCGTCATCATTCGCTACGAAGGTCCGAAAGGCGGCCCGGGCATGCAAGAAATGCTCTACCCGACGTCCTACCTGAAGTCCAAAGGCCTGGGCAAAGCCTGCGCCCTGCTCACCGACGGGCGCTTCTCCGGCGGCACCTCGGGCCTGTCCATCGGCCACGCTTCCCCAGAAGCTGCTGCCGGCGGTGCTATCGGCCTGGTGCAAGACGGCGACAAGGTACTGATCGACATCCCGAACCGTTCGATCAACCTGTTGGTCAGCGATGAAGAGCTGGCTGCTCGCCGCGTTGAACAGGACAAAAAAGGCTGGAAGCCAGTGGAGACACGGCCACGTAAAGTGACCACCGCGCTGAAAGCCTATGCTCTGCTGGCTACCAGTGCGGACAAGGGTGCGGTGCGTAACAAGGCGATGCTCGACGGGCTGTAAGCCGAGGCAGCAAACAAAAAAACCGGCGCCTTGAGCGCCGGTTTTTTTATGCCTGCGATTTATGCACTGTGGCCATCGCTACCCTGCGGCTCCCTGATTTTGTACCAGGCCACATACAGCGCTGGCAGGAACAGCAACGTCAGCAAGGTGGCAACGATGATCCCGCCGATCATCGCGTAGGCCATCGGCCCCCAGAACACCTCACGGGCAATCGGGATCATGCCCAGACTCGCCGCCGCGGCAGTGAGCAAGATCGGTCGACGCCGATGGTTGGTGGCCTCAAGCACCGCCGCCCAAGGTGAGTAACCCTGAGCCTCGTACTCGTCGATTTGGGTCACCAGGATCACCGAGTTTCGGATGATGATACCGATCAGCGCGAGAATCCCCAGGATCGCCACAAACCCCATCGGCGTTCCTGTCGGCACCAGCGCCAACACCACCCCGATCAGGCCCAACGGCGCCACACTGATCACCAGGAACAGCTTCTGTACGCTCTGCAGCTGGATCATCAGGAAGGTGCCCATCATGAACAGCATCAGCGGGATGACCTTGGCGATTGGCCCTTGCGCCTTGCCACTCTCTTCCACGGTACCGCCGGTTTCCACGTAATAGCCCACTGGCAGCTTACTGGCGAAATCGTCGATTTCGGGCTTGAGCTGATCGACCAGGTCGGTCGGCTGGATATCGCCACGCACCGAGGCCTTGATGGTGATGGTCGGTTTGCGGTCGCGACGCCATACCAATGGCTGCTCCAGCTCGTAGCGCACGGTGGCGAAGGCCAGCAGCGGGATCGAGGTACCGTTCGGCGTGACAATCTGCAGGTTCTGCAAGGTCTGCGGCGAACCACGCTCGGCATCCTCGGCGCGGGCAACTACATTGATCAGGTAGATGTTGTCGTTCACCTGGGTGATCGGCGCGCCGGTGACGATGCTGTTCATCACCTGGGCTACATCCTCCGACGACAGGCCTAACTGACGCGCCTTGTCCTGAGCGATCTCGACACGCAGCACCTTGCCCGGCTCGTTCCAGTCGTAAATCATCTCACCAATGTTGTCGTTGCGATCAAGCAGGGAGGCCAGGGCGATGGCATGCTTGCGCACTTCATCGATCTCCTTGCCACTGACCCGGTACTGGATCGGCCGGCCCACCGGAGGGCCCATCTCCAGCGACTGGACGTTGGTGCCGATGCCGACGAAATCCTCACGCAGACGCTTTTTCAAACGATCCATCAGCACTTCACGAGACTCGAAGCCCTTGCTAACAATCACCAACTGGGCGTAGTAAGGGTTCTGCAACTGTTGGTCCAGAGGCAGGTAGAAACGAATCGCGCCCTGGCCGATATAGGTGCTCCAGCGCACGATGTCCGGATCACCCTTGAGTGTCGCTTCAAGCCGGTCCACCGCCTTGCGGGTTTCCTCAATCGAGGCGTTTTGCGGCAGGTTGAGGTCGACCAGAATCTCTGGACGATCTGAAGACGGGAAGAACTGGTTCTGCACGAACCGCATGCAGAACACCGCCAGCACAAACAGCAGCACCGTGCCGATGATGGTCAACCAACGATTGCGCATGCACCACAGCAAACTGTGCTCGAACGCCTTGCCGACGCGCCCTGGCTCTTCATTGTGAGGTTTCACCTTGGCGCTGAGAATATGCACGCCAAGCACCGGGGCGAATAGCACCGCCACCACCCAGGACACCAGCAACGCTGCCGCAATAACCGCGAACAGGGTGTAGGTGTACTCCCCCGCCGAACTGCCATTGAGGCCGATCGGCACGAAGCCCGCCACCGTCACCAAGGTACCGGTGAGCATCGGAAAGGCGGTTGAGGTATAGGCGAACGTCGCCGCCTGCTCTTTACTCTCGCCCATCTCCAGACGCGTGACCATCACTTCCACCGTGATCATCGCATCGTCCACCAGCAGCCCCAGGGCAATGATCAACGCACCCAAGGAGATCCGCTGCATGGTGATGCCGCTGTACTCCATGAAGATGAATACCATGGCCAGTACCAGCGGAATCGAGCAGGCCACCACCAGCCCGGCGCGTACGCCGAGGCTGATGAAACTCACCACCAGCACGATGACGACGGCCTCAAACAGCGCGCTGGTAAAACCGCCAACGGCCTCTTCAACCACTACCGCCTGGTCGGACACGGTGTGCACACCGACGCCCACCGGCAACTCGGCGACCACACTGTCCATCTTCTTGTGCAAATCGGCACCGAAGACCTGGATGTTGCCGCCGGCTTTCATGCCAATGGCCAGACCGATGGCCGGCTCACCGTTGAAGCGGAACATCGGCGCCGGCGGGTCCACGTAGCCACGCTGGATCTCGGCAATGTCGGCCAAGCGGAAGAAGCGATCATTGATACGCAGGTTGACCGCCTCCAGGTCTTTCTCGGAGGCGAACTGCCCGGTGGTGCGCACCGAAATACGCTCCGGCCCAGCTTCGATCACCCCGGCTGGGGTCACCGCGTTCTGGGTCTGCAGGGCTTGCAGCACCTGGCGTTGATCGATACCAAAGGACGCCAGTTTGCGAGTGGAGAAGTTCAGGTACAGCACTTCATCCTGGGTTCCGATCATCTCGATTTTGCCCAGATTGGGCACTTCGCGGATCTCGGCACGCACCTGCTCGACGTAATCGCGCAACTGGCGCATGGTCAGGCCGTCGGCAGTAAAGGCGTAAATCGAACCGAACACGTCGCCGAACTCGTCGTTGAACGCCGGGCCCTGGATGCCTTGGGGAAACTGTCCACGAATATCCTGAATCTTCTTGCGTACCTGGTACCAGATCTCCGGGATATCTTCGGCCTTGGTGGTATCTCGCAGGTTGACGTACACCGTCGACTCACCCGGGCGGGTGTAGCTTTTCACATAGTCGAGCGAGTCCAGCTCTTCGAGCTTCTTTTCGATACGGTCAGTGACCTGATAGAGCGTTTCATCCTGAGTTGCGCCCGGCCAGCGGGTCTGAATAACCATGGTCTTGATGGTGAAGGAAGGATCTTCCTCACGCCCAAGGTTCATGTAGGAAAACACGCCCATCAGCAGGCCGACGAACATCAAGTACCAGACAAAGGATTGGTGCTTCAGCGCCCACTCCGACAGGTTGAAGCTTCCTTTCATTGCGGGTCTTCCTCGTCGACGATGACCTTCTGGCCTGGTTTGAGACTGTTCACGCCCGCTGTCACCACCCGCTCGCCGGCCTGTACGCCCGACGCCAGCACCACGGTGCCAGGCGTGCGCTCAAGCAGCTTCACATCGCGAGTAGCAACGGTTTTTTGCTGCGGATCGACGATCCATACGCGGGTCTTGCCTTCACTCTCCAGCAACGCTGATGCCGGCAGCTCGCTGCGCGGTGACACGCTGGAGGTCAACGTGACACTGATCGCCGTTCCCAGACGAAACGCAGTTGGCGTTTCGGCCAGGGTCAGTCGGGCGCGCCGGGTACGGGTGGTGGCCTCAGCCTGAGGCTCAAGCTCACGTAAGGTTGCGACGGTGTTGATGCTGGGGTCCAGCTGCGAGGCCACCAGAAATTTCAGCTCGGTCGTCAATTGTTCGGCCAGATACGTCGGCAAATCGATGACCGCTTCTTTGATCTCCGGGCGCGCCAGGGTGACCACAGCCTCACCAGCGCTGACGGTCTGCCCAGCCTCGGCCTGCCAATTGGTGACCACTGCAGCGTGATCACTGCGCAGGTCGCTATAACTGAGCTGATCGCGCGCTTGATCAACCGCCGCACGGGCTTGCTCCAGGGAGGCACCCGTGGTTTTCAGATTTGTCTGGGCGATATCCAATTGCGCCTGAGCGCCAACCCCTCGATCAAACAACTGCTGCTGACGACGGGCATCGGCCTGGGCGTTGATCCACAACGCCTGCACTTTGGCCAGGTCGCCCTCGGCAGCGCGCAACTGGTTGCGTTGATCGGTGGGGTCAAGGCTGGCCAGCACATCACCCGCTTTCACTTGGGCGCCGACATCGACCCAGCGCCTGGCGATGCGCCCGGGTACTCGAAAGCCCAGGGTGCTTTCAAATCGCGCCTGGATACTGCCGGCAAAACGCCCGAGACTGGCCTGCACCTGAGGCTCGACGATAACCGACAACACCGGACGAACCGGTTCAGGGGCGCTGGCCTCTTTTCCGCAACCAGCAAGCAGCAGTGCGCTGCCGATGACAAGGACGAGTGGTTTCATTGCACCACCCCGCTGTCCTTGAGCGGCGCGATTTCAACCTGCATACCTGGATTGAGCAGCTGCCCGCCTGACACCACCACCGTTTCCCCTCCTTTAAGGCCCTCGCCCACCACCACTTTCGAGGTGAGATAGCGAATGACCTGGACCTTGCGCAAACTGACCTTGTTGCCGTCACCCACCAGCCACACCGCAGGCTCGTGCAGGTCCTTGGTCAAGGCCGACCACGGCAGCTCGACGCTTGGCTTGCCCTGGACATTGCCGGTGGCGGTGACCGGTGAGCCCAGCTCCATGCCCGGTGGCACGTTGCGCAACGCTACCTTGACTTGCACCGTGCCGCTTTCTGCCGAGACCGTCGGGGTGACTTCGCGCAATTGTCCCTGCGCGGTGATTTTCGGGTTGTCGACCAAAGTGACTGTGATCGACTCATGGGTCGGTGGGGCGAGCAACAAGGCTTCGTAAACGTTGAATACCGCATCGCGGTCGCCATCGCGGGCCAAGGTGAAAATCGGCACCGTGGCCTGCACTACCTGGCCAACTTCGGCCTGGCGTTCGGTGATCACGCCGTCCGCTTCAGCCACCAGCGAGGTGTAACTCAGTTGATCACGAGCATTGGCCAACTGCGCTTGGGCAGCTTTCAAGGCGCTTTGGCTACTGCGCAATTGCGCCTGCGCCGAGTCGTACTCGCTCTGGCTGGTATAACCTTTGGGTAGCAACTTCTGTTGCCGAATAAAAGCGGCGCTCGATTGTGTAACCCGCGCCTGCTCGGCGAACACTTCGGCCTTGGCCGAGTCGAGATTGGCTTGCAGATCTTTGGGGTCGAGTTTGGCCAACACCTGATTAGCTTTCACATGATCGCCAACGTCGACGCTACGGGAGATAATCTTGCCGCCCACGCGAAATGACAGATCACTCTGCACCCGCGCCTGAATGTCGCCGGTCAGGGTCACGGACGCGGCGAAATCACTAGGTTCAACATGTTGAATGGCCACTCTGGGCAGTTCGGCTTCAGCGGCTTTTTTCTCGCCGCAGCCGCTCAGCACGAGCAACAATCCTAGGCTGACGATCAATACAGGATGCAACACCGTCATGCAGGCTCCTTGCATGTGCCAATTCGATATAAAGATGCGAGTGTTAGCGTAGATCAGGGTTCCATCTGCCGCTTGGAACAAAGGTAATTCATTCAAGCTTTTACAATCAGAAATACTTTATATCCGTTGCCCACGCAAGGACGCACTGATGCTAATCAACTTGGCCGTCGCCAACTACCGCTCGATCAATCACCTGGTGCTGCCGCTGGCGCGCCTGAATGTCATCACCGGGCCCAATGGCAGCGGCAAATCCAACCTGTACAAGGCCTTACGATTGCTGGCGGAAACCGCTCAGGGCGGGGTGATCAACGCCCTGGCGGGGGAAGGCGGTCTGGAGTCGACCTTCTGGGCCGGCCCTGAACGTATCAGCCGCCGTATGCGCCTTGGCGAGGTGGCCGTTGAAGGTGGCCCACGTCAGGAGGCCAAGCGTCTGCGACTGGGCTTTGCCGACGAGAATTTCGGTTATGCCATCAACCTTGGTCTACCGAGCGCCAGCGGTCACTTCATGCTCCCAGGGCAAGATTCGCCAATTCCCTCGCGCTTTACCCTCGACCCGCAGATCAAACGTGAATGCATTTGGGCCGGCCCACTCTACCGCCCGGCGAGCTTGCTGGTGGACCGCCAAGGCGCAATGGTTCGTGCACGCGAAGGACGTCAGTGGGAGGTGCTAGCCCAACACACACCAGACTTCGACAGCCTCTATGACCAGGTCGGCAACCTGCGTTCATCGCCGGAAGTGCTGCACCTGCGCGAGCGCATTCGCGGCTGGCGCTTCTACGATCACTTTCGCACCGACCGCGATGCCCCGGCGCGACGACCACAACTGGGGACGCGCACCCCGGTACTGCACCACGACGGTCGCGACCTGGCCGCCGCCCTGCAGACCATCATCGAGATCGGTGACGCTCAGGCGCTGTGGGAAACCATCAGCGATGCTTTTCCAGGCTCGCACCTGACCATTGATGCAGTACCCGGTGGCCTTTTCAGTTTGCAGTTCCATCAACAGGGCCTGCTGCGGCCACTGTCGGCGGCGGAGTTGTCGGATGGGACCTTGCGCTTCCTGCTGCTGATAGCCGCTCTGCTGAGCCCAAGAGCACCGACCATGATGGTGCTCAATGAACCGGAGACCAGCTTGCACCCCGATCTGCTACCCGCCTTGGCGCGTTTGATCATTCGCGCGACGGAACATTGCCAGGTATGGGTGGTGTCGCACGCACGCCGATTGGTGGCCGCGCTGGAACAGGATGCGACCTGCAATTCGATTGTGCTGGAGAAGGAATTGGGACAGACCCGAGTGGCGGGTCAGGGGATGCTCGATGCGCCGGCCTGGCATTGGCCGGATTGAGCTCACTCCAACGTGAGGCTTGCGTGACCTGTAGGGGCTGGTCTTGCCAGCGATGCAGGCGACGGGCAGTTACTGACACCGCGTCGACAGCATCGCCAGCAAGGCCGGCTCCTACACAGATCGCCTCAATCAGGAATCAGGCCGAAACCGGTGCCGGTGCGCGACGCACGTCTGGTTGTTTCCAGCCGTCAGCCGCGCTTTCTTCGATGGCTTGCTGGATCGCCCGACGACGACGCTCTTCAGCCCGACGGCTGAAGTACCAGACCATGAAGGTCACCAGCGAAACCGACAACAGGATCAAACTGGCTACTGCGTTGATCTCCGGCTTCACGCCCAGACGCACGGCAGAGAACACTTCCATCGGCAAGGTGGTCGAACCCGGACCGGACACGAAACTGGCCAGAACCAGGTCATCCAGCGACAGCGCGAACGACATCATGCCGCCCGCCGCCAGCGAAGGCGCGATCATCGGGATGGTGATCAGGAAGAACACCTTCCACGGCCGTGCACCAAGGTCCATGGCCGCCTCTTCGATCGACAGGTCCAGCTCACGCAGACGCGCCGACACCACCACCGCCACATAGGCCGCACAGAAGGTGGTGTGGGCGATCCAGATGGTGACGATGCCACGCTCCTGCGGCCAGCCGATCATCTGTGCCATGGCCACAAACAGCAGCAACAGCGACAGACCGGTAATCACCTCAGGCATTACCAGCGGCGCGGTGACCAAGCCACCGAACAGGGTACGGCCCTTGAAGCGTGTCACCCGGGTCAGCACGAAGGCCGCCAGGGTGCCCAGCGCCACGGCGGCGATCGCGGTGTAGCAGGCGATCTCCAGCGAGCGCATCACCGAGCCCATCAGTTGGCTGTTGTCGAGCAGGCCGACGTACCACTTCACCGACCAACCGCCCCACACTGTTACCAGTTTCGAGGCGTTAAAGGAGTAGATCACCAGGATCAGCATGGGCAGGTAGATGAACAACAAGCCCAACACCAACATCAGTTTGGAGAAACTGAAACGCTTCATGCCCGGCCCTCCATCTCTTTAGCCTGACTACGGTTGAAGAGCAGGATCGGCACAATCAGGATCGCCAGCATCACTACCGCCAGGGCGGACGCCACCGGCCAGTCGCGGTTGTTGAAGAACTCTTGCCAGAGCACTTTACCAATCATCAGGGTTTCCGGACCGCCGAGCAATTCCGGGATCACGAACTCACCCACCACCGGGATGAACACCAGCATGCAGCCGGCGATGATGCCGTTCTTGGATAGCGGCACGGTGATCTTCCAGAAGCTGTTGAACGTGCTCGAACCCAGGTCCGAAGCAGCCTCAAGCAGGCTCTGGTCGTGTTTGACCAGGTTGGCATAGAGCGGCAGGATCATGAACGGCAGGTACGAATAGACCACGCCGATATACACCGCCAGGTTGGTGTTGAGGATCTGCAGCGGTTGATCGATCAGGCCCAGCCACATCAGGAAGCTGTTGAGCAGGCCGTTGTTGCTGAGAATGCCCATCCAGGCATAGACGCGGATCAGGATCGCGGTCCAGGTCGGCATCATGATCAGCAGCAACAGCACCGTCTGAGTCTCTTTGCGCGCGTTGGCAATGGCATAAGCCATCGGATAGCCAATCAGCAGGCACAGCAGCGTGCTGAAGAAGGCCATCTTCAACGACCCCAGGTACGCGGCGATGTACAGCTCATCCTGAGTCAACAGGCCGTAGTTGGCCATGTTCAGGACCAGCTGAATCTTGTCTTCGACGTAGCTGTAGATTTCGGTGTATGGCGGGATCGCCACGTCTGCTTCGGCAAAGCTGATCTTCAGAACGATGAAGAACGGCAGCATGAAGAACAGGAACAGCCAGATGAATGGCACGCCGATGACAACATGGCGCCCCTCGGGCTTTATTCGACTGAAGGCTCGCTTGAGCTTGCGCATGTTCATGACCGCAGTACCACGCCGCTGTCATCTTCCCACCACACGTAAACCTGGTCGTCCCAGGTTGGACGGGTGCCCTGACGCTCAGCGTTGGCAACGAACGACTGGACAATCTTGCCGCCAGGCAGCTCAACGTAGAACACCGAGTGGCCACCGAGGTAGGCGATGTCGTGAACCTTGCCGCGCGACCAGTTGTGCTCGCAGGTCGGTTGCTCGGTGGTCACCAGCATTTTTTCCGGGCGCAGGGCGTAGGTGATGCGCTTGTCTTCGACCGAGGTGGTGACGCCGTGACCGACGTATATTTTGCGCTCAAGCTCTGGGGTGGCGATGACAGCGTGGCCTTCGGCATCTTCGACCACTTCACCGTCGAACAGGTTGACGTTGCCGATGAACTCGCAGACCAGGCGGCTGGTCGGCGTCTCGTAGATGTCGATCGGGCTGCCGATCTGGGCGATCCAGCCCAAGTGCATAATGGCGATACGCTGGGCCATGGTCATGGCCTCTTCCTGGTCGTGGGTCACCATCACGCAGGTCACGCCTACGCGCTCGATGATCTGCACCAGTTCCAGTTGCATCTGCGAACGCAGCTTTTTGTCCAGGGCGCCCATCGGCTCATCGAGCAGCAGCAGCTTCGGCCGCTTGGCCAGGGAGCGGGCCAGGGCCACACGCTGACGCTGACCGCCAGAGAGCTGGTGCGGCTTGCGCTTGGCGTACTGAGTCATGTGCACCAGCTTGAGCATCTCGCCGACGCGTGCATCGATCTCGGCCTTGGGCATGCGGTCCTGCTGTAGGCCGAAGGCGATGTTTTGCGCAACAGTCATGTGCGGGAACAATGCATAGGACTGGAACATCATGTTGATCGGCCGTTCGTACGGCGGCATGTCAGTGATGTCTACACCATCGAGGAAAATTCGCCCCTCGGTTGGTCGCTCGAAACCGGCCAGCATGCGCAGCAAGGTGGACTTACCCGAACCCGAGCCACCGAGCAGAGCAAAGATCTCACCCTTCTTGATTTCCAGGGACACATCGTCCACGGCGACTGTTTCGTCGAACTTTTTTGTAACCCGGTCGATTTTGACCAGCACCTGTTTAGGTTGCTGGTCGCCCTCGAGGGCTTTCTTATAGGCACCGGAGGCAACAGCCATTTGTGAAACTCCCAACAAGATTTTTTGCGTCCGCCCCTGCCGTGACGGACCCTGGATATTTACTTGCCCGACTTGACCTTGGTCCAGCTACGGGTCATCAAACGTTGCACTTTGGGTGGTAACTCGGAGCTTACGTACAACTTGTCCAGCACTTCTTGCGGTGGGTAAACCGCTGCGTCGGTTCGCACGCTCTGGTCCATCAGATCGCCAGCCTTGAGGTTCGGGTTGGCATAACCGACGTAATCGCTCACCTGGGCTATCACCTCAGGCTTAAGCAAATAGTTGATCAAGGCATGGGCCTCTTTGACGTTGGTGGAATCCTTGGGGATTGCCAGCATGTCGAACCAGAGGTTGCCGCCTTCTTTGGGAATCACATAAGCCACATCCACACCTTTGCCGGCTTCTTCGGCGCGGGACTTGGCCTGGAACACATCACCGGAGAAACCGGCGGCTACGCAGATGTCGCCGTTGGCCAGGTCAGAGATGTATTTGGAGGAGTGGAAGTAGGTCACGTAAGGACGCACTGCCAGCAGTTTTTTCTCGGCGTCAGCGTAGTCCTTGGGATCGGTACTATTAGGGTTACGCCCCATGTAGTTGAGCACCGCCGGAAGCATTTCATCGGCCGAGTCGAGGAAGGCGACGCCACACTTGGAAAGCTTTTTGATGTTCTCCGGCTCGAACAGCATGGCCCAGGAGTCAATCTTGTCGGTGCCCAGTGCCGCCTTGACCTTCTCGACGTTGTAGCCGATGCCATTGGTGCCCCACAGATAAGGCACGGCGTACTGGTTACCCGGGTCGTTCTTTTCCAGGCGTTTCATCAGCGCCGGGTCCAGGTTCGAATAATTCGGCAACTGCGCCTTGTCGAGCTTCTGGAACGCGCCCGCCTTGATCTGCTTACCGAGGAAATGGTTGGACGGCACTACCACGTCATAACCGGTACGACCAGCCAGTAGCTTGCCTTCCAGGGTTTCATTGGAATCGAAGACATCTTGCACTGGCTTGATGCCGGTGGTTTTTTCGAAGTCTGCGAGGGTGGTCTGCCCGATGTAATCCGACCAGTTATAAAAGTGCACCGTGGGCGCCGCTTGGACACTGATCGCCAGCGTCAGACCCGCTCCAGCCAGCATGGCCTTGCGAAATATAGAAATAGACAAGTGAGAGGTCCTCTACAAAAGTGCCCATGCCATGCGGCAGAAATCACTGCCGGATAACTAAACCGGCGCGCAACTTACCTTCGATACACTCATACAGCAAAAAAAAATTACCCTTCAAGCCCTCTCGGACACGGCTTTCACCGCATCCGAGGGGGGGTAAACCGGGTTTATTTACCCGATTTGATCTTGGTCCAGCTACGGGTCAGAACGCGCTGGGCCGCAGCCGGCAGATCGCTGATCGCGTACAGCTTGGCTTTTACATCAGCCGGCGGATAGATGCTTGGGTCGCCGGAGATTTCTTTGTCCACCAGCGGGGTAGCCGCGGCGTTACCGTTCGGGAAGCGTACGGCGTTGGTAATTTCAGCCATGATTTCTGGCTGCATCAGGAAATCCATGAACTTGTACGCGGCGTCGACGTTGGCGGCATCCTTGGGAATGGCGACCATGTCGTAGAAGGTACCCGCGCCTTCTTTCGGAATGATGTAATCCACTTTGACCTTGTCACCGGCTTCGTGGGCGCGGGCCTTGGATTGCTCCAGGTCACCCGAGTAGCCGACAGCTACGCAGATATTGCCGTTGGCCATGTCCGAGATGTACTTGGACGAGTGGAAGTAGGCGATCGACGGACGCACCTTGAGGAACAGGGCTTCGGCTTCAGCCAGCTGCTTCTTGTCGGTGGAATCGGTTGGGTAGCCCAGGTAGTGCAGAGCGGCCGGGATCATTTCGGTCGGCGCGTCGAGGAAGCTCACGCCGCAGCTTTTCAGCTTTTCCATGTTCTCTGGCTTGAACACGAAGTCCCACGAGTCGATCTTGTCGACGCCCAGTGCAGCCTTGACCTTCTCTGGGTTGTAACCGATACCGATGGAGCCCCACATATATGGGAAGGCGTGTTCGTTGCCCTTGTCGCTGGCATCGCCAACGGCCTTGAGCAGGTCGGTATCGAGATTCTTCCAGTTCGGCAGCTTGGATTTGTCCAGCTTCTGGTAAACGTCAGCCTTGATCTGCTTGGCCAGGAAGTTGTTGGACGGCACGACCACGTCGTAGCCCGACTTGCCTGCCAGCAGTTTGGCTTCCAGGGTTTCGTTACTGTCGAAGACGTCGTAAACAACCTTGATGCCGGTTTGCTTTTCGAACTTGGCGACGGTGTCTGGTGCGATGTAGTCCGACCAGTTGTAGACGTGCAGCACTTTGTCATCCGCCTGAACAGCACTGGCCATGGCGCCCATCAAGGACACAGCCAACAACGTCTTGCCCAATTTCTTCATGCGTAATGCTCCAGAATTTTTTATTTAGCCATCTGTTCAGTGGCCGGCTCTTTACGGCGCAAGCAGGGCGACTGAAACAGTCGCTAGTCTGGCAAGTTCCAAGGCGCTCTTTCAACCAAAGCGCGCCTCGAAACAGGATGATGCCATTACGCTAGCCTAGCACTTGGCTATTTCAGCGCTTCGAGCGTCAAGTCCAGGCATTTGCGTGCCTTTTCCACCAGCTCGTCGATCTCTTCACGGCTGATAACCAGCGGTGGTGCAATGATCATGGTGTCACCTACTGCGCGCATGATCAGGCCGTTGTCAAAACAGAACTGGCGACAGATCATGCCCGCACCCTGATCTTCGTAACGCGCGCGGGTGGCCTTGTCCTTGACCAGCTCAATGGCACCCAGCATGCCCAGACCGCGAACTTCCCCCACCAACGGGTGATCGTTGAGCTCGCGCAGACGTTTCTGCAAATACGGTGCCGTTTCTTCGCGAACCCGTTCGATGATTTTCTCATCGCGCAGAATCCGCAGGTTTTCCAGGCCCACAGCCGCCGCGACCGGGTGACCGGAGTAGGTGAAACCGTGGTTGAAGTCACCGCCCTCGCTGACCACTTTGGCAACTTCGTCACGTACGATCACACCACCCATGGGGATGTAACCGGAGGTCAGGCCCTTGGCGATGGTCATCAGGTCAGGCTTGAGGTCGTAATAATCGGAGCCGAACCACTCACCGGTACGCCCGAAACCACAGATCACCTCGTCGGCAATGAACAGAATTTCGTACTTGGCGAGGATCTCTTTGATCTTCGGCCAGTAGGTATCTGGCGGAATGATCACTCCGCCCGCGCCCTGGATCGGCTCGGCGATAAAGGCAGCGACGTTGTCTTCGCCGACTTCAAGGATTTTCTTTTCCAGTTGCTCGGCCGCCCACACCCCGAACTCGTCCGGGGTCATATCGCCGCCTTCACCAAACCAGTACGGCTGCGGGATATGCACGATGCCTGGCAGCGTACCGCTCTGCGCATGCATACCGCTCATACCACCCAGCGCGGCACCGGCCACGGTGGAACCGTGATAGCCGTTGATTCGGCCGATGATCACTTGCTTCTGCGGCTTGCCCTTGACTGCCCAGTAGTGGCGGACCATGCGCAAGTTGGTGTCATTGCCTTCGGAACCGGAACCGGTGAAGAACACATGCGTCATACCTTCCGGAGCCACGGCGGACACCGCCTTGGCCAGCTCTAGCGCAGGTGGGTGCGCGGTCTGGAAGAACAGGTTGTAGTACGGCAGCTCACGCATTTGCTTGGCCGCCACGTCTACCAGCTCTTCACGACCGTAGCCGACCGCCACACACCACAGACCAGCCATGCCGTCGAGGATCTTGTTACCCTCGCTGTCCCACAAGTGCACGCCTTGAGCTTTGGTAATGATGCGCGGCCCTTTTTCTTTCAACTGCTTATAGTCAGTGAAAGGCGCCAGGTGATGATCACGGCTCAGGTCTTGCCACTCGCGGGTTTGCGGGTTGTTGACACTCATGTGCTTCTCCGTTTCTGACGGCCGCGATCCTGCGGCTCCGGGTTGATCAGACCGCGAACAGCAGGAACTCACGTTCCCAGGAGCTGATTACGCGTTTGAAGTTTTCATGTTCGGCGCGTTTGGTGGCGACGTAACCGGTGATGAATTTCTTGCCCAGGTACGGTTCCAGCGCCTTGCAGTTCTCCATGCGCTCCAGAGCATCTTCAATGGTCAACGGCAGACGCAGATTGCGTCGCTCGTAACCACGGCCCTGCACCGGTGCGCTTGGTTTGATCCCTTCGACCATGCCGATATAGCCGCACAGTAAGCTGGCAGCGATCGCCAGGTACGGGTTGGCATCGGCGCCTGGCAGACGGTTCTCGACCCGCCGGTTTTGTGGACCGGCATCCGGCACACGCAAACCAACGGTACGGTTCTCTTCGCCCCACTCGACGTTCACCGGCGCCGAGGTATCGGGCAGGAAGCGGCGGAACGAGTTGACGTTCGGTGCGAACAGCGGCAGGACCACAGGGATGAACTTCTGCAGACCGCCGACGTGGTTGAGGAACAGCTCGCTCATCCGCCCGTCATCAGTAGAGAAGATGTTCTTGCCGGTGTGCACGTCGATAATGCTCTGGTGCAGGTGCATGGCGCTGCCCGGCTCACCCGTCATCGGTTTGGCCATGAAGGTGGCGGCGACGTTGTGCTTGAGCGCTGCTTCGCGCATGGTCCGCTTGAACACCAGGATCTGGTCGGCCAACGCCAGGGCATTGCCGTGACGGAAGTTGATTTCCATCTGCGCGGTGCCGTCTTCGTGGATCAGGGTGTCCAGGTCCAGGTTCTGCAGCTCGCACCAGTCGTAGACATCTTCGAACAGCGGGTCGAATTCGTTGGCCGCTTCAATGGAGAACGACTGACGACCTGTTTCTGGACGGCCAGAGCGACCAATTGGCGGCTGCAGCGGAAAGTCCGGGTCTTCGCAACGCTTGGTCAGGTAAAACTCCATTTCTGGCGCCACGATCGGCTGCCAGCCCTTGTCGGCATAGAGCTTCAACACCTTCTTGAGCACGTTGCGTGGCGACAGCTCAACCGGATTGCCCTGCTTGTCGTAGGTATCGTGGATCACCTGAGCGGTCGGCTCGATGGCCCAAGGCACGAGAAACACCGCGTTCTCGTCAGGGCGGCAGATCATGTCGATGTCGGCCGGGTCCAGCAGTTCGTAATAGATGTCGTCATCGACGTAGTCGCCGGTAACGGTTTGCAGCAGGACACTCTCGGGCAAGCGCATGCCTTTTTCGGCAATGAACTTGTTGGTTGGAGAAATCTTGCCACGGGTGATCCCTGTCAGGTCGCTGATCAAGCACTCGACTTCGGTGATCTTGTGTTCTTTCAACCAATCGGTGAGCTGGTCGAGGTTGTTACTCATAAATACCTCAGGAGGTAAATGTCTGGACAGACGTCAGGACACCCGGAGTGGGCCGTCGTAGACATTCTGGATGCCTCGCGGAGCTAAAGCAAAAGCCACGCAGGGGCAAGTCGCGACGAGGGCCGCTATAGTGAAGGCAGAGGATATTCGAAGATGCAGCGACAACAGGCAGGTTGCCCGGGCCGTCAATTATTTCAGCCGGGTGAATGCGTACAGACGCGTCGCGATTATCGCTCGCGTAAAATGCGTGCAAACCGATCTGCGAGCGGCAGGCGGTGATGCCGGTTGTCGGCAGGCGTGACATATAACCCCCGGTATTATTGATGTTATGGGTTGCCACCGAGCTTAGCCTTGTTCATTTTTTTACACAACACCCCCGTAAAAAATAGAACACGGCCCGCTCAAAATCGCTCTTATCGTACGAAAGCAGCGATTGTCTGCGCCCTCAATTGCAGCAAAAATGCCGCTTGAGGGCCATTTTAGGGCATCATGGGCTTGGCTTGACTTCAGTAGGGCTTTCCGATTGACTGGAGCTGCAAGCCCCCATTGATTGATATTTTTAACAACAAAGGTGTTGCATCATGTCGGTACCCCCGCGTGCCGTTCAGCTTAACGAAGCGAACGCGTTCCTTAAGGAACATCCTGAGGTTCTCTACGTTGACCTTCTGATTGCAGATATGAATGGTGTGGTGCGTGGCAAGCGCATCGAGCGCACCAGCCTCCACAAGGTTTACGAGAAAGGCATCAACCTGCCGGCCTCCCTCTTCGCATTGGATATCAACGGTTCGACGGTCGAAAGCACCGGTCTGGGCCTGGACATCGGCGATGCCGACCGCATTTGCTATCCAATCCCCGACACCCTGTCCAACGAGCCATGGCAGAAGCGCCCTACCGCGCAGCTGTTGATGACCATGCACGAACTCGAAGGCGAGCCGTTCTTTGCCGACCCGCGGGAAGTCCTGCGCCAGGTAGTGAGCAAGTTCGACGAGATGGGCCTGACCATCTGCGCCGCATTCGAGCTGGAGTTCTACCTGATCGACCAGGAGAACGTGAACGGCCGTCCACAGCCGCCGCGCTCGCCGATTTCCGGCAAACGCCCGATGTCGACCCAGGTCTACCTGATCGATGATCTGGACGAGTACGTCGACTGCTTGCAGGACATCCTCGAAGGCGCCAAGGAGCAGGGCATCCCTGCCGACGCCATCGTCAAGGAAAGCGCCCCGGCGCAGTTTGAAGTCAACCTGCATCACGTTGCCGACCCGATGAAGGCCTGCGACTACGCGGTACTGCTCAAGCGCCTGATCAAAAACATCGCCTACGACCATGAGATGGACACCACCTTCATGGCCAAGCCATATCCTGGTCAGGCGGGTAATGGTCTGCACGTCCATATCTCGGTGCTGGACAAAGATGGCAAGAACATCTTCACCAGCGAGGATCCCGAGCAGAACGCCGCATTGCGTCACGCGATCGGCGGTGTGCTCGAGACCCTACCGGCATCGATGGCGTTCCTGTGTCCGAACGTCAACTCCTACCGCCGTTTCGGCGCCCAGTTCTATGTACCGAACTCGCCAAGCTGGGGCCTGGACAACCGCACCGTCGCCCTGCGCGTACCAACCGGTTCGCCAGACGCTGTGCGCATCGAACACCGCGTGGCCGGTGCCGACGCCAACCCGTACCTGCTGATGGCCGCCGTGCTGGCCGGTGTTCACCATGGTTTGACCAACAAGGTCGAGCCTGGCGCACCGACCGAAGGCAACTCCTACGAGCAGAACGAGCAGAGCCTGCCGAACAACCTGCGTGATGCCCTGCGCGAGCTGGACGACAGCGAGATCCTGGCCAAGTACATCGATCCGAAATACATCGATATCTTTGTGGCCTGTAAGGAAAGTGAGCTGGAGGAGTTCGAACACTCCATCTCCGACCTTGAGTACAACTGGTACCTGCATACCGTGTAAGCGGTTGGATACTGGAATCACCTGCGGGAGCGGATTTATCCGCTCCCGCAGGAGTTTATAGAGCCTTCTCGAAAATCTTCGAATTGCGCTGATAGTTGTACAGCGAAGCCCTGGCCGCCGGCAGTCGCTCGACGCCACTGGGCACAAAGCCCCGCTCCCTGAACCAGTGCGCCGTCCGTGTCGTCAGAACAAACAGGGTGTTAAGCCCCATCTCCCGCGCCCTCGTCTCGATACGCTCCAGCAGTTCATCACCCCGCCCCCCGTGACGATACTCGGGATTGACCGCCAGACACGCCAGCTCCCCAGCCTCGGAATCAGCAATCGGATACAACGCCGCGCAGGCGATGATCATCCCTTCACGCTCGACCACACTGAACTGCTCAATCTCTCGCTCCAGCACCTCACGCGAGCGACGCACCAGGATGCCCTGCTCTTCCAGCGGGCTGATCAGATCAAGCAAACCACCGACATCTTCGATTGCAGCCTCACGAACCTTCTCGAATTGCTCCTGGGCCACCAGCGTGCCGCCACCATCACGGGTAAACAGTTCGGTGAGCAAGGCGCCGTCTTCGGCATAGCTGACGATATGGCTGCGCGCTACGCCGCCACGGCAAGCCTCGGCGGCGGCATCGAGCAGTTCACCCTGATAATCACTGCCTAGGCGCTGCAAATGTGCAGGCACCTGCTGCGGACGCAACTCACGTACCAGCCGGCCCTGCTCGTCGAGCAGTCCGCGCTCAGCACCGAACAGCAGCAACTTGTCAGCCTCCAGTTCGATGGCAGCACGAGTGGCGACATCTTCGCAGGCCAGGTTGAAGATCTCACCCGTCGGCGAGTACCCCAGCGGCGACAGCAAGACAATCGAACGCTCATCGAGCAAACGGTTGATACCTTTGCGGTCAACCCGGCGGACTTCACCGGTGTGGTGATAGTCGACACCTTCAAGCACGCCGATCGGCCGCGCCGTCACCAAGTTGCCAGCCGCAACACGCAAGCGCGAACCCTGCATCGGCGAAGCGGCCATGTCCATCGACAGCCGCGCTTCGATGGCGATACGCAAGTGGCCCACGGCATCAATCACGCACTCCAGGGTGGCCGCATCGGTGATGCGCATGCCGCGATGGTAGTGCGGGGTCAGGCCGCGATTGGCCAAGCGGGTTTCGATCTGCGGGCGTGATCCATGCACCAGCACCAGGCGAACGCCAAGGCTGTGCAGCAGGACCAGGTCGTGGACGATATTGCCGAAGTTAGGGTGTTCGACCCCGTCACCGGGCAGCATGACCACAAAGGTGCAGTCCCGGTGGGCGTTGATGTAAGGCGAAGCATGACGCAGCCAGTTGACGTAATCGGGCATAACCACAGAGCCTGTAAAAAATTGGACAAGAACGGGAAGGCACACAGCGCTCGAAGGGTTATCGTCGGAACAGGCTTGGCGTCACGCGCAATCTCCTTAGGCAAAACGGCTGAACTCAGCGGGCAATTACCGGGGTCAGGCAATAATGTTCGATCAACTCACGCAATAGACGCACAGTAGGCTGCAAGCGTGACATTTCAAGGTATTCACCCGGCTGGTGGGCGCAGGCAATGTCGCCTGGGCCAAGCACCAGGGTTTCGCAGCCCAGGCGCTGAAGATAAGGCGCTTCGGTGCCAAAGGCTACCGCTTCGGCGCGGTGACCGGTAAGACGTTCGGCCAGGCGCACCAGTTCAGCATCGGCGGCCTGCTCAAAAGGCGGTACTTCAGGAAACAGGGGAGCGTAGTCGATCTTCACCTGATGCTGCTCGGCCAGCGGTGCAAGTTTCTGCCGGATGGCGGCACGCAGCACCTTCGGGTCCATCCCCGGCAATGGCCGCAGGTCGAACTCCAGTGCGCATTGGCCACAGATCCGGTTGGGGTTGTCACCGCCATGAATACAGCCGAAGTTCAGGGTCGGTTGTGGCACGCCGAATTGGGCATTGTTGAATTCTTTCTGCCATTGCTGGCGCAGCTTCATCAATTCGCCCATCACCTGGTACATCGCTTCCAGCGCGCTGTGACCAAGACTCGGGTCCGACGAATGGCCGCTGCGGCCAAGAATGTCGATACGGTCCATCATCACGCCTTTGTGCAGGCGCACCGGTTTGAGCCCGGTTGGTTCACCAATCACTGCTGCCCGACCCAGCGGGCGACCGGCCTCGGCCAAAGCGCGGGCGCCAGACATCGAGCTTTCTTCATCGCAAGTGGCGAGAATCAGCAATGGCTGCTTGAAGTCATGTGCCAGCAACGGCTGCACCGCCTCAATGATCAAGGCAAAAAAGCCTTTCATGTCGCAGCTGCCAAGGCCCACCCAACGACCGTCGACTTCGGTCAGCTTGAGCGGATCGGTCTGCCACAAGCCAGGGTCATAGGGCACCGTATCGCTGTGCCCAGCCAGCACCAAGCCGCCAGGCCCAGTGCCGTAACTGGCCAACAGATTGAACTTGCCTGGGGTTACCTGCTGGATATCGCAAGCAAAACCCAAGTCGCCCAGCCACCCGGCCAACAGGTCGATCACCGCCCGGTTGGATTGGTCCAGCGCGGCTTGGGTACAGCTGACCGAGGGCGCAGCAATCAGTGCGGCAAACTGGTCTTTGAGCGATGGCAAAGGCATGCGCGTTCTCCTCAGTGCGAATCCCATCATAGGGCCATCGGGCACCTGGAATAAACCGTCGGCGGCCGAGTCCTGTACACTGCACGGCCAAGACGCTCCCTGTCATCCGAGCCTGGATTACCCAGCAATGCACAAAGAAACCGAAATCAAACTGCGGGTCAGCCGCGAGACCCTCGCCGCCCTGCGCGAACACCCATTGCTGAAGAAGCGCAACAAGTCTGGCTGGCAGCAGCGCGAACTGCTGAACCAGTACTTCGACACCCCGGAGCGTGACCTGGCCGCCGCCAAAGTCGCGCTGCGCCTGCGCCGCGACGGTGAAGTGGTCATCCAGACTCTCAAGACCCGCGGTCAGAGCGTCGCCGGCCTGTCCCAGCGCAACGAACATGAGTGGCAACTGCCCAAGGCCAAGCTGGACCTGAAAAAGCTCGACGAACAATGCTGGCCAGCTGAGCTCGCTGAAGTCGACAAGAAGGCCATCAAAGCCCTGTTCACCACCGATTTTACTCGCGAATACGCGGAAATCGCCTGGGGCCGTGGCAAGGCAAAAGTTGTAATTGAGGCCGCCCTGGACCTGGGCACTGTGGTCGCTGGCAAGCACAAGGAAGAGATCTGCGAGCTGGAACTGGAACTGCGCGAAGGCGAGCCAGAAGCGTTGCTGGAGCTGGCCGCCGAGCTGGCTGCGAGCCTGCCACTGTTCCCCTGCGACATCAGTAAGGCCGAGCGCGGTTACCGCCTGCTCGACTCGGCCAGCTACGCGCTGAGCCTGCCAGTTGCCGAACTGAGCGCTGAAATGTCGCTGGACGACGCTTTCGCCGCCCTGGCCTGGCAATTGCTCGGTGCCAGCCAGCGTCTGGCCGAACAGTACCGTTTCAATGGCCACTGGCGCCTGCTGCAAGACTGGGTTCAGGCCCTGGCCGAACTGCGCGCCCTGGCCAGCAGCCTGGGCCAGGCTGCGCCGCGTACGACCACCGCTGCGTTGCGCAGCAGCCTCGATGCCCTGCTGGAAGATTGGCGCCCGCTAGTACTGGCCGGTAACGATGACGAAGACGTCCGCCGCGCCGCGCCCGAGCAATTCGCTGAAGAGCTGCTGGACACCCGCTGGGGCCAGTTCTCCCTGGACACCTCGCGCTGGCTGTTGGCTCGTGGCTGGACCGTAGAGCGCAACAAGCGCGGCGACCGTCAGGGTGCTGCACAACTGGCCAACTGGCTGAACGTGCTACTGGCCGACGAAGCCAAGGCCTTGAATCTGCCGCTGTACCATCGCCAACCGGAAGACCTGGCCGAACAACTGCCACGTATCGAACGCCTGCTGGCCTGGCTGCACCATGCCCGTCAGGTGCTGGAAAGCCCGGATCTGGACCGCCTGTTCGGTGAACTGAACAAGCTGCACGATCTGGCCAACCTGCCGATCAGCGACGAAGTGGAAGCAGAGGTTCGCACCGAGGTCCTTGAAGCCCGTGCCGATCAGGCCATGGCCGTATTCCAGAGCCGAGGCTGGAAGCACCTGCTGCGCAAGTAAGCTCTAACGCAGCACCGGCAGACTCGTCGTGGACTTGATTTCGGACAAGGCCACGATCGAGTTGACCTCCTGGATCCCCGGCACCATCGACAGCTTTTCGAAGAAGAAACGCTCGTACGCTTCGATGTCCGGGGTGACAATGCGCAGCAGAAAGTCCACCGCGCCCATCAGCACATAACACTCAAGCACTTCCGGGAAACCGCGAATCGCTTCAGTGAACTCGGTGAAGTTGGAGCGCCCGTGGGCATTGAGTTTGACCTCGGCGAAAATCTGCGTGTTCAGGCCAATCTTCTTGCGGTCGAGCAAAGTCACCTGGCCGCGAATCACCCCCTCTTCCTTCAAGCGCTGAATCCGTCGCCAGCACGGTGACTGGGAAAGCCCTACGCGCTCGGCAATCTGTGCACTGGACAGAGACGAATCTTCCTGTAACAGAGCCAGGATGCGACGGTCGTAGGCGTCCAATTCGCTTTGCATAGTAATTCCCCAATTGTACATTTGTGCGAATTGATCAATTCAAAAATTCGCCATATCAGCTGATCATAGAGAAAAAATACCCGCCTGCGCATGTGAAAATTTCTCGCACTGACCCCGGAGAATTCCATGAGCGCACTCGAACGCTTTGACAGCCCTTTTACCCCTCTGCGCGACGACGTCTGGGCTGCTGTCAGCGCCCATAGCTGCGTGTATTACCAACTGTCGGTCGAGGCCGAACCCGACAGCCTGTGTCGGCTGCTGAACCTGTTCGCCTTGCAGTTCCTCACCCCGCACAAAGTGCTCATGAACCAACACGGCGATATGCTCAACGTCGAGATCGAGATTGCCGGCCTGAGCTGGCATCGCGCCGAGCTCATTGCGCAAAAAATGCGCAATTTGATCTGTGTCAATGAGGTCAGCCTGCAGCTTGCCGAGCGCGCTGACTGAATTTGGCAACGCCTGGAAACGCATATCGGCCTTGCAATTGCCCACAGTCAACTACGCTTGTGATTGCCACCCCTTCAGGCAGCAAGGCAAGGACGCCATATGTCTGTCAGCACACAGGATCGCAGGCTGAGCCTGGACGGTCTCCTGACTGATTTACACAACGCGCGACTCATCACCCCGGACACAGCTCAGTCCCTAAAGGCCCAAGGTCTAAGCGCCGAAGTCCACCCTCTCGAACATATCGCCCGCCAACGCCTGCCTGACCCACGCCAACCCGGCCAGCACCTGAACCTGGAAATCCTGTGCCAATGGTTGGCTCAACATGCCGACCTGCCTTATCGGTACATCGATCCACTGCAGCTCGATCTTGCCGTCACCACCGAGCTGATGTCCGCAGCCTTTGCTCAACGTCACGGCATTCTGGCGATTGCGATCGATAGCCAAAGCGTCACCGTGGCCAGCGCCGAACCCTATGTCAGAGCATGGGAAAGCGATCTGGCCCAGGTGCTGCGTCGCCCGATCAAGCATGTGCTGGCCAGCCCCGTGCAGATTCGCCAGTTCAGCCAGACATTCTTTCACCTGGCCCGCTCGGTCAACGGTGCCAGTCGTCAGCCGTCAACCTCATCGTCACCTGGCAATTTCGAACATCTGCTCGAACTCGGCGGCAACAGCCAGCAACGGGGTGACGATGATGCTCATATCGTCACCATCGTCGATTGGCTGCTGCAATACGCTTTCGATCAACGCGCCAGCGATATCCATCTGGAGCCTCGACGAGACCAGGGCCATATGCGCTTTCGTATCGACGGCGTGCTGCACCCGGTGTATGAATTTCCGGCGCAGGTAACCCTGGCGATCATCAGTCGCCTGAAAACCCTCGGTGGCATGAACGTCGCGGAGAAACGTCGTCCCCAGGATGGCCGGATCAAGACCCGTCTGGAGGATGACAACGAGGTTGAGCTGCGCTTGTCGACCCTGCCCATCACCTTTGGCGAGAAACTGGTACTACGTATCTTCGACCCGCTCCTTGTGCAGCAGGACTTCACCCAACTTGGCCTTGATGGCGACGACCTCAGCCGTTGGCAGGCGCTGGTTGGCCAGCGTCACGGCCTGATCCTGGTCACCGGCCCCACCGGTTCCGGCAAGACCAGCACTCTGTACGCCACGCTCAAGTACCTGGCCACCCCGCAGGTCAACCTGTGCACCGTCGAAGACCCGATTGAGATGATCGAGCCCAGCTTCAATCAGCTGCAAGTGCACCCGGCGATAGACCTGGGCTTTGCCGAAGGCGCCCGCGCCCTGCTACGCCAGGACCCGGACATCATCATGATCGGTGAGATTCGCGACCTGGAAACCGCTCAGGTGGCCTTCCAGGCGGCGCTGACCGGCCACCTGGTGTTGTCCACCCTGCACAGCAACGATGCCTGCAGCGCCATCAACCGACTGCTTGAACTGGGTGTTGCAGCTCACTTGATCAAGGCTGGACTGATCGGGATCATGGCCCAGCGCCTGGTACGCACACTCTGCAATGCCTGCAAAGCTCCAGCCGTTATGGGTACAGCGGGCTATCAAGCCACAGGCTGTAATGAATGTCGGCACACCGGCTATCACGGGCGCACCGGTATCCATGAATTGCTGTGTCTGAACGAACGGCTGATCAGCCTGGTCCACAACGACACCGACCCGGCATTACTTCGTCGGAAAGCCATCGAGGAAGGCCTGCAAAGCTTGCAGCAGAGCGGTGCGCAAAAGGTAGCGAGAGGGCTGACCACAAACGCGGAAGTACTGAGGGTCGCAGCAGGGAACTAGACGCAGGCAAACCACTCCAAGCTGCCAGTTAATCAGTTGGAGTCCCCCCTCGATGCGTCTCAAATTTGCAGCTGCGACCCTTGCACTGCTCTCCCTGCCAATCGGTTCAGCCATGGCCGATACATTCTGGCGCAATGTCATCTCCTCCGGCGCGACCACCGCTTCGAGCTATCTGACGTCCAAGGATCACAAGCTGGTTGTCGCCACCCAGGACGATGCCAGCAGCTTTGTTGCCAGCCAAGGCGCTATCCGCGGGCCTTACCTGGAAGCCGCAATGCACAAAGTCCGGGCTGATAACCCCGGGCTTGAAGTGAGCGACATGGATCTGGCCAACGCGATTCTTGCCAAGAATGCCGTAGCGAGCCAGTAACGGTCGAACACTGTAGGAGCTGGCCTTGCCAGCGATGCAAACACCGCGCAACAGCTGACACTGCGCAGCTCCCATCGCCAGCAACGCTGGCTCCTACAGTCACCATTTACCGATAATCCTCCACCGGTACACAGGCACAGAACAGATTCCGGTCACCAAACACATTGTCCACGCGATTCACCGCCGGCCAATACTTGTGCAGGCGCGCATGCTCACTCGGTGCAACGCCCTGGGCAATGCTGTAGGGACGCTCCCAGATTCCCAAGACATCCGCCAAGGTATGCGGTGCATGTTTGAGCGGGTTGTCTTCCGCCGACCAGTTGCCATCCTGCACTTCACGAATCTCCGCACGAATACTCAGCATTGCCTCGACAAAGCGATCCAGCTCGGCTTTTGACTCACTCTCGGTCGGCTCGACCATCAACGTCCCCGGCACCGGAAACGACATGGTCGGCGCATGGAAACCATAATCCATCAGACGCTTGGCGACATCCTCCTCGGTTATCCCGGTTAGTGCTTTCAACGGCCGTAGATCAAGAATGCACTCATGGGCCACGCGCTCGTTACGCCCGCGGTACAACACCGGGAAGGCTGCGCCCAGTTGCTCGGCCAAGTAGTTGGCCGAAAGAATCGCCACTTCACTGGCATCGGCCAGTTGCGGGCCCATCATGGCGATATACATCCAACTGATCGGCAGAATGCTCGCACTTCCCCACGGCGCGGCGCTGACTGCGCTGTTCTGTGGATCTGGCCCGGGCACCGGGATCACCGGGTGGCTGGCCACGAAAGGCGCCAAGTGGGCCCGCACGCCAATCGGGCCCATTCCTGGCCCGCCACCGCCGTGCGGGATGCAGAACGTCTTGTGCAAGTTCATGTGCGAAACATCGGCGCCGATATCGGCGGGTCGGGTCAGGCCAACCTGGGCATTGAGATTGGCGCCGTCCATGTACACCTGGCCACCCTGTTTGTGGATAACCTCGCAGATCTCGCTGATGCCTTCTTCATACACCCCATGAGTCGAGGGGTAGGTCGCCATCAAACATGACAAGCGTTCTCCGGCGGCCTGGGCCTTGGCTTTGAGGTCGGCCAGATCAACGTTGCCCGCCTCATCACAATCTACGATCACCACCTGCATACCAGCCATCTGCGCCGACGCGGGGTTGGTGCCATGTGCCGACGATGGAATCAGACAAATATCGCGCTGACTCTGATGACGGCTGCGGTGATATTTGGCAATCGCCATCAACCCCGCGTACTCACCCTGGGCACCTGAGTTGGGCTGCATGCAGATAGCATCAAAGCCGGTGATCGCGCACAGCCAGGCTTCCAGCTCATCGATCATCGCCTTGTAGCCCTGCACTTGCGCAACAGGGGCAAAGGGGTGCAACAAGGCGAACCCTGGCCAGGTAATCGGGATCATCTCGCTTGTGGCATTGAGCTTCATGGTGCAGGAGCCCAACGGAATCATCGACTGGTTAAGCGCCAGGTCCTTGTGTTCCAGCTGCTTGAGGTAGCGCAGCATCTCGGTTTCGCTGTGGTGCAGGTTGAACACCGGATGGGTGAGAAAGGCCGAACGCCGCACCAGGGCTGCCGGAATGCCTTCGGGCAAGGCCTGGGCATCGAGGCTGGTGATGTCCAGGCCATGATCGGCACCGAGGAAAATATCGAACAAGCGCAGTACCGTGCTTTCGTCACAGGTTTCGTCGAGGCTGACACCCAACTGGCCCCGGCCGAGTATGCGTAAGTTGATTTGCGCAGCTTCAGCGCTTTCGATGATCGCCGTCTGGCTGCCACCCACTTCCAGCGTCAGGGTGTCGAAGAAGTGCTGGTTGAGGCGCTTGATACCTTTGCTCTCAAGGCCAGCGGCGAGAATGAAGGTCAGTGCATGCACCCGCTGGGCGATCCGCTGCAAGCCATGTGGCCCATGGTAAACCGCATAGAGCGCGGCGATGTTGGCCAGCAGTACCTGTGCAGTGCAGATGTTGGAGTTGGCTTTCTCGCGGCGGATATGTTGCTCGCGCGTTTGCAGGGCCATGCGCAGCGCCACGTTGCCGCGAGCATCTTTGGACACACCGATGATGCGTCCTGGCATCGCCCGCTTGAACGCATCACGACAGGCAAAGAAAGCCGCATGCGGGCCGCCGTAGCCCATCGGCACGCCAAAGCGCTGCGACGAACCCAAGGCCACATCGGCTCCCAACTCACCTGGCGGGGTTAGCATCAGCAGACTGAGCAGGTCGGCGGCCACACAGGCCAGGGCATGTTGCTTATGCAACTGCTCAACCATGGGCCGCAAGTCGCGAATCTCGCCATGGGTGTCGGGGTATTGCAGCAACGCGCCGAAGACCTGGTAGTTGGCCAAGTTATCCACCGCATCTACCACCAACTCGAAGCCAAAGCCCTCGGCGCGAGTCTGCAACACCGACAGGGTTTGTGGATGGCAGTGCTCATCGGCAAAGAACACATTGCTTTTCGACTTGGCCATACGCTTGGCCAAGGCCATGGCTTCGGCCGCTGCGGTGGCTTCATCGAGCAATGAAGCGTTGGCCAGGTCCAGCCCGGTGAGGTCGATGATCATTTGCTGGAAGTTGAGCAAGGCTTCCAGACGCCCCTGGGCAATTTCCGGCTGATACGGCGTGTAAGCGGTATACCAGCCTGGGTTTTCCAGGACGTTACGCAGGATGACGGTCGGCGTGATCGTGCCGTGGTAGCCCATGCCGATCAGGCTGGTCCACACCTGGTTTTGCTCGGCATAACCTCTGAGCTTGCTCAGGGCGGCCTGTTCGTCCAAGGCGGCAGGTAAGTCCAGCGGCCGGTTCAGGCGGATGCCCGGGGGGACGGTCTGTTCGATCAACTCACCACGACTGCCTAAACCCAGGGACTGCAGCATGGCCTGCTGCTCCGAGGCATCGGGGCCCAAGTGACGACGCAGGAACGGATTGGGGTCGTGCAGTTGGCTCAGGGACGGCGACTGGGACATAGCGGCTCTCTCTTCCTAGACCAAGCCCCGACCAACCGAGGCATATTGAGTCTAGGAAGAGATTGCCGCTTTGTGTGAAAACTATTCGCCGATGGCGGCTTTGTAGCCAGCGGCGTCCAGCAGCTTGTCCAGCTCAGCCTTGTCGCTTGGCTTAAGCTTGAAGATCCAGCTGCCATACGGATCGCTGTTCAGCGACTCAGGGCTGTCAGCCAGTGCTTCATTGACCGCGATCACTTCACCGCTGACCGGTGCATAGATGTCTGAAGCGGCCTTGACCGACTCAACCACACCGGCAGCATCGCCTGCGGCGAAGACTTTACCTACTTCCGCCAGCTCGACGAACACCACGTCACCCAGGGCTTCTTGGGCGTGGTCGCTGATACCGACAGTGATCGTGCCGTCGGTTTCCAACTTGGCCCACTCGTGGCTTTCAGCAAAACGCAGGTCGGCGGGGATATTGCTCATCTTGTTTTCCTCGATAGGGTAAGCGGTCAGCCCGCCAAAATTAGGTTCAGATCAGAATCTTGCCATGGCGCACGAAGGTCGGCTTGACCACCCGCACCGGGTACCACTTGCCGCGGATCTCCACCTCGGCACGATCGGCGGTTGCCATCGGCACCCGCGCCAGCGCAATGGATTTGCTCAGCGTAGGAGAGAAGCTACCACTGGTGATCTCCCCTTCGCCAATACCAGCGACGCGCACCACCTGGTGAGCACGCAAAACACCACGCTCTTCAAGTACTAAACCGACCAGTTTCTGCTCGACGCCCTGCTCGATTTCCGCCAGCAATCCGTTACGACCGATGAACTCCCGCTCAGCCGGCTCCCAGGCGACGCTCCAGCCCAAGTTCGAGGTCAGCGGGGTGTGATCCTCGTCGATATCCTGGCCATACAGGTTCATACCGGCCTCAAGGCGCAGCGTATCGCGTGCACCGAGGCCGCTTGGGGCGATCCCGGCACCGACCAGATCGTTGAAGAAGGCGGGCGCCTGCAGGGCGGGTAAAATGATTTCCAAGCCGTCTTCGCCGGTATAGCCGGTACGGGCAACAAACCAATCGCCTTCGGCTCGGCCTTCGAAGGGTTTGAGTTCGCGGATCAGGGTTGCTCGCGGAGCGCTTACCAACTCGGCGACCTTACTGCGCGCCTCAGGACCCTGGATAGCCAGGATGGCCAGCTCCGGACGCTCACTGAGTTCGATCTGGAACGCGCCTTTGTGGTCGTTCAGCCACTTCAGGTCCTTGTCACGGGTCGAAGCGTTAACCACCAGACGATAACCCTCATCGCAGCGGTAGACGATCATGTCGTCAACGACCCGGCCCTGCTCGTCCAGCATGGTGCTGTACAAGGCTTTGCCGGACTCAGCCAGACGATTGACGTCATTGGCCAGCAAACGCTGCAGCCAGGCACTGGCCTGGTCGCCATGAACATCGATTACGGTCATATGGGAAACATCGAACACCCCGCAGTCACGGCGCACCTGATGGTGCTCCTCGACCTGCGAGCCATAATGCAGGGGCATGTCCCAACCGCCAAAATCGACCATCTTGGCGCCTAGCGCCAGGTGCAGGTCATACAGAGGCGTACGCTGTCCCATGGGTTTCTCCTTCCGGGCGTGGCGAAGCTAACGGCTGTAGGTAACGTTGTAGCTACCCGGTCTGTAGGACCGGCCGCAGCGAATGCCGCGCATTGTAGCTGCAAGCTTGAAGGCTGGCACCCTCAGCGCGTTTGACCTACGTGCCGGGCTGAACGTCGAATCAGGCCGATGACTGGCAACAAGCCCACCAGAATCAGCGTCAAGGCAGGCAACGAAGCCCGTGCCCACTCCCCTTCGCTGGTCATCTCAAATACCCTGACGGCCAGGGTGTCCCAACCGAACGGGCGCATCAGCAAGGTCGCTGGCATCTCTTTGAGGACGTCGACAAACACCAGCAAGGCAGCGCTCAAGGCACCCGGCACCAGTAGCGGTAGATACACCTTGAAAAACAATCTTGGCCCACTGACGCCGAGGCTGCGCGAGGCTTCAGGTAGTGACGGGCGAATCCGCCCCAGACTATTTTCCAGCGGCCCATAGGCCACAGCAATGAAGCGCACCAGATAAGCCAGCAATAAGGCAAACAAACTGCCCAACAACAGCGGCCTACCGGCACCGCCGAGCCAAGTGGACAGTGGCACCACTAGCTGATTGTCGAGGTAACTGAAGGCCAGCATGATCGACACCGCCAATACCGAGCCAGGCAAGGCATAGCCCAAGTTGGCCAAGCCGACGCCAGCACGAATACCAGGGGTGGGAGCCTGCCTGCGGGCAAACGCCAAGACCATCGCAACACAGACAGTGATCAGCGCAGCCATGGCTCCCAGATAGAGCGTATGCAGGATCAGGCTGGTATAGCGCTCATCCAGATCGAAGCGCCCACGCGTCCAGAACCACACCAGCAATTGCAGCACCGGGATGACAAAGGCGCAGGCAAACACCAGCAAGCACCAACTGCTGGCCGCCAGCGCCTTGATGCCCCGTAGGTGGTACAACGCCTTGCCTCGTGGACGCTCATTGCTGCTACGCACCGCGCCACGGGCCCGGCGCTCACCGTACAGCACCAGCATCACCGCAAGTAGCAGCAAGCTGGCCAGTTGGGCAGCGCTCGATAGGCTGAAGAAGCCATACCAGGTCTTGTAGATCGCCGTGGTGAAGGTGTCGAAATTGAACACCGACACCGCGCCAAAATCGGCCAGAGTCTCCATCAGGGCCAACGCGATACCGGCACCGATGGCCGGGCGCGCCATCGGTAGCGCCACCCGCCAGAAGGCTTGCAGTGGCGAAAGGCCGAGCACCCTCGCCGCCTCCATAAGGCCTTTCCCCTGGGCCAGGAACGCGGTACGGGCAAGCAGGTAGACATAGGGGTAGAACACCAGCACCAGCACGATGATCACCCCACCGGTGGAGCGAACGCGCGGCAAACGCATGGGCCCGAATGCCTCACGCAGCAATGTTTGCACAGGGCCGGCAAAGTCCAGCAAGCCAACAAAGACAAACGCCAGCACATAGGCGGGGATGGCAAATGGCAGCATCAGTGCCCAGTCCAGCCAGCGTCGTCCGGGAAATTCACACAGGCTGGTGAGCCAGGCCAGGCTCACGCCCAGCACCGTAACGCCCACTCCAACCCCGACAATCAGGGTCAAGGTGTTGCCCAACAGGCGGCTCATCTGGGTATCGAGCAGGTGCGACCAGATCTGCATGTCGACCGACTGCCAGGACAACAGCAACACACTCAGCGGCAGCAGCACCAGAGCGGCGATGGTGAAAACCAGGGGATACCAGCGGCGTTGGGCGGGGTGAGCCAAAAGGAAATCTCTGTGGGAAAGATTGCGACCGCGTTGCGGTCGATCACGGGCATTGCCAGCCCCCACCGACAGGATGACGTCAATGTGGGCGCTGGCAATGCCCGCGATTGGAGCCCGCTAGGGCCCCACAAGGATAAAGCCTGGCGCTTAGTTCCAGCCAGCCCGATCCATCAGGCGAATTGCCTCAGCCTGACGCTTACCGGCAATTTCAACCGGGATGCTGTCAGCCTTGAACGAACCCCAGGCCGCCACTTCTTCCGATGGCGCCACTTTCGGGTTGGCCGGGAACTCCTGGTTTACGTCAGCGAACATTTTCTGTGCCTCTGGACCGGTCATCCACTCGACCAGCTTCTTCGCTGCTACAGGATGTGGCGCATATTTGGTCAGGCCAATACCCGACAGGTTGACGTGCACACCGCGATCGGCCTGGTTTGGCCAGAACAGCTTGACCGCCAGCTTCGGGTCTTCCTTGTGCAGGCGACCGTAGTAGTAGGTGTTGACGATACCGACGTCGCACTGACCCGCGTTGATTGCTTGCAGCAAAGCGGTGTCATCGGAGAACACGTCGGTGGACAGGTTATTGACCCAGCCCTTGATGATTTCCTCGGTTTTCTTCTCGCCGTGGGTTTCGATCAGGGTCGCGGTCAGCGATTGGTTGTAGACCTTTTTCGCCGTGCGCAGGCACAGACGGCCTTCCCAGTTTTTGTCAGCCAGGGCTTCGTAGGTACTCAACTCTTCAGGTTTGACCCGTTCGGTGGAGTAGGCGATGGTCCGCGCGCGCAGGCTGAGACCGGTCCAGTCATGGGACGAAGCGCGGTACTGAGCAGGAATGTTCTTGTCGATCACCTCAGACTTGATCGGCTGAAGGATGCCCATCTGCTCAGCCTGCCAAAGGTTACCGGCATCGACAGTAAGCAGCAGGTCGGCGGTGGCGTTCTGCCCTTCGGCCTTGATCCGCTGCATCAGCGGCGCTTCCTTGTCGGTGATGAACTTGATCTTCACCCCGGTCTCTTTAGTGTAAGCGTCGAACACCGGCTTGATCAGCTCGTCGATGCGCGAGGAATACACCACCACCTCGTCCGCCGCCTGGGCGGTGCCGCCCAACAGGGTCAGAGCCAGGGCGGCCAATACGTGCTTGCGTGGCAACATGGTGCAGTCCTCGGAGTTCAAATAGAGGCGCAAATGGTAGTTAATCCCATTTGCCTTCTCAACCGAACTCACTGGGGAGGCGTTACCAGATGTTACGGCGGCGTCAGGCCCGCGCCAATTCCGGCAAATCGCCGCTCAAGCCCAAGGCTTGACGGACGAACACCGCCTTGGCTTCAGGCAATTGCTCAACCCATTTCAGACCACTGTTGCGCAACCAGCGCAGCGGCAGCGGATCGGCCTGGAACAAGCGCTCGAAACCTTCCATAGCCGCCATCAGCGCCAGGTTGTGCGGCATGCGCCGCCGCTCAAAGCGGCTCAACACGCGCACATCTGCCTGCCGCTCACCGCGCTCGTAGGCATGCAGCAGTTCTTCGGCCAGTACTGCCGCGTCGAGAAAGCCGAGGTTCACCCCTTGCCCAGCCAACGGGTGAATGGTGTGCGCAGCGTCACCAATCAGCGCCAGGCCTTCGGCCACATAGCGCTTGGCATGGCGCTGGCGCAGCGGCACACAAAGTCGTGGGTCGGTCTCAAGCACGGCCCCTAAGCGGCCTTCAAAGGCGCGCTCGAGTTGTGCACAGAAATCCGCGTCGTCCAGCTTCATCAGGCGCTCGGACTGTTCAGGTGTTGTCGACCAGACGATCGAGCACCAATCTTGCTGGCCATCGCGCAGTAATGGCAGGAACGCCAGCGGCCCATCATCGGTAAAGCGTTGCCAGGCGGTCGCCTGATGCGGCTGAGCACAACGTACGCTGGTGACAATGGCGTGGTGAAGGTAATCCCACTCACGCGTCTCACACCCCGTCAGGCGCCGCACAGCAGAGTTCGCGCCGTCAGCGGCAATGACCAGTGGCGCACGCAAGGTGCGGCCATCGGCAAGGGTCAGCAACCACTCGTTACCGGAGCGACGCATCTGCTCCAGACGGGCGTTGGCCAACAGGCCGATCTCGCTGTCATGCAGGCGTTCCAGCAGGCCATCCTGCACCACCCGGTTCTCGACGATGTGTCCCAACACCTCGGCATGCACGCTGGCCGCCGAGAAATGGATCTGACCGGTGCCGCTACCGTCCCAGACACGCATGTCCGAGTAAGGGCTGATACGTCGCTGTTCAATCCCCGGCCAGGCACCCAGGCGTTCGAGAATGCGCTGGCTGGCCATCGACAGGGCACTGACCCGTGGCTCGAAGGCAGATTGCTCATCAAAGGGTTTGACCGACAGTGAACTGCCGTCGAGCAGGAGAATCTCCAGGCCACTGTGCTGCAAAGCCAGGGCCAGGGCGCTGCCGACCATACCGGCACCGACAATCAACAGATCTGCGCGCATTTCCATGCCTTAAGCCTGTCTCGCTTGCGGCTTGAGCCGCACGTAAAGGGTTTTGTCGACCTGCGCCACCAGCTCACCGGCAGCGTCACGGATATCGACCTGAAGTCGTGGCAGGTACTTCTTGCCGCCTGCGGTGTGCTCGCGAATCTCGGCAAGCAGCGCGTCATCAATACGCAGGTCGGCAAACACCGGGCCTTTGCCCGGTGCAATAAAATCGATACTGGCAGCCTTGTCCCAGACGATGTACTCGCGGCCCAGCAGCTCCATTAGCATCAGCATGTAGAACGGATCGACCATCGAATACAGGCTGCCGCCGAACTGGGTCTGGACATAGTTGCGATTGAACCAGTGCAGGCCCATGCGCACTTTCACCTGACGCAGGTCGGGGCTAATGCTTTGTACCCGAATGCCCGCGCCGATATACGGCGGATAGAGGTTCAGCATCCAGCGCAGCATGCGCGCACGCCGAGCCAGTTTGCGCGGGTCGCTCATACTCAGCTCCGTGGATCCGGACGGGTTCCCAGGCCCATGGCCTGGCGGGCGAACCAACGTTTGGCCGGGGGCACCAGGTCGAGCCCTAGCAACCCCAGGTTGCGCCCGGTGGCAATCAGCGGTTGCGCGCTGCCGAACAAGCGCGTGACGCGGTCGGAGAAGCCCACAGTCAGCTCCTGATCCAAGCGCTGGCGCTCGCGATAAGCCTGCAGCGTGGCAAAGTCACCAGGAACGGCAGGACCTGCCAGCAAGCCTTCGGCCAGTGCCTGCACGTCGCGCAGGGACAGGTTGAAGCCCTGGCCGGCAATCGGGTGCAGGCTATGAGCGGCATTGCCCAGAACCACCAGGTGCGCACGCACCTGCTCCTGAGCCTCGATCAGCGACAAAGGATACAAGTGCCGCGCGCCGACCTGGCGCAAGGCGCCCAAGCGGTAGCCAAACACACTCTGCAGCTCGCTGAGGAAGCTGCGCTCGTCCATTTCGGCCAAGCGTTTGGCGTCCATGCCGGCGCGGGTCCAGACTAACGCACAGCGGTTTTCCGGCAACGGCAGCAGCGCCATTGGCCCTTCGTCGGTGAAGCGCTCAAACGCTTGACCACAATGGGCTTCGCTCGGGGTGATATTGGCAATCAGCGCGCTCTGGTGGTACGGCCGCGAGCTGACATGGATACCCAGTTGCTCGCGCAGACCGGATCGACCACCATCGGCCAACACAGCCAGGTCGCATTCGACCTCGGTGTCGTCATTGAGCGTCAGCCGATAGCCGTCTTCCAGCGCCTGCATGGCTGTCACTTCTGCCGGGCAGCGCCAGCTCACCACCTCGGCATCCAGGCCTTGCCACAGACACTGGCCGAGCCAGGCGTTCTCCACCACGTACCCCAGGGCAGGTACGCCCTCTTCCAGTGCATCCAGACGCGTCGCACCAAAGCGGCCACGGTCGGACACCTGAATCTGGCGGATCGGTTCGGCGCGGCGGCTGATCGGTTGCCACAGACCCAGACGCTCATAAATCTGTCGGGTACCGAAGGACAAGGCCGAAGAGCGGGCGTCATAGCTCGGTTGATAGGTATCGCCCGGCGCAAACGGCTCAATCAGCAGAATTTTCCAGCCACGCGCCTTGGCACCGGCTTGCAGGGCAAGCGCCAGACTCGCGCCGACCAAGCCCCCGCCAATGATTGCCAGGTTGACCCGATTCATGCCGCAGCACTGCGCGCGGCAGCCATTAAGGCTTCAATTTCGGCCACCGTCTTGGGTACACCTGAGGTCAGGATTTCACAGCCCTGCTTAGTTACCACTACGTCATCCTCGATACGTATACCAATGCCGCGCCATTTTTTCGCGACGCTCTGGTTATCGGCACCGATGTAGATGCCAGGCTCCACTGTCAGGGCCATGCCCGGTTCCAGCTCGCGCCACTGACCACCGACCTTGTATTCACCGACATCATGCACATCCATGCCCAGCCAGTGTCCGGCACGGTGCATGTAGAAGGCCCGGTAGGCCTCGCTTTCGATCAATTCCTGCACATCACCTTTAAGCAGACCCAGCACGACCAGGCCTTCAGTGATCACCTGCACCGTCGCCTCATGGGCGTGGTTCCAGTGCTTGCCCGGGGCAATGACCGCAAATGCCGCCTCCTGCGCCTTGAGCACCAATTCGTAGATCGCCTTTTGCTCCGGCGAGAACCGCCCGCTGACCGGAAAGGTCCGGGTGATGTCGCTGGCGTAGCAGTCGATTTCGCAACCGGCGTCGATCAACACCAGGTCACCGTCCTTGAGCAGCGCGTCATTTTCCTGGTAATGCAGGATGCAGCCATTACGGCCGGCGGCGACGATCGAGCCATAGGCCGGCATCTTCGCCCCGCCCTTGCGGAACTCATAATCGAGCTCAGCCTCCAGGCTGTACTCGCGCAACCCCGCACGACAGGCTTGCATAGCCCTGACGTGCGCCCGGGCAGAAATCGCTGCGGCCTCGCGCATTACTTTCACTTCTGCCGCCGACTTATACAGGCGCATGTCGTGCAGCAGATGATCCAGGGCAACGAATTCGTTCGGTGGCTGGGCGCCAAGACGGGCCTTGGAGCGGATCACATTGATCCAGTCCATCAGGTGACGGTCGAATTCCGGGTTGCTGCCCATGGCCGAGTAGACCCGGTCACGGCCTTCGATCAGACCGGGCAGGATGTCGTCGATGTCCGTGATGGGAAAGGCATCATCCGCGCCAAAGTCGCGGATCGCGCCTTCCTGACCGGCGCGCAGACCATCCCAGAGCTCACGCTCGGGATTGCGCTCACGGCAGAACAGCACGTATTCGCCGTGCTCGCGACCGGGGATCAGGGCGATCACTGCTTCTGGCTCAGGGAAGCCACTCAGGTACTGGAAGTCACTGTCCTGGCGGTACACGTGCTCGACGTCACGGTTGCGAATGGCAACTGCGGCGGCGGGCAGGATGGCAATACTGTTGGGCTCCATCTGCGCCATAAGCGCCTTGCGTCGACGGGCGTATTCCGACTTGGGGATTTGGCTCATGGGCAGTGGGTCCCTGTGCAATCAGTGCAGCGAAGGTTTGGCTGCCGGCTCGACCGCCTTGGCCAGCTCGGTGTACAGCAGCAGCGGTGCGACGCGCAGGTACTCCATGACTTCCATATAGTCGCTTTCGCCGTCTTCGGATTCTTCCAGAGCGTCCTGAACCTGGGAAATGGCATCCAGATCCTGCAGGACTTCCTTGGCCTCGATGCTCAAGGTCAAGCCACCGGCGTTCAGACCAAAGCCATAGAGGAAGCCCTTGCACCACTCACCCAGGGCCGCGGCGCGTTCAGTCAGCGCGACGTCATCGCCCGGCAGCAACAGTACGACAGTGATATCGTCACCGGTGAGCTCACCCTTGACCATCTCTTGTAGACCGATCAAAGCGTTACGAACGTTGTCTGCCGGATCATTTTCCAGCAGGTGCGCGGCATCGGCCAACCAGGCTTCGGCATCAAAGCCGGCACCGGTGCAACTGCGTCCGAGCAACAGCCCGTGCAGTTCGGCAGGAGATACAGGATGCCCGTTGCTGCTGAGCAAGGTGGCGAAGGCGGTGTACGGCGAATTGGTATTGGGCATGGGCAACTAGGCGCCAGACGGCGCAATGACTAGAATGAAGACCTTGTATCCTAGCACCGGCAGGCGCGCCAAGACCATCGACGCGGCCAACTCGGAGCAGGCCGGAGCATAAATCGGGCAACCACCCGCCAGACCGAATCGAGTGGCAACCAATGCAAGAGAACGATCTGCAATCGCTGATGGGCCGATTCGAACTGCTGATTGAGCGAGTCGAGCAACTAAAACGGCAAAACGCACTCCTAATAGCTCAGGAAAAGTCCTGGCGCGAGGAGCGCGCCCACCTCATCGAAAAAAACGAAATCGCCCGGCGTAAGGTCGAATCGATGATTTTGCGACTCAAGGCCCTGGAGCAAGACTCATGAGTTCAAGCAATAGCGTCACCGTTCAGATCCTCGACAAAGAATATTCGATCATCTGTCCGCCTGAAGAGCGCAGCAACCTGGTCAGCGCGGCGCGCTACCTGGATGGCAAGATGCGCGAAATCCGCAGCAGCGGCAAAGTCATCGGTGCCGACCGGATCGCGGTGATGGCGGCGCTGAACATCACTCACGACTTGTTGCACAATCAGGAGCGCCCTGAAGCGCCAACCGGTGGCGCCAGCCGTGAACAGGTGCGTGACCTGCTGGAACGTGTCGATCAGGCCCTGGCCGACGATGCGGATACAAAAACCAGTTGAGTTTCAGTATACTGGCGCCACTCCCTGGAGTGCTTGCCAGTCGGTCATGTCCCTGAGCCGATACGCACAACCACGGGGGTTGCACGTTGGGGCCGGTGTGCATGTCCGCTTGACGGAAAGCCTGAACGCCTCCTGCAATCTCCACCTTGAACTTTCGGGTTCAAGGGCTACACCGACAGCGGTTCGTCGGGGAGCCTGAATTACCTTTGTTCGCCTCACACGCGAGCAATCGAGCTGTCGCCCTCGGCGCCAGCCCTCTCTGGGAACGCCCGTGCCATGACCGACACCGCGCCGCTCACCCGCCCCCAACTTCGCCGCCTGTTACGCGATGCCCGTCGCGCCCTGAGCCCGGCCGAGCAACGGCAGGCAGCGCGTGGTCTGTACCGGCAACTGGCCCAACATCCACTGTTTCGCCGCGCCAGGCACATCGCCCTCTATTTGCCCAATGATTGCGAGATCGACCCAGGCTTGTTGCTGCGCGAAGCTCAGCGACGTGGCAAGCGTACCTACTTACCGGTGCTGCAAGCATGGCCAAGAAGCAAAATGGTCTTTCAACGCATCGAGCACGGCGAAAAACTGCGCCCTAACCGCTTTCGCATCCCCGAGCCGCACATCAGCCTGGCGCGGCAACGGCCGATCTGGGCGCTGGACCTGATCTTGTTGCCATTGGTGGGATTCGACGAGGTAGGTGGCCGTCTGGGCATGGGCGGTGGATTTTACGATCGAAGCCTGGCCTATCAGGCCCGCCGCAAGGCGTGGAAAAAGCCTTTGCTGCTGGGGCTGGCACATGAATGTCAGAAAGTCGAGCGACTGGCCCAAGCCAGCTGGGACGTGCCGCTACAAGGAACGGTCTCGGACCGTAGCTGGTACCTGGCGCCTGACTAAGCGGCGCCAGCATAGCGATCAACGTTGTTGCGGATTGACCGGTATCTCGTAAGGAGCGTCGAGTTTGCGCTCCCACAGGCTTTGCGCATAACCGGTAGTGACAACACCCAAACCGAACAGAAATACCAGAATCCAGAGCAAGTCCGGTTTGCGATTCATCGATTGCCCCCCTCAGGCAAACTGATCACGTGTCAGCAACGTTTTTTATGGGTTGCAGCAGCGTCAAGCTTAAAATGGGCGCATTCTCCGACAACCTGCGTCGACACGCAAACCTTGACGCCAACCGACCGTCGGTTTCATGCAACAGGTTATTTCAAATTTCGCCAGGAGCAGCACCCATGGCCTATTGGCTGATGAAATCCGAACCCGATGAACTTTCGATCAAGGATCTGGCACGCTTGAAACAAGCACGCTGGGACGGTGTTCGTAACTACCAGGCACGTAATTTCCTGCGCACAATGGCAGTCGGTGACCAGTTTTTCTTCTATCACTCCAGCTGTCCCGAGCCCGGCATTGCCGGTATCGCCAAGATCAGCGCCGCCGCCTATCCCGACCCGACGGCCCTGGACCCGCAAAGCCATTACTTCGATGCCAAGGCCAATGCCGACAAGAACCCTTGGAGCGCCGTCGATGTTGCTCACGTAGAAACCTTCAGCAAGGTCTTGGGCCTGGGTTACCTCAAGCAACAGAGCGCCCTGGCCGAGCTGCCGCTGGTCCAGAAAGGCAGTCGTCTGTCGGTGATGCCGGTTACTGCCGAACAATGGGCGGCGGTACTCGCCTTACGCTGAACAGCGCAGGATTGCGGCCTGATTGACCAATGTCAACGCACCAGGATCAGTGCCACGTCACACTCTGACGTGAATGCAGCAGGAAGCAGACTGATGAGCCAAACTACCCCGAAACTGTTCGCTGGCGCCTTGATCGCCCTGCTTCTGGCTGCGGGCGGTCTGGGCTACTGGAAGTCCCTGCACGACCGCCTGCCCGACGGCCTGAGCATGGGCAACGGTCGTCTCGAAGCCACTGAAGTGCAGATCGCCAGCAAAATCCCCGGACGCCTGGCCGAAGTGTTGGTCGATGAAGGCGACAAGGTTACTCAGGGCCAACTTTTAGCCCGTATCGACACCCGCACCCTCGAAGCCCAGCGCAACCAGGCTGAGGCGGAAGTACTACGCGCCCAGGGAAACTACTCGGCCGCCCAGGCCAACGTGCAATTGCGCCAAAGCGAGCTGCTGCTGGCCAGCCAGGAGCTCAAGCGTGTGCGGGAAATTTTCCTGCGCCAATACGCCAGCCAACAATTGCTCGACCAACAGCAGGCACGTTATGACACGGCCAACTCTGCAGTCGTCGCCGCACGCGCTCAGCTGGCAGCCATCAAGGCCGCCATCGGCGCCGCTGAGGCTCAAGTCGCCCAACTCACCAGTGAAATCGACGACAGCAGCCTGCGGGCACCGATCAACGGCATCATTCAGCTACGCCTGGCCGAACCCGGTGAAGTGCTGGGCGCTGGCGGCCGGGTATTGATGCTGATCGACCCCAATGACCAGTACATGAACCTCTACCTGCCTGCGTCGACCAGCGGTCGTCTGACGGTCGGCGATCAGGCCCGGGTTGTACTCGACGCCCTGCCGGAAAAGGCTCTGTCGGCGAAAATTGCCTTCGTTGCCGCCAAGGCCCAGTTCACCCCGAAACAGGTGGAAACCCGTGACGAACGGCAAAAGCTGGTGTTCCGGGTCAAACTGCGCCTGACCGAGCCCAGCGCCGTGCCGCAAGCCAAGCCTGGCATGCCGGGCGCAGGCTATGTGCGCACCGCTGAAGTGGACTGGCCGGCCAACCTGCAATGAACGCGCTGGCGCTGCAGGCCGAGGGCATCAGCCACCGATATGGCAAGCTGGATGCGCTGCAGGACATCACCTTCAATCTGCCTGCAGGCACCCGCTGCGGCCTGATCGGCCCGGATGGTGCTGGCAAATCCAGCCTGCTCGGTCTGATTGCCGGAGTCAAAAAGCTGCAAAACGGTGAGCTCTCAGTGCTCGGCGGCTCGATCCGCAAGCGCCGCCACCGCAACAGCCTGTACCCGCGAATCGCCTTTATGCCTCAGGGGCTGGGCAATAACCTCTACCCCGAGTTGTCGATCCGCGAAAACATCCGTTTCTTCGCCACCCTGTTCGGCCTCAGCGCGGTGGAGTGTGAGCAGCGCATGCACAACCTGCTGCTGGCCACCGACCTCGCACGCTTTGCCGAGCGCCCTGCCGGCAAGTTGTCCGGCGGCATGAAGCAAAAACTCGGGTTGTGCTGCGCCCTGATCCACGAACCGGACTTGTTGATCCTCGACGAGCCGACCACGGGGGTAGACCCGCTGTCTCGCCGACGTTTCTGGGAACTCGTCGAGCAAGTCCGCCAAGAGCGACCGCAGCTGACCCTGTTGGTGGCCACAGCGTACATGGAAGAGGCCGAGCAGTTTGAGCACTGCCTGATGCTCGACCGTGGCAAGTTGATCGCCTGCGGGCTCAGCCAAGAGCTGGCCAGCGTTACCACCAGCGGCAAACTGGACGACGCCTTCACACACTATCAAGGCGACAGTGCACACGACACGCAGCCCCTGAAAATTCCTCCGCGCCCTGCCGGCGACACGACGATTGCCATCGAAGCCCATGAACTGACCCTGCGCTTCGGAGATTTCACCGCGGTGAACAAGGTCAGCTTTGCCATCGGTCGTGGTGAGATTTTCGGCTTTCTAGGCTCCAACGGCTGCGGCAAAACCACCACAATGAAAGTACTCACCGGCTTGATGCCGGCCAGCGAAGGCAGCGCCACCCTGCTGGGTCGGCCGGTGGACGCCAAAGACCTGGCCACGCGCAAGCGGGTCGGCTTCATGTCGCAGAGTTTTTCGTTGTATGGCGAGCTGAGCGTGCGCCAGAATCTGGAGCTACATGCCCGGCTGTTCGACTTGCCCAAGGCTGACAGCACACCGCGCATCGCCGAACTGATCGAACGCTTTGACCTCGGCGCGATCGCCGACCAGCAATCCGGCGCCCTGCCGCTGGGCCTGCGCCAACGCCTGTCATTGGCAGTGGCCGTACTGCACCGACCCGAAGTACTAATCCTCGACGAACCTACGTCAGGGGTCGACCCGGCTGCCCGCGATGACTTTTGGCGCTTGCTGATCGAACTGTCGCGGGATCAAGGGGTGACGATCTTCCTCTCTACCCACTTCATGAACGAGGCGCTGCGTTGCGACCGCATCTCCTTGATGCATGCGGGTAAGGTGCTGGCTTGCGACACACCCGCTGCGCTCCAGCAGCAGTTTGCCGGTGCCACCCTGGAAGACGCGTTCGTCACCTGCCTTGAGCAAGCCCAAGGCACGAGCGAAACGCCTGTCACTACAACGCAACTGGATGCGCCTGCCTCGACCGCGCCACTGGCGATGTCTCAGGGTTTCAGCATCCGGCGCCTGTTCGCCGTGGCTACCCGCGAAGGCAAAGAGTTGCTGCGCGACAAAGTTCGCCTGGCCTTTGCCTTGCTCGGCGCGGTGTTCATGATGGTGATCTTCGGCTACGGCATTTCGCTGGATGTGGAAAACCTCGCGTTCGCCGTCTACGACCAGGACCAGAGCCCACAAAGCAGGGCTTACCTTGAAGCCTTTCGCGGCTCACGCTATTTCGCCGAACAACCACCCATTCGCGACTCGACACAGTTGCATAAGCGCCTGCAGCGTTCAGAAATCAAATTGGCCCTGGAGATCCCGCCCGGGTTCGCTCGCGACCTGCACGCTGGACGCCAGCCAGTGGTGGCCGCCTGGCTCGACGGTGGCATGCCGTTTCGCGCCGAGACCAGCCGCAACTACGTCGAAGCCGTACACCAGGCCAACCTTGAGCAGTTTGCGGCGCTGAGCAGCCAGGCCCTTCCCGGACAAACACCGGTACGCCTGGAAACTCGCTTTCGCTACAACCAGGATGTGGTCAGCGTCAACGCCATCGGCCCGGGAGTCATGGCGCTGATCCTCGCTTTCATTCCCGCCATGCTCACCGCCCTGGGCATCGTCCGTGAGAAAGAGCTGGGTTCGATCACCAACTTTTATGCTACACCGCTGACCCGTCTGGAGTTCCTGCTCGGGAAACAGGCGCCATACCTGGCCATCAGCCTGGTCAACCTGGCACTGCTGGTGGCGATGAACCGCTGGCTATTCGGCGTACCCTTCAAGGGTAGCGCCCTGGCCTTGGCTTGTGGCGGTCTCCTGTACCTGCTCGCAACCACCAGCCTGGGCCTGCTGATCTCCGCCTTCACCCGGACCCAGATTGCCGCGATCCTCGGCACCATGATTATCACCAGCCTGCCGACCATCCAGTTCTCGGGGCTGATCGTGCCGCGCTCTTCACTCGATGGCTCGGCTGCGCTGATGGGGCAACTGTTCCCGGCGGGCTACTTTCTTGATATCGCCGTCGGCACCTTCACCAAGGCGCTGAGCCTGCGTGAGCTATGGCCGCAATGCCTGGCGCTGCTGGGATTTTTCCTCGGTTTCACAGGCCTGAGCCTGGCCATGCTGAAAAAGCAGGAGGTCTGATGCATCGCTTGGCACACACCCTGCGCCTGGGCCTGAAAGAACTGACCAGCCTGCGTCACGACAGCGTATTGCTGCTGTTTCTGCTGTATGCCTTCAGTGTGGCGATCTACATGCCGGCGGCCGGATCAATCATCGGCGTACACAACGCCAGTGTGGCGGTCATCGACGAAGACCACAGCATGGTTTCACGCAAGCTGGCCGAAGCCCTGCAGCCACCCGAGTTCCAGCCTGCCGTGCCACTCACCTACGATCAACTGGACCAGGCCATGGACAGTGGCCTGTATACGTTCGTGATCAATGTGCCGGTGAACTTTCAAAGCGACTTGCTGGCCGGACGTTCGCCGCAGCTGCAGGTCAATGTCGATGCCACGGCCATGAGTCAGGCGTTCATGGGCGCCGGCTACATTGGACGAATCTTCGAACGCGAGTTGCTCGACTATGCCAACCAGGGCTCTGCCGCAGCTAGCAGCCCGGCGCTGATCAGTCCACGGGCACTGTTCAACCCGAACCTGGAAGGCGGCTGGTTTCTGGCGGTGATCCAGATCGTCAACAATATTACCATCCTGGCCATTGTCCTCACCGGCACCGCGCTGCTGCGCGAGCGTGAACATGGCACTCTCGATCACCTGCTGGTGCTGCCACTGACAGCGCTGGAGATCATGCTGGCAAAAATCGGCAGCAATGCCCTGGTGGTGGTGCTGTGCACTTGGATATCGCTGGAGGTGGTGGTCAAAGGTGCCCTGGGCGTGCCACTGGCAGGCTCGCTGAGCCTGTTCCTGGCGGTTACTGCGCTTTACCTGTTTGCCAGTACTGCGCTGGGGATCTTTCTCGCCACATTGGCGCGCTCGACTCCGCAATTCGGCCTGCTGGCGATTCCGGTGATCATCCCCATGCTCTTGCTGTCCGGCGGCAGTACACCGCTAGACAGCATGCCGCAATGGCTGCAGTGGGTCATGCAGCTATCGCCTTCGACACACTTTGTCAGCCTCAGCGCTGCGATCCTGTTCCGCGACGCCGGCCTGACGGTAGTCTGGCCGGATCTTCTGGCGCTGGCCACCATTGGCCTGGCGTTCTTTACTATTGCCTTGCGACGCTTTCGCAGCAGCCTGACATCCTGATTACTGCACAATCAGGTTGTTGAACAACAGGTCATCAACCAGCGGCTTGCCTTCTTCGTTCTCCAACACCTGTTGGACCTGCTTCAGGGCTTCCTGACGCAGCTTTTCCTTGGCCTCGACGTTACTCATGCTCTCCAGGTTCTGCTGGGTAAACAGCGCCACCAGTTGATTGCGGATCAGCGGTTCGTGGTGCTTTACCGCCGTCGCCGCCGCATCGCTGTTGACCCGCAGAGCTACGTCGGCCTTGTACACACGCAACTTCGGGCCGCTATCCAGAGCATAGTTACCCACGAATGGCGGGGTCAGGGAAATGTAGGAGACCTTCGGTTCCCCTTCCTTGGCTTCTTCGGCCATGGCCGCCATCGGCAGCATCAGCGCCAGTACCATCAAGATCCACGCTTTCACGAATTCGCTCCTCAAACAATTGGCGCCAGCATACCCAGCGCACCGGTCAAACCCAAGCCCGGGCTTATGCCGGCCTATCAGGACGGGCCATGCTCGTTGACCCGGCACCTGACCCACCTACACTTATCGGCCACTACGCGCAAAGGAATAGTCCCGATGAAAGCAGTGTTGTGCAAAACCCTGGGCCCGGCTCAGGGCCTGGTCCTCGAAGAGGTCGCCAGCCCCGTAGCAAAGAAGAACGAGATTCTCCTGGATGTACATGCGGCCGGGGTCAACTTTCCCGATACGCTGATCATCGAGGGCAAATATCAGTTCCAGCCACCACTGCCCTTCTCTCCTGGTGGCGAAGCCGCCGGCATCGTCAGCGCGGTGGGTGAGAAGGTTACCCATCTCAAAGTCGGTGATCGGGTCATGGCCTTGACCGGCTGGGGGAGTTTCGCCGAACAGGTGGCGGTGCCGGCCTACAACGTGCTGCCGATTCCTGAGCACATGGACTTCACCCTTGCAGCCGCCTTTGGCATGACTTACGGCACCTCGATGCACGCCTTGCTGCAACGCGGCCAGCTCAAGGCCGGCGAAACCCTGCTGGTGCTGGGTGCGTCGGGCGGTGTCGGGTTGGCGGCGGTGGAAATCGGCAAGGCCATGGGCGCACGGGTGATTGCCGCTGCCAGCAGCGCCGAAAAACTCGCGGTGGCCGAGGCAGCTGGCGCCGATGAATTGATCAACTACAGCGAACATAGCCTCAAGGACGAGATCAAGCGTTTGACTGGCGGCACCGGTGCCGACGTAATTTACGACCCGGTTGGCGGCGACCTGTTCGACCAAGCGGTGCGTGGTATCGCCTGGAACGGCCGCCTGCTGGTGGTGGGTTTTGCCAGCGGACGCATCCCGGAGCTACCCGTAAACCTTGCGCTACTCAAAGGTGCTGCTGTGCTCGGTGTGTTCTGGGGCGCCTTTGCCCAGCGCCAGCCGGCTGACAACGCGGCGAACTTTCAGCAGCTGTTTGCCTGGTTCGCTGAAGGCAAGCTCAAGCCGCTGGTATCACAGACCTTTGCGCTGGCTGAAGCGGGTGCGGCCATTGATATGCTCGGTCAGCGCAAGGCCGTGGGCAAACTGGTGATCACCACCCGCTAAGATGCCTTCTGGTCCTGTAGCGTCTCAGCGCTGCTGGACCAGACGTTCACGTAAATACGCTGGCCAAACATCGACGAAGTCGACACCCGGGTAAGTTTTGCACTGTTTGATGATACGCGGCAGCGCCTTCTCAAAAGACTCGGTAGTCGCACGCGACTCCTTGTAGCTGATGGCCTCGTCGCCAGAAAAATTCGACATCATGCGAACGGACAACAGTGTAGTGTCCATATGCTCGAGCGACCTGCCCGGATCATTTTTGCGGTATTGCGCCACTTCTTCGTTGAACTGCTTGCAGCTCATCACAACCAGCCTGGCGCGGTCGTAGAGTGCCCACCACTCTTTTTTGTCATTGAGACGAAAATGCAAATCCGTACGCACTTCGAGCGTTGCGGGGTTCTCCTTTGATACGGTCCACGGCTGGAAACGCCATTGTTTGACCGCCTTAAGCGCGGCATTGGCAAATGCCGGATCACTGCTGTTCACAATCTTCACATCAGTGACGGTGCCATCGGCCTGGGCCTGAAAGCTGACTTTGACCGAACCGGTGATGGCCGCCTTACTCAACTCAGCCGGATAGATCGGAATGGTTTTCTCGACAAACTCCAGTTTGATATCGGCATGGGCAATACCTGCCACCATCACCAACAGCGCTGCAAACCACTTCATCCTTGATCCTTGCCTGTCCAATGAGTCTTGGGACGCGATAGTAGCGCGCCAGAGCCGTTCCGCACAGGGTAACAATTCTCATTACTGCCGTGAGAACATTCCTAGTCAGGAAAATGGCAGCGTCGCAAGCGAGCCTCAAGGTTGCGATCAGGCATGGCATGAGTACGCAAAGCATTGAGGGTTTGCTCGACATAATCACGGGTGCTGCCATAGCGTCCTTTGGCATTGGCGAAGATCTTACTGAGCAGATCATCCGACAGGTTACCCGCATAGCACGGCAAGTGCCGTTCCAGCACAAATCCCAAGGCCTGGACCTTGCTGCCATCATCAAGGCGACAGGTAAGCCAGTGGGGCCGATAAGCCGGGTAAGGCATCTCACGTTGCCACAGGGCCAACAGCGAGTCTTCCAGGCACTCCTGCGGCAAGCGATAGGCAAAGCCGCTGCAAGAGCCGCCACGGTCCAGACCAAAGACCAGCCCCGGACACTCTGGGGTACCCCGATGTTCGTGGGACCACAGGTACAGGCCGCGGTGGTAACCATGCACCCGGGCCCGCCGACGCTCTTCGGCATTGCACTCCGGCCGCCAGATCAGCGAGCCGTAGGCAAACAGCCAGACCGGGCCACCCTGGTGAAGGGACAGGGTGTGGTGAACCGAAAGTTGAAGTTGCTCGCGAGACAGTTGTTGTCCGAAGTCGAGCAACGGAGGATAGGCCACATTCAAAGATGCAGATTCAATTGCCGACATAGCTGCCGCCAGGATTCCTCGTGAACTACTGAAGTGAGTCACTGTAAACGAATACGCTACCCGCGTACTTACCGTACGGCAGTTCGCCTATTGAATATAAGCCTCAGCACACACCGGAGACCCCTAGGCTGGGGCTTTGCACCAACAACCGGGTGTTGTTTCAAGTGTAGCGAAAGTTATTTACGTTGCAGGCAATAATAATCGACTTATGCCGCGCAAGCACAACCTGGATTATTAAAGCGGGCACGCTATTGCAGCGTGCCTTATTCCGTCATTCAACCGCGCGGCGCATAAGCAAATACATCGGCGCGCATCTGGTGTGCGTCCATTCCCGCGTCAACCAGTGCATCGAGGGTGGCATAAATCATATTCGGCGAACCACTGGCATAAACGTGCACACCCGCCAGATCGTTCAAGTCCTCGCAGACCGCCTCATGCAGCATCCCGCAACGCCCTTCCCAACCACACAGGTCGCTGACCACCTTGTGCAGGTACAGGTTCGGCAATTGCTCCCACTCGGCCCAATGCTCGATCTGGTAGAAGTCTTCGGGAAGGCGCACGCCCCAATACAGGTGGACCGGATGCTTGAAGCCCTGGGCCCGGCAATGTTCGAGCAGGCTGTGCATTTGCGCCATGCCGGTGCCTGCGGCAATCAGCACCAGCGGACCGTCGGGCAACTCGGACAGATGCGTATCGCCGAAGGGCATCTCCAGCCGCGCCATACCGTTGCGCTGCAACTGCGCGATCAACTCCACTGCACTGTTCTCGCGAGCCAACACGTGCAGCTCAAGGTCGCGCCCGCTATGGGGAGCCGAAGCCAGGGAAAAAGCTGCCTTGTCGCCACTTTCGCGCTCGACCATCAGGTATTGCCCCGCATGGTAGCGCGGCGGTTTACCGGCTGGCGCACGCAGGCGTACGCGCCAGACGTCGCCACCGACCTCAACGCACTCGCTCAGCTGACAGGCCAGTGTCCGTACCGGCAACTCGCCCAAGGCGAGCACGCCATCCCACAACAATACACAGTCCTCCAGCGGCTCGGCGATGCAGGTGAACAGTTCGCCGTGATTACGCTCCTGTCCTTCCTGACGCACCCGTCCTTCAACCAGCAACGCAGCGCAGACATGGCAATTGCCATTGCGGCAGCTCTGTGGACAGTCGTAGCCCAAGCGCCGCGCCCCATCGAGAATCCGTTCCCCGGGGTTGAGCACCAACACCGCCCCGGACGGCTGCAAGGTTACCTGCATTTAGTCTATTCCCAACTGATTCCACAGCTCATCGATCCGCCGGGTGACAGCTTCATCCTTGACGATGACCCGTCCCCATTCGCGGGTGGTTTCCCCTGGCCACTTGTTCGTCGCATCCAGGCCCATCTTCGAACCCAGACCGGAAATGGGTGAGGCAAAGTCCAGGTAGTCGATCGGGGTGTTCTCAATCATCACCGTGTCGCGCTTGGGGTCCATGCGCGTGGTAATCGCCCAGATCACATCATTCCAGTCGCGGGCATTGATGTCGTCGTCTGTGACAATAACGAACTTGGTGTACATGAACTGTCGCAAAAACGACCAGACCCCGAGCATGACGCGCTTGGCGTGCCCCGGGTACTGCTTCTTCATGGTCACCACCGCCATGCGGTAGGAACAGCCTTCCGGCGGCAGGTAAAAGTCGGTGATCTCCGGGAACTGCTTTTGCAGGATCGGGACGAACACTTCGTTGAGCGCCACACCTAGAATCGCCGGCTCATCAGGTGGTCGGCCGGTGTAGGTACTGTGGTAGATCGGCTTTTGTCGGTGAGTGATGCGTTCTACGGTAAACACCGGGAAGCTGTCCACTTCATTGTAGTAGCCGGTATGGTCGCCATACGGGCCTTCTGGGGCCATCTCGCCGGGATGAATCACCCCTTCGAGGATGATTTCAGCAGTGGCTGGCACCTGCAGATCATTGCCGCGGCATTTGACCAGCTCGGTTCGATTGCCGCGCAACAGGCCAGCGAAAGCATACTCGGACAGCGTGTCCGGCACTGGGGTGACGGCGCCGAGAATGGTCGCCGGATCCGCACCCAAGGCCACCGAGACCGGGAATGGCTGCCCCGGGTGTTTCTCGCACCATTCACGATAGTCCAGGGCGCCGCCACGGTGGCTGAGCCAGCGCATGATGACCTTATTGCGGCCGATCACCTGCTGGCGATAGATCCCCAGGTTCTGGCGCTCCTTGTTCGGCCCGCGTGTCACCGTCAGGCCCCAGGTAATCAGCGGCGCAACGTCGCCCGGCCAGCAGTGCTGCACCGGCAGCATGCCCAGATCGACGTCGTCACCTTCGATGATCACTTCGTGGCAGGCCGCATCCTTGACCACTTTCGGCGCCATCGACACGACCTTCTTGAAGATCGGCAGCTTCGACCAGGCATCCTTGAGGCCCTTGGGCGGCTCAGGCTCCTTGAGGAACGCCAGCAGTTTGCCGATCTCACGCAGTTCGCTGACCGACTCGGCGCCCATGCCCATGGCCACCCGCTCCGGGGTCCCAAATAGGTTACCGAGCACTGGAATGTCGAAGCCGGTTGGCTTTTCGAACAGGAGCGCTGGGCCTTTGGCGCGCAGAGTGCGGTCGCAGACTTCAGTCATTTCCAGAACTGGAGAGATCGGAACCTGGATGCGCTTGAGTTCGCCGCGCTGTTCCAGGCCACGGATAAAGTCGCGCAAATCGCGATACTGCATGCAAAAGCCTCGTATTCGCCGAGCCGGTCGGGGGGAGCAAAGTGTAGCGCCTAACCCGGCCAGCCAGAATAGCCAAAGTACAGATAGCAAAAAGCCGGGTTGCCCCGGCTTTTGCACAGCGCAACCGCTTACTTGCGCTTCATCGACAAGAAGAACTCGTCGTTGGTCTTGGTCTGCTTGAGCTTGTCGATCAGGAACTCAATGGCCGCGACTTCATCCATCGGGTGCAGCAGCTTACGCAGGATCCACATGCGCTGCAGCTCGTCGTCGGCGGTCAACAGCTCTTCGCGACGGGTACCCGAACGGTTGATGTTGATGGCCGGGAACACACGCTTCTCGGCGATCTTGCGGTCCAGCGGCAGCTCCATGTTACCGGTACCCTTGAACTCTTCGTAGATCACTTCGTCCATCTTCGAGCCGGTTTCTACCAGCGCGGTGGCGATAATGGTCAGCGAGCCGCCTTCTTCGATGTTACGCGCAGCACCGAAGAAACGCTTTGGCTTCTCCAGGGCGTGAGCATCGACACCACCAGTGAGGACCTTGCCGGAGCTCGGGATCACGGTGTTGTAGGCACGGGCCAGACGGGTGATCGAGTCGAGCAGGATCACCACGTCTTTCTTGTGTTCAACCAGGCGCTTGGCCTTCTCGATAACCATTTCAGCAACCTGCACGTGGCGGGTTGGTGGCTCGTCGAAGGTCGAAGCAACCACTTCGCCGCGCACGGTGCGCTGCATTTCGGTCACTTCTTCCGGGCGCTCGTCGATCAGCAGGACGATCAGGTGGCACTCGGGGTTGTTACGGGTGATGTTGGCCGCGATGTTCTGCAGCATGATGGTCTTGCCCGCTTTTGGCGGAGCGACGATGAGGCCACGCTGGCCCTTGCCGATCGGGGCACACAGATCGATAACCCGGCCGGTGAGGTCTTCGGTGGAGCCGTTACCGGCTTCCATCTTCAGGCGCACATTAGGGAACAGCGGCGTCAGGTTTTCGAACAGAATTTTGTTCTTCGCGTTTTCCGGCCGGTCGAAGTTGATGGTGTCGACTTTCAGCAGGGCGAAGTATCGCTCGCCTTCTTTTGGCGGGCGGATCTTACCGACGATGGTATCGCCGGTACGCAGGTTGAAGCGACGGATCTGGCTAGGCGAGACATAGATGTCGTCAGGGCCGGCCAGGTAGGAGGCATCAGCCGAGCGCAGGAAGCCGAAGCCGTCCTGGAGAATCTCCAGCACACCGTCACCGGAGATTTCCTCGCCGCTTTTCGCATGCTTTTTCAACAGGGAGAAAATCACATCTTGCTTGCGCGAACGGGCCATATTTTCTATGCCCATCTGTTCGGCCATTTCGAGCAGATCGGTAATCGGCTTTTGCTTGAGTTCAGTCAGGTTCATAAGGGGAGTGACGTAATCATGTAAGAAGGGAGAATTAAGCTTCTGGCTTAATGAAGCCGCGCCGCAAAGAAGGCGACAGGATCGCGTACTGATTCGAATTAGGGATGCGTCGGCGACGGCGTGCAGAGGGCACCGAAAAATCAGTGCGAGGCCGAATGTAACACCTGCTTTTTCTGGCGTCTAGTCACCCGATAAAGAAAAGCCCCGGCGAATGCGGGGCTTTTTTCACTCAGATATTGGCGTCCAGGAAGGCTGCCAGCTGAGACTTGGACAGTGCGCCGACCTTGGTGGCCTCGACGTTGCCGTTCTTGAACAGCATCAGCGTCGGGATACCACGCACGCCGTGCTTGGCCGGAGTCTCCTGGTTATCGTCGATGTTCAGCTTGGCGACGGTCAGCTTGCCCTGGTAGGTGGTAGCGATGTCGTCCAGCACCGGAGCGATCATTTTGCAAGGGCCGCACCATTCAGCCCAGTAGTCAACCAGCACCGGGCCTTCAGCCTTCAGGACTTCGGCTTCGAAGGTGGCGTCAGTGACGTGTTTGATAAGATCGCTGCTCATGGAAGTCTCCAAGGTCGTAAGCAAAAAAAACGTGGCCCATCATAGCCGCACCGGCGAGTTACAGGAAGCCGCCGACGATTGAGTGTAACTATAGTTGTGCATGACCGCGCATATCACCGCTGTCACAGGAAAGTCATATTTCCTCAATCAACCTGCCCTATATCAAGCCTTGCTAAGCTGCGCGTTGGCGTCAGCCTTGGATCGTGGCAGGATTGCCGGGTTATCGACCGAGAAGCCATGATCATGCCGCAAACCACAGCCAAGAATCTGTCCTTGATTGCTGCCATCGACCTGGGCTCCAACAGCTTCCATATGGTTGTGGCCAAGGCCCACCATACCGAGATCCGCATTCTTGAGCGGCTTGGGGAAAAGGTGCAGCTAGCCGCCGGCATCAACGAAGAGCGCCAACTCAACGAAGAGTCGATGCAGCGCGGCCTGGACTGCCTCAAGCGCTTCGCCCAGCTGATCAGCGGCATGCCCGACGGCGCGGTGCGCATCGTTGGCACCAACGCCCTGCGTGAGGCACGTAACCGCGGCGAATTCATCCGCCGCGCCGAAGAAATTCTCGGCCATCCGGTGGAAGTCATTTCCGGTCGTGAGGAAGCCCGCCTGATTTACCTCGGCGTCTCCCACACCCTGGCCGACAACCCCGGCAAACGCCTGGTGGCGGATATCGGCGGCGGCAGCACCGAGTTCATCATCGGACAGCGCTTCGAGCCGCTGCTGCGCGAGAGCCTGCAGATGGGCTGCGTCAGCTACACCCAACGCTACTTCCGTGACGGCAAGATCACCCCGGCACGTTACGCCCAGGCCTACACCGCTGCGCGCCTGGAGCTGATGAGCATTGAAAACGCCCTGCACCGTCTGAGCTGGGACGAAGCCATCGGCTCTTCCGGGACCATCCGTGCCATTGGCCTGGCCCTCAAGTCCGGCGGCATGGGCAGTGGCGAGGTCAATGCCGAGGGCTTGGCCTGGCTCAAGCGCAAGTTGTTCAAACTGGGCGACACCGACAAGATCGACTTCGACGGGGTCAAACCGGACCGCCGGGCGATCTTCCCGGCCGGCCTGGCGATCATGGAAGCGATTTTCGATGCGCTGGAATTGCAGCGCATGGACCACTGCGACGGCGCCCTGCGTGAAGGCGTGCTGTTCGACTTGCTGGGACGTCATCACCATGAGGACGTGCGTGAGCGCACCCTGAGCTCGCTGATGGAGCGTTATCACGTCGACCAAGGTCAAGCTGCCCGGGTCGAGCGCAAAGCCCTGCACGCCTTTGATCAGGTGGCCAAGGCCTGGGATCTGGAAGACGGGATCTGGCGTGAGCTACTCGGCTGGGCGGCCAAGGTGCATGAAGTGGGCCTGGATATCGCCCACTACCACTACCACAAGCACGGTGCCTATCTGATCGAGCACTCGGACTTGTCGGGCTTCTCCCGCGAAGACCAACAGATGCTCGCGCTATTGGTGCGTGGTCACCGCCGCAATATTCCCAAAGACAAGTTTGCCGAGTTCGGCGAAGAAGGCACCAAGCTGATTCGCCTGTGCGTGCTGCTGCGCTTTGCGATCTTGTTCCATCACATTCGCGGCACCCAGCAAATGCCAACGGTTACCCTACACGCCGCTGGCGACAGCCTCGATGTCGAGTTTCCGGCGGGCTGGCTGGAGCAGAATCAGCTGACCCAGGCCGACTTCGGCCTGGAGGCTGAGTGGCTGACCCGGGTCGGCTTCGTCCTCAGCGTACGCTGAGCACCGGGTTGCTCAGGCGCTCGAGCAGAGCAGCCTGGGCACTGCGCGGGTTCTGGTTGCCGGTCGGCGTGCTGCGTACGTAGCGGCCGTCCGGCTGCAGGATCCAGGCGTGGGTGTTGTCGGTCAGGTACCCCTCCAGCTCCTTTTTCACTCGCAGGATCAACTTCTTGCCTTCAACCGGGAAGCAGGTCTCGACACGCTTGTCGAGGTTGCGCTCCATCCAGTCGGCACTGGAAAGGAACATCTGCTCTTCGCCGCCATTGAGGAAGTAGAACACCCGCGTGTGCTCGAGGAAGCGCCCGATGATCGAGCGCACCTGAATATTGTGCGACACCCCGGCAATGCCCGGACGCAGGCAGCACATGCCGCGCACCACCAGGTCGATACGCACCCCGGACTGGCTGGCCTTGTACAAGGCGCGGATGATTTTCGGATCGGTCAGCGAGTTGAATTTGGCGATGATGTGCGCAGGCTTGCCCTCAAGGGCAAACTGGGTTTCCCGCGCGATCATGTCGAGCATGCCCTTCTTCAGGGTAAACGGCGCGTGCAACAGCTTCTTCATACGCAAGGTCTTGCCCATGCCGATCAGCTGACTGAACAGCTTGCCGACGTCTTCGCACAAGGCATCGTCGGAGGTCAGCAGACTGTAGTCGGTGTACAGGCGAGCGTTGCCGGCGTGGTAGTTACCGGTACCCAGGTGCGCATAGCGCACGATTTCGCCAGCTTCGCGACGCAGGATCAGCATCATCTTGGCGTGGGTCTTGAAGCCGACCACACCGTAGATCACCACCGCACCTGCAGCCTGCAGACGGCTGGCCAGTTGCAAGTTGGATTCTTCGTCAAAGCGCGCACGCAACTCGATCACCGCAGTGACCTCTTTGCCGTTACGGGCGGCATCGACCAGCGCGTCGACGATCTCCGAGTTGGCACCACTGCGGTACAAGGTCTGGCGCACAGCCAGGACGTGCGGGTCCTTGGCGGCCTGGCGCAGCAGATCGACCACCGGGGTGAACGACTCGAAAGGGTGCATGAGCAGGATGTCCTGCTTGCCAACTACGCTGAAGATGTTCTCGGCGTTCTGCAGCAACTTGGGAATCGCTGGCGTGAACGGTGTGTATTGCAACTCGGGGTGGCTATCCAGACCGGTGATGCTGAACAGCCGGGTCAAGTTGACCGGGCCATTGACCTGGTACAGCTCGCTTTCGCTCAGGCTGAACTGCTTTAGCAGGTAGTCCGAGAGGTGTTTGGGGCAAGTGTCAGCCACTTCCAGGCGCACGGCATCGCCATAGCGGCGCGAGAACAGCTCCCCTCGCAGGGCCCGGGCGAGGTCTTCGACATCTTCGGAGTCCAGCGCCAGGTCGGCGTTACGGGTCAAACGGAACTGGTAGCAACCCTTGACCTTCATGCCCTGGAACAGGTCATCGGCGTGAGCGTGAATCATCGACGACAGGAACACATAGTTATCGCCCGGGCCGCCGACGTCTTCCGGCACCTTGATCACCCGTGGCAACAGACGTGGCGCCGGAATGATCGCCAGACCCGAATCACGGCCGAAAGCATCCACGCCTTCCAGCTCGACGATGAAGTTCAGGCTCTTGTTCACCAGCAACGGGAACGGGTGCGTTGGATCGAGACCGATCGGGGTGATGATCGGGGCGATCTCGTCGCGGAAGAAGCGCCGTACCCAGGTCTTTAGCTTGGTATTCCAGTGGCGGCGACGGATGAAGCGGATCTGATGTTTTTCCAGCTCTGGCAACAGTACATCGTTGAGGATCGCATACTGACGATCAACTTCGCTGTGCACCACTTCACTGATCCGCGCCAATGCCTGGTGCGGCTGCAGGCCGTCAGCGCCAGCCTGCTCACGGGCAAAGGTGATCTGCTTCTTCAGGCCCGCCACACGAATTTCGAAGAACTCATCCAGGTTGCTGGAAAAGATCAGCAGGAACTTCAACCGCTCCAGCAAGGGGTAGCTCTCGTCCAGCGCCTGTTCCAGTACGCGGATATTGAACTGCAGCTGCGACAACTCGCGGTGAATGTACAGGCTGCTGTCATCCAGGCCTGGGACAGCGATGACCGGTGCAGCCGGCGCCGGAGCAGGCGCAGGCGCCTCGACCTCGGCCACAGGCTCAGGCACCGCAGCAGGCTCCGGCGGCGTTTCGAGCATTTGCTCCGGCACGGGCTGGACTTGCTTCATATCGACATCACTGTGTACTTCGTTATTCATCTGGCGTTCCTGAAGGGCGTTACTGCCCTCTCATCAATTGAGCAGCGCGAACAGCGAAATAGGTCAGGATGCCATCAGCTCCTGCCCGTTTGAAGGCGGTAAGGGATTCCAAAATCACTCCCTCACTCAGCCAGCCGTTCTGGATCGCGGCCATGTGCATGGCATATTCACCACTGACTTGATAGACAAAGGTCGGGACCTTGAATTCATCCTTGACCCGATAAAGGATATCCAGATACGGCATACCTGGCTTGACCATGACCATGTCAGCGCCTTCAGCCAGGTCGGCAGCCACCTCATGCAGGGCTTCTTGGCTATTAGCTGGGTCCATCTGGTACGAGGCTTTGTTGGCCTTACCCAGGTTCAGCGCCGAGCCGACCGCGTCGCGGAAGGGACCGTAGTAAGCACTGGCGTACTTGGCTGAATAAGCCATGATACGCACGTTGACGTGACCCGCCAGCTCCAGCGCTTCACGAATGGCCTGGATACGGCCGTCCATCATGTCCGAAGGGGCTACCACTTGAGCGCCGGCTTCGGCGTGAGACAGGGCCTGACGCACCAGGGCATCGACGGTGATGTCGTTCTGTACGTAGCCTTCCTCGTCGAGGATACCGTCCTGGCCGTGGGTGGTGAACGGGTCGAGGGCAACGTCGGTGATCACACCCAGCTCCGGGAAACGTTCACGCAGGGCGCGGGTGGCGCGCTGAGCAATGCCGTCCGGGTTCCAGGCTTCGGCGCCGTCGAGGGATTTTTTCTCGGTTGGCGTCACCGGGAACAAAGCCAGGGCCGGAATGCCCAGGCTCACCCACGCTTGCGCAGCTTCCAGCAGCAGGTCGATGCTCAGACGCTCGACGCCTGGCATCGAGGCGACTTCTTCACGGCGGTTTTCGCCATCCAGGACAAATACCGGCAGAATCAGGTCATCGACGGTCAGGACGTTTTCACGCACCAGACGACGGGAAAAATCGTCACGACGGTTGCGACGCAGACGGGTGGCAGGAAACAAACGGTTAGCGGGGGTAAAGCTCACGGCAGACTCCTGAGCCCGCGCAGGCGGGCGAGCGCGACAGTTATAAGCGGCCATTATGACGCCTGAATGACAGCCAGGGACAACCCTGCGACTTGAGGACGCAGCCATTGTCCTTGTAGGAAATGTTAACGTCGAGACACATTTGGATACTTTCCCCCAAGGCCACGAAGGGTTAGGCTGCGCGTTCATTTCGCCAGCACCCAGAAAATGCTCCAACAATTCCTTCAGGATTTCGGCTACTTTGCCCTTTTTCTCGGCACGTTTTTCGAAGGTGAGACCATTCTGGTTCTCGCCGGCTTCCTTGCGTTCCGCGGATACATGGATATCAATCTGGTGGTCCTGGTGGCCTTCTTCGGCAGCTATGCCGGCGACCAGTTGTGGTACTTCATGGGGCGTAAGCACGGGCGCAAGTTGCTGGCCCGCAAACCACGCTGGCAGATGATGGGCGACCGCGCGCTGGAGCACATTCGCCGCCATCCGGATATCTGGGTGCTGAGCTTTCGCTTCGTCTATGGCCTGCGCACAGTCATGCCAGTCGCCATTGGCTTGTCCGGCTACCCGCCGCGTCGTTACTTGTTGCTCAACGGCATCGGGGCGGCGGTCTGGGCCCTGGCCTTGGGCACCGCCGCTTATCACTTTGGCGCCATTCTCGAAGGCATGCTCGGCAACGTGAAGAAGTACGAGCTATGGGTGCTCGGTGGCCTGCTGGCCTTCGGTGGTTGCCTGTGGTTGCGGCGTCGCATCAAGGCCGCGCGTATCGCCCGCGAGGAAGCGGCAGCCATACAGGCCGAGCAAGCTGAGCAGGCTGTAGCCAACCAACGCGATCCAAACCAAGGCAGTGACCGGCCATAAACCGCTCATCCCGGCCAGGACCATGGCCGGGACATTCAACCCCAGCCGCACCAGCTCAAGCTTGAAGGCCCAGGGGCGATTCTCCAGCACTGTGCCAAACACAAACAAGCTGAACGCCATCACCCCCCAACCAAGCAGCAACGCTGCACCCGACAACTGTTCAGCGTGCTCCATCAGGTAGCTGCCAAGCGCCACGTACAGCGCAAACTGCAGCACTACATAGACTTGCTGTGGCCAGCCCAGCGGCACCTCGAACTTGCGAAAGCGGCTCAGGTCCTGCTTGGCCTGTGGGAAGCGCCGAGCAACATCCACTGGCCGCCAGCCGGTGGGCATGAACCAGATCCGCAGCTTGTCCCTCCAACGTTCAGCATGGCGGGCATCGTGCCAGAGCTGGGCGTAGAACTGCAGATTGGCCCATAACGGATTCCAGCTGGCCAATGGCGTAGTCACGCCGAAAATCACCGGTTCGTTGTCGTCCTCTTGCTGAAAAGTGCCGAACAGGCGATCCCAAACAATGAACACTCCACCGTAGTTGCGATCCAAGTACAAGGGATTCTGTGCATGGTGTACGCGATGATTGGACGGTGTAATGAACAGCCATTCGAACCAACCCAGCTTGGGGATGTGCCGGGTGTGTACCCAGAACTGATAGAGCAGGTTCAACGCTGCCACCGTGATGAATACCAGCGGCGGCACACCCAGCAGCGCCAACGGCAAGTAGAAGATCCACGACAGGAGGAAACCGCTGCTGGTCTGGCGCAAGGCCGTCGACAGGTTGTATTCCTCACTCTGGTGATGCACCGAATGCGCCGCCCAGAGAATATTGCGCTCGTGGCCGAAGCGGTGCAGCCAGTAGTAGCAGAAATCGTACAAAACAAAGGCCAGAACCCAGACCCACAGCGTGTCACCGGGCAACTTGAACAGCGCCAGATGCTCCCAGACCACGCCATAAGTAACCAGGCCAACACCCTTGGTCAGCAGACCCGTGGTAGTCGACAGCACCCCGGTACTGAGGCTGTTGACCGTATCGGCCAGACGGTAAGTACGCATGCCCCGCAAGCGGTCGGCAATCAATTCGACCACAATCAGGACAATGAAAAACGGTACCGCCAACAGGATCAGATCCATGGGTTATCCATCTCCAGGCTATTGCACAAGATTAGGCCTGGTTCAGCGCAAACCCTATGGCGACATCTGCCAATTTAGAGGACATTTAACGCCTCGACTCGGGAGTAGTGAGCATGACCCAAAAAAAAGTAGCAGTAATTCTTTCCGGCTGTGGCGTCTATGACGGCGCCGAAATCCACGAAAGCGTAATTACCCTGCTGCGCCTCGACCAGCGCGGCGCCAAGGTGCAGTGCTTTGCGCCGAACATTGCGCAGATGCATGTGCTCAACCACCTGACGGGTGAAGAGATGCCCGAATCGCGCAATGTCCTGGTGGAGTCGGCACGCATCGCCCGTGGTGATATCAAGGACCTGCGCGAAGCGCACGCCAAGGATTTCGATGCGTTGATCGTACCGGGTGGCTTTGGCGCGGCCAAAAACCTCTCCAACTTCGCCGTTGAAGGCACAGGCTGCACGGTTAACCCAGATGTACTGGCCTTGGCCGAAGCTTTCGCCGAAGCCGGCAAGCCGGTTGGCCTGATCTGCATCTCGCCAGCCCTGGCGGCAAAGATTTATGGCCCTGGCGTGGTTTGCACCATCGGCAACGACGCCGACACCAGTGCAGCCATCGTCAAGATGGGTGCCACCCATGAAGAGTGCGATGTCCATGACATCGTCGAAGATACCCAGCGCAAACTGGTCAGCACACCAGCCTATATGTTGGCCAAGTCAATCAGCGAAGCGGCGGGCGGCATCTACAAGCTGGTCGACCGCGTGCTGGAACTGACTCACGAAAGCGACAAATAACCCCCATCAACATGGAAACTGACGCGCCAGCCGCGTCAGTATGCGGTCCAGGGAGTTGGCAAAAGCCTGCTTCTCGCGATCGCCATAGGGTGCTTGTCCACCACCGACCTGCCCCTGCTCGCGCAGGTCGGTGAACAAGTTGCGCACAGCCAGACGCTCGCCCATGTTGCGCTCATCAAACTCGCGCCCACGTGGATCAAGGCAGGCAACGCCGTTCTTGACCAGCCTGTCGGCCAACGGCACATCACTGCAAATCACCAACTCACCCGGCACGGCATGCTCGACCAGGTAGTCGTCGGCAGCATCCGGACCACTCGGCACGACGATCAGCTTCACGCAGGCGAATGCTGGCTTGATCTGGCTCTGCCCAGCCACCAGCACCACTTCCAGCTGACGCTTGAGGGCAAATTTGACCACCTGATCCTTGGCCGCCTTGGGGCAGGCATCGGCATCGATCCAGATACGCATGGGTTAACTATCCACAAAAAACCAAACAGGCGAACAGTATCTGCGCTTCAGGGCTGCTTTGCACCGAACGCAGACCGGCGCCCACAACGATCAGCCAGCTGACACTCGACGCCTTTGCGCCAGGTAACTACGCCCGTACAACACGCAGATCGCCGCCAGCGCTACTGCCTGCGCAGCCAACGAGTAGGCATCGGCGTGAATACCCAACCAGTCGAACTCGAAGAACGGCACTGGCCGCGTACCGAACACCCCGGCTTCCTGCAAGGCTTTGACGCCGTGGCCGGCAAACACCACCGACAAGGCGCACAGCAAGGCGGCGTTGATGCTGAAGAACAACGCCAGCGGCAGCTTCGCCGAACCGCGCAAGATCACCCACGCCAACCCCACCAGCAACACCAGCGCTGTGGCACCACCGGCAAGCACCGCTTGATGTCCTGCAGGGCCGGCCTGCAGCCACAGGGTTTCATAGAACAGAATCACCTCGAACAGCTCGCGATAAACCGAGAAGAACGCCAGCAAGGCAAAGCCGAAGCGCCCGCCACCGCTGACCAGGCTGCTCTTGATGTAGTTCTGCCAGGCCGCCGCGTGCCGCCGATCGTGCATCCACACGCCCAGCCACAGCACCATGACGCTGGCGAACAACGCCGTGCAGCCTTCAAGCAGTTCGCGTTGTGCGCCTCCGACGTCGATGACATAGGCCGCCAGGGCCCAGGTGGCAAAACCTGCCACCAGTGCCAGAGCCCAGCCGATGTTGACACTGCGCACTGCTGACTGCTGCCCAGTGTTGCGCAGAAACGCGAGAATTGCCGCCAGCACCAGGATCGCTTCCAGACCTTCACGCAGCAGAATCAACAAGCCGGAGATGTAGCTCAATGACCAGCTCAGGCTATCGCCACCGAGCAACCCTGCGGCCTCCTTGAGCTTGGCCTTGGCGGCGTCCAGACGCTGACTCACCTGCTCAAGCGGCAAGCCGTCCTGCAACGACTGCCGGTAGGCCATCAACGATTTTTCCGTGTCTTTGCGCACGTTGGCATCGACGTTATCCAGCGAACTTTCAACTAACTCGAAGCCTTCCAGGTAGGCTGCAACCGACAAGTCATAGGCCTGCTCAGGATCGCCCGCCTGGTAGGCTGCCAGGCTCTTATCCAGCGTTGTTGCGGTGTAATCGAGCAACTGTGCCGGCCCCCGCTGGACCTGCGGAGGCTGGGCACGCTGGGCGCGGAACAGCGCTGCGGCCTCCGGCCCTTGCGCCGCTTCAACGTCCAACGGCGTCTGACGCGCCAGGTCTGCGAGGTTGTAGCGGGTATCGCCTTTCGCCTGGGCCGGATCAGCGCTGAAGCTGGCGATATAAGTGGCCAGGTCCCAGCGCTGACGCTCGTCGAGCTGGTCGGCAAAGGATGGCATGTCCGTGCCCTCGATACCTTGGCCCAAGGTGTTGTAGAGGTCGAACAGGCTCAGGCGAGCAAGGCGTTCGCTGCTACGCAGATTGGCCGGCGGCGGCTCGAGACCGACACCCGCCGGACCGTCACCGGCACCGCTGTCGCCATGACAGACTGAGCAATGCTGGGCATACAGCGGCGCACCGCGAGCAGGATCCGGGGTGATAATGGGCGCCTGGCTGACTTCATAAGCCACTGCCAGCTGCGCACCCAGCTGGCGGGCCTGACGAGCGACGCTGGCCCCGTCCTGGCGCTGATTGATTGCCTGACGCAGGTTCAGCACCCCCTGCTCCAACACTTGGCGCTCAGCGTGCGCTGGCAAGCCACTGATCAGGCCTTGCAGAACATCGGTGAATTCCAACTGCTCGCGGTACTCACCGTCATCCACCACCTTGCCCGCCTCGACCGTCGCCGGGTAATCAGCGCCGATGTAGTCGAGCAGGTGCAAAGCTTTCGCGGCGTCTTCGCCAGGGTCGGCCAACAGCGCAGTACTGCTCAGGGCCAGCAGCGGCCAGAGTAGCCAGGCGAGCAAGCGGGAACGGGGAATCATGAGCCAATCTCAAATAACAATGCGAGGTATTGCATTGTTCACTTCCATTGGCCATCGCTCAAGGTTTAGCAGGCAATCTCAGTAAAATTTAGTGACAAATTCATCTTCGGCGCCGCCAAAACAGCAAAGGCGACCTGAAGGAAGGTCGCCTTCTTCAATGCGCTGCCTGAAGTTGATTTTGTTGGGGTTGGCGGAGCCTGCCCCCAACATTCACACCGGCGTGCGGCGAATCGTTGCCAGCAGGGTCGCAGCGCCGAGAAACAACCCGGCAAAAGTCCGGTTCATTCGCCGCTGCTGCTTGGGCGTGCGCAACAAACGCAGCACACGGGCAGCGAGTCCGGTATAGCCAGCCATGACCAGCAAGTCGACGGTAATCATGGTTGCAGTAATGATCAGGTACTGCGGCAGCAGTGGCTCATGCGGGTTAATGAACTGCGGCAGGACCGCGAGCATGAAGACCAGCGCCTTGGGGTTGCTGACGTTGACCAGAAAACCGCGGAACACCAGGCTCAGCGGCTTGCCGATGGGCCGTACGGCAGACTCGTCGCTGAGGTTAGCTGGCAGCGCGCGCCACTGTTTGACGGCCAGGTAGACCAGGTAGGCAACGCCGAACCACTTGATGATCTGAAATGCAGTAGCGGAAGCTGCCAGCACCGCGCCAACGCCTGCGGCAATGATCGCGATCTGCAGCACCAGACCCAGTTGCAGGCCCAGAGCGTTCCAGTAGCCGCGCCAGAAGCCATACTGCAGGCCACAAGACATCGAGGCAATGGCCCCGGCGCCCGGTGACAGACTGATCACCCAGCAAGCGGCAAAAAATGCCAACCACGTTTCTAACGACATCGCGCACCTCGACCCTGGCTTGTCACAAAGTTCTAAGCTAGTGCGCTGATGAAAAAATAACCACGTTTTTTTAGTGCCGCCGATCAATTCCCTGCGCTTTTGTCTTCGCCCACCAGCGGCACCACTTCAGTACCGCGCCAGCGTCGCACCGATTTCTGGAAGAACTGGCTATTGGGCACCTGGACCAGCGCGCCACCGGTTTCCGGTAACTCGATCAAGGTGGTGAACAGCAAGTTGATGGCCACCACCCTGCCCTTCACGCCAGGCTTGTCGATGGTTTCCACCAGCTCGACCACATCGCCGATACGAAACGGCCCAACGGTGAAGATCAGCACCGCACAGAGCAAGTTCGACAACACGCTCCACATGGCGAAGAAGGCGACCGCCGCCACCGCAACGAAGCCGGACAAGGCCGTCCACAGCACCGTAGCAGACACCCCTAGGCGCTCGAGGACGAACACCAGGGCACTGCCCATGATCAGCCAGCGCAGGCCGCCGCGCACCGGCATCATCAGCTCCGGCGGTAACGGGTAGCGTTCACCTAGACGTTTCAGACAGCGCCCAACCAGACGCTGGAGGACAAAGGCGGCGCAGAGAATCAGAAGTATCTGCAGGCCCAGCCAGAATGGTGCAATCCATTCCGGCGGCACCGGCAACTGCAATGACGCCATCAAGACAACGCCTCCAGCTCCGCCTGCATGGTCTCCAACTGCTCGAGGGCGGCTATCCAGGCTTCTTCCAGTTCGGCTTCACGGACCTTGAGCTTGGCCTGCTGGGCCAGCAGGTCGCGCAGTTCATCCTTGCGTGCTGCCTCATAGACCGCGCTGTCGCCCAGGCTGGCGTCAACCTTCGCCAGTTGCTCATGCAGGCTGCCCAGCTCACGCTCAAGCTTGTCGGCTTCGCGTTTGTGTGGGGCCAGTTGCTGACGCAACGCGGCCGCCGCCTGACGTTGAGCTTTCTTGTCGGTCTTGTCGGCATTGACCGGCGCAGTACTCACCGGCGCATTGCGCTGACGGTACTCAACCAGCCAACGGGTGTAATCGTCGAGATCACCATCAAAGGTCTCGACCTTGCCGTCAGCCACCAGCAAGAAGTCATCGGTGGTGCTCTTGAGCAGGTGACGGTCGTGTGACACCACCAGTACCGCACCACTGAACTCCTGCAAGGCCATGGTCAACGCCAGGCGCATTTCCAGGTCCAGGTGGTTGGTCGGTTCGTCGAGCAGCAGCAGGTTCGGTCGTTCCCAGGCGATCAGCGCCAGCGCCAAGCGAGCCTTTTCGCCACCGGAAAAATTCAGCACCGGCTCATCGATACGCCCGCCACGGAAGTCAAAGCCACCAAGAAAGTCGCGCAGTGTTTGCTCACGCTCGGTGGGCGCCAGGCGCTGTAGGTGCAGCAAGGGGCTGGCTTTGTTATCCAGCGAGTCGAGCTGGTGTTGGGCGAAGTAACCAACGGAGAGGTTTTCACCGCGTACCAGGCGCCCGCCGAGCGGCTCCAGCTCACCGGCGAGGTTCTTGATCAGGGTCGATTTACCTGCGCCGTTAGGGCCAAGCAAACCGATCCGCGCACCCGGAGTCAGCTGCAGCTTGACCTTCTCCAGAATGGTCTTGTCACCATAGCCAAGGCGGCCTTCAGACAGGTCAAGCAACGGGCTGGAGATTTTCTCCGACTCGCGGAAAGTAAAGTCGAACGGCGAGTCGACATGCGCCGCCGACAACTCTTCCATGCGCTCCAGGGCCTTGATCCGGCTCTGGGCTTGACGCGCCTTGGTGGCCTGGGCCTTGAACCGGGCGATGTACTTTTCCATGTGCGCACGTTGGGCCTGCTGCTTCTCATAGGCCTGTTGCTGCTGCGCCAGACGCTCGGCACGCGTGCGTTCGAACGCGGTGTAGCCACCGCGGTAGAGGGTCAACTTGCACTGCTCGACATGGGCCACATGATCGACCACCGCGTCGAGGAAATCGCGGTCGTGGGAAATCAGCAACAGCGTGCCCGGGTAACCCTTGAGCCAGTCTTCCAGCCAGAGGATCGCATCCAGGTCCAAGTGGTTGGTTGGTTCGTCGAGCAACAGCAGGTCGGACGGGCACATCAGCGCCTGAGCCAGGTTCAGTCGCATCCGCCAGCCACCAGAGAAGTCACCAACACGGCGGTCCATCTGCTCGTTGGTGAAGCCCAGACCGGCTAGCAGCTTGCGTGCCCGGGCATCGGCAGTGTAACCGTCAGCGCTGTCGAGTTCGATATGCAGACGTGCCAGTGCAGTACCGTCATGGGCCGCTTCGGCTGCAGCAAGATCCGCCTGAACCTTGCGCAGGCGGACATCACCATCAAGTACATAATCGACAGCCAGCCGATCGAGCGTGTCGACCTCCTGGCGCATGTGCGCGATACGCCAGTCGGCCGGTAGCAGACAGTCGCCCGAGTCAGGCGTCAGCTCACCGCGCAACAAGGCAAACAGGCTGGATTTACCGGCGCCATTGGCACCGATGAGGCCGGCCTTGTGACCGGCGTGCAGGGTCAACTCAGCGCCTTCTAGCAGGCGCTGGGGACCACGCTGTAAAGTGAGGTTCGATAGTCTGATCATAATGGCCGCGGAGTCTACCAGCTTCGTCGGCAACTGGCGCGAGTGGGACCATGCACACCGACCTGTGGAATTTTGCCCTGAATCTTTACGCCCGCCCAGGCGTCGAGGCGGCTTGCCTGCAATGGCAGGATCAAGGTGGCGATGTCTGCCTGCTGCTCTGCGCGGCCTGGCTCAATGCACGCGGTGTAACAGCGAGCCAAGAACGGCTGCAAGCACTACGCGAGTTGGCCACTTGCTGGCAGACCGAGGTGATCAAACCGCTACGCAGTTTGCGCCAACAATGGCGCGACGCAGCCATGCAAGACCCACAACTGGCGAGTTTACGTGAGCGAGTGAAAGGGCTGGAGCTGGAGGCAGAGCGCGTTTTACTGGAGCGTTTGCAGGGAGCCTGTGAAGGCTGGGCAGCAACGGGGGAGTCGGCGGGTGACTGGCTGCACTACCTGGCACCAGCGAATGCCGGTGTGCAACACGACGCGCGGCATACGTTGCGCGCCGTGATGCAGTCGACTCAGGAGGCCGAGGATGGCGTCTGAGTTGGCGTTACCGAGGATGCAGGTGCAGTCGACGTGGTGCTCACCGGTGCAGTAACTGCCGGAGCAGACGTTGCAGCGGCTGATGTCGGCGCAACGGCTGGCTTGGCCACAACGGGCTGCGCGGAGGGTTTGGCAGCAGGCTTGGCAGGCGCTTTCGCAGCAGGTTTGGCCGCCGATTTAGCTGGTGCTTTTGCAGCAGGCCTGACTGGCGCTTTCGCTGCTACAGGCTTGGCTGCTGGTTTAGCTGGAGCTTTCACCGCTGCGGGTTTAGCTGCTGGTTTGGCTGGTGCTTTCGCCGCAACAGGTTTGGCTGCTGGTTTGGTTGCAGGCTTAGCTGCAGCAGTCCTGGCGACGGGCTTGGCTGCAGGCTTGGCAGCAGCAGTCCTGGCGGCGGGCTTGGCAGCTGGCTTGGCTGCTGGTTTGGCCGCAGCAACCTTGGCAGGTGCTTTTGCAGCAACGGGTTTAGCCGCCGCGGTTCTGGCGGCTGGCTTAGCGGGCGCTTTCGCGGTGGCTGGTTTGGCGGCGCTGCGTGCAGGCGCTTTTGCTGCGGGCTTGGCAGCGGCTTTAGCAGCCGGTTTAGCAGCGGCTTTGGCCGGAGCTTTGGCGGCTGGCTTGGCCGCCACAGGCGCAGGTTTGGCAGCACGCAGCGTCAGGGCCTTGGCTGCAGCTTCCTTGACCTTGCCAACACCCTGGGCCAGTTTCAGGCTTTCCTGGGCATCACGCTTGAGCTGCAAAATGTAGGTGCGCGTCTGCGACTGGCGCTCTTTGAGCGAGTCGAGCAACTCCTCGAGTTCAGCTGCTGAGGACTTGGCCTTGGCCTGTGCTTTGGCTTTTCCGGACTTAGCGGCATCCTGCAATTTAAGACGCGACTTGTGCAGTTTTTCTTGTGCCTTGCCACGTTGTTTTTCCAACTTGGCGAGCAGTTTTTCAGCATCAGCCAGCGCTTGCGAGCAGGCATTTTCCAAATGATCGAGCAGACTGCCCGAGAGTTGCTGGAGCAGGTGTAACGGCGTACTTACTGGCTTCTTATTGGCCGACATGGCTTACCTCCTGGCTGACGAGAGTGCGGCTCATACTATGCTTCTGCTGCTACCGCCGCTAGGGCATGTTGACAGTATTGAAGGCGCCGCGTTGCATGCCTGGGCAAAGTTGTTATCGCTGCAGCTGGAATCAAGTGTAGATGCTGTTCAATGTGTTGCTGATATTTACACAAAGTGGCGGGCCAAGGCTGGCATACTTTACTTCCGCTGAAGCAGGAGTGAGCCCGTGTCGCGCTATCTAGTATTTGCTCTTTTTCTACTGCCACCAGCGCTCATTGCAGCGCCTGCCAATACCTCTCAGAAAGACCATGATCTGGCCTACAGCATAGGCGCCAGCCTCGGTGAACGGTTGCGTACAGACGTTCCCGAGCTGCAACTGGAAGCGTTGCTCGAAGGGCTGCGCCAGGCCTATCAGAACAAGCCTTTAGCCCTGAGCAAAGAGCGCATGGCAGCGCTACTGAGTGAACATGAAACACACGCCAACGAGGCGGATCTACAGGCACGAAGCGAGCAGTTGCTGAGTGCGGAAAAACGTTTCATGGCAACCGAACGAGCACGTCCAGGTGTGCGCGAATTAGCCGCAGGCATTCTGGTAACCGAACAGGCAAAAGGCACTGGCGCCACACCTGCGGCAAAGGGAAAAGTGCAGGTTCGCTATGTCGGCAAGTTGCCTGACGGCACAGTTTTCGATCAGAACCAACACGCGCAATGGTTCAGTCTCGAGAGTGTGATCGAAGGATGGCAAATAGCATTGCCTGAGATGGCCAGCGGATCGAAGTGGCGCCTGGTGATTCCGTCAGCCCAGGCGTATGGCGCCGAAGGCGCGGGCGACCTGATTGCGCCCTTTACGCCGTTGGTGTTTGAGATCGAGCTACTCGACGTGGCCAACTGAAACGTTGGCGCACCGATCAAGCCTGCACTTCAGCCTCTTCGCTGTGCGCGTTGTGCAGTACTTCGATCAGGCAGTCTTCAAGCTCAAAGCGTTCATGAAGCAGGCTGCCCAACTCGTTGAGCTTTTTCGCGAAACGCTCTGGATCGTTGCAATCGCCTTTGTCGCAATGATCGTTGAAAGCCGAGGCAATCTCGGTAATCGCATCAATACGCGGGCTGATCTGTGTGGCCAGTTCCAGGCCGCGGGTGTCGCCAAAGGCTTTGGCTTCGCTGACTAGTTGCTCGCTCACTTCAAAATGCCAGGCCGATACATAATCGATCAGCACCGCACAGAAGTCGCGGTTCTTGTCCTTGTCGGCGAAAGCCGGCTTGGCATCGCGTAACTCACGGAAAGCCGTCACCAGCTCTGCACGCTCGTCCAACCAGCGGTCAATGAGCTTGTGAACCCCACCCCAGCGTTCCTGAGCATTCTGACAACTATCTAGCATGGCGATCTCTTCCCTTCTGGGTAATGCCCCTGCCCCCGCTCGCAAGAGTGCAAGCAAAGGTAACGTCAGCAGGGCAGCATCGAGCAGCTGTGTTTTCGGTATGCGTGCAGGGAGATTATTCCCGTGCGCCCTAGGCTTCAAGGTACGCAGGCGACAAAGTTCATACAAGTGTTTAATCCCACTTGCTGTTGCCGCCGGTCGTTTGCACTCGCAACCACTCGCTTCAGTTTTTTACTCGACAGCTGATCACCGAACGCCCGTGGACCAACAGGCGAAAGACCAGGAGTGCGGCCAACAGCACAAACGACAGCAAGCTCCATTCAGGAATCGTCAGATCGAGAAAACTCCAGTTGATCGGTACGCAATCAGGGCTGCCAAACACCATGATTTTAAGCAACTGGCTCAGGGGCAGGTTCTCGATGAAGTAGCTCAAGGCGGGTTCGCAGCCAATGTTCACCGGCGGCGTGCTCTGCAACCACACATGCCTGGCCGCGAGCAGCCCTCCAGCTGTTGCGCAGCACAGCGCCAGCGCCGCATAAATGCGTGTGCCGAGGTATCCCGGGGCTTGCACCACGGCGCACAGGCAGCTCAACACATAACCCGCCAACAACAGCCGCTGGCTGTAGCACAGCGGACACGGCTGCAACGCCATACCCCACTCAAGATAGAACGCAGCAGCGAGCATCAGCACCGAGACCAGCAACGCCGGAAGGAACATAGAACGCAAGCGGGCCAACGACATGGTAGTTCCGGAATCGACAAAGACAGGCTTTAACGGTAGAGGAAAGCCGCGCCTTGTTTCAAGGCACTACATTTAGGATAAGTCGTTGAACAGCAAAGGAATATTCGTAAAGTCAGCCAGATATAGCCTCAGCTATCGAGAGGCCTCGCCGCAAGATCGCGTAGGAGTTTTCGTCAGAACCTTGGGCTTGCGGTTTTGCGCAAGCCCAAGGGTAGCTCAAGCTCGAACAGCCTCAGGCAGCGGCAATGCCAGCAGACGCTCATCCAGCAGGCCTAGCCCCTCCTGGAACAACTGATTGCTGCGCTCGGTATCCCCCAACCCAGCCAACAGTCGCGCCAGTTCAGCACAGGCCTCGGGATTGCGCTGCAGGCGCAAGCTGCTTTCCAGGTAATCGCGGGCTTTGCCCCACAAGCGGTTTTGCAGACTCAGCCGGCCCAAGGTGAGCAACAGGCTTGGATCATCGCTATGCTGCTTCAACCAGCCTTCGGCGGTTTGCAACTGGCGGGCCAGATCGGCTCCGCGCACCAGGCCATAAAGTCGTGCCAAGTGACTTTCGTACTGACGCTTGATCGCCGTGCGCAGGACCTCTTCGGCCTCGCTCTCAGCGCCCAGCTGGCGTAGCTGTTCAGCGTAGGCCAGCACCAACTGCGGCTCCTGACGCTGGGCGGCAGTGAGCTGTTGCCAGGCCCGCTCCAGAGACTGACGGGCACTCTGTTCTTCGCCTTCACGGCTGGCGGCCAGGCTCAGGTTTTCACCCCAGGCACGACGCTCCAGTTCCGCCAGCTCAGCTGCGGGCAATACCTTATCCTTGCGCAGCTCCGGCAACATGCGGATCAGAGCTGACCAGTCACCACGTTCGCGGTACAGCCGTTGCAACAAGCGCAGCACCTGCGCGTTATGCGGATGACGCTCCTGCATGGCCTGCAAGGTAACCAAGGCCGCATCGCTTTCACCCTGATCCATCTGCATCTGAGCATGGCTCAAGGCAATGGCCAGTTCCGCTTGCGGCTGGCGCTCCAGTGCTCGCTCCAGCAGGTTGTCACGGTCTTCGATACGGCCCAGTTCGTTAGCCGCCCGCGCCGCACCCAGGTAGTACAGCAACGGTTGACGCTCGGCTTCGGCGGCGCGTTGCAGGTGGCGCTGGGCGCTGGCCCAACGCCCTTCGGCGAGATCCAGTTGCCCTTGCTCAATGGCCAGCCGTGTACGTCGGCTGCGGTTACGCCGCGACCACGGATTGACCACGCCGCTGGACGTCAGCACCAGGCTGACCAGATAACGCACCAACAGTACCGTCAGGATGATACCTGCCAATACCGCCAGCGCCGCCCAAAGACCCGATTGATAACGAAAACTGCCATAGGAAATCAGCACATAACCGCTGTGTTTGGCGATCGCGATCCCGAGCGCGGCAGCAGCGGCAATGGCCACCACCGCCAACAGGTAGACGCGTTTCATGGCTTGGCCTCCTCGGCGGGCAGGTGCCGACGCTCAAGGTATGCCTGAACCGCACCGAGGCTGTCCGCCAGGTCCGGAACTACCACAGACACCGGTTCTTCGGCCAAGGCATTGAGGCTGTCGAGCATCGCCTTGCTCTGCGGGTTATCCGCATTGAAATTGGCCAGCAGCACACTGCGGGCATCGTCCAGCGCCTGGGTGTAGACCTTCGCTTCACCATTGAGCGCTGCCCACTGGGCCTGCTGGAGGGTCAGGCTGAGGGCCAGGCGCAGTTGGTTGAGCGACTGCCCGGCGAGCAATGGTCGAACGTTCTCATCGGCATTGAAGTCGATCTGGAAGTACTTGGACAACTCCGCCCACCACTGCGACCAGCGACTGGCGCCATCGCCATCGGCGGTCAAGGCGCCCAGGGCATCGGCATTGCTGTCGAACTCCGGTGACACAGCACTGAGTTGCTGCACCAACTCACGCTGGGCCGCCAGTTTCAAGAACAACCCGGTACGGTCCGGTTGCTGAACACTGTTGAGGGTGGCCAGGCTTTTGGCCAATTGCTCACGGGCGGCGAAGGCTCCCGGATCGCTTTGCTCACGCAAGATATCATCGGCACCCTGGACCAGCGCACGAGCGCTGACGATGTCTTGCAAGGCAGACAAGCGCAGGCTGGCCAAACGCAGCAAATGCTCGGCCTCAGCCAGACGCCAATCCTTGCGGCTGGCACCAAGAACGGTTTCCAGGCGCTGGCTCAGGCGCTGTTGATCACCCTGCAGCTGCGCCACCAGACGGCGGCGGTCTTCCAGCTCGCTGGCAGCCGGCAAGGCCGCCAACTGCGTCGACATCTGCTGCTCACGTAATTGCAGTGCCTGGGTCTTTTCGCCTAGGGACTGCAGGTACTGGCCCTGGCCTTGTTCAGCACCCTGAAGCTGGCGCACTTGCCAAACGCCCCAGCCACCGACGGCAACGCCCGCGGCACCGAGCAACAAGGCCAGGATGGCCAGGCCATTGGTCGAACGTTTTTCCGGCTTGGCGGCGGAGGGTTCAGACGCTTCTGGCGTCGCTTGCAAGTCATCGTTGGGCAAGACAGTTTCGCTCACGTATCCATCCTTTGCATTGGGCTCGTCGCCAATCAGCTTAGCGCTTCAGAGAGCAGGTGCAGGCAATTGCTGCAGTGCCGTCAACAATGCCGCGGCACTGGCACCGCGACAATCCACTACATTCTGCGCCCCGGCATCCCGGGCTTGCGCGGCAACTCGCGGGCTAGGCACAAACAGCGGCAGCTGGGCCAGCTGCGACCATTGATCCCCGGCCAGTTGCCGCAAGTGTTCAAATCCCTGCCCACTGCTGACCACCAGGCCATTCAGGCGTTCCCCGACAACACGCGCAGACAAAGCACCGTGCGGGTAGGTTGGCAGATTGCGGCGGTAGAGTTGCAGATAATCGACACTAGCACCTTGCTCGGCGAGACGCTCGGCGAGCATTTCGCGACCGCCTTCGCCACGCATGATCAATACCCGTGGCGCCGGCCCGGCAATGGCTTGATGCAGCGCGGGTAGTTGCAGCAGTGCTTCGCTGTCATCACCCGCCGCTGGATAGCTGACCAGACAGCCATGGGCCTGGAGAATCTGCGCAGAGGCAGCCCCCACGGTAAACCAGGCCTGCGGCGGCAGCTGTGGCCAAAAACGGGAAAGTTCTGCCAACCCAAGTCGCGCAGCCGGTTTGCTCACCACAATAATCGCCGCGTAACTATCAAGCGTACGCAACAGGCCAAGTTGCGGCTCATCCAGGCTCAGCGCCTCGATTTCCAGCAACGGCAGGCTGCTGCTGGCAACGCCTTGTTCGGCCAACACCTGGGCCAGCGCAGTGCATTCTTGCGCTGGCCGAGTCAGGAGCAGGCGCCAACTGCTCACGGGTGACCGGCCTCGCCATAAACGGCCTTGAGAATTTCTTCGGCGCCTTGTTCGAGCAGGTCCTGAGCAACCTCCACGCCCAAGGCCTCAGCAGCGATACGCGGGGCACGGGCTTGAGCAGTCAGCAGTTTGCCGCCGCTCGGCTCCCCGACCAGGCCACGCAACCACAGTTGATCGCCTTCGAGCACGGCATAACAGGCGATTGGCACCTGACAACCGCCATTGAGGTGCTTGTTCAACGCACGCTCAGCCGTTACCCGGTCGGCGGTGTCCTGGTGGTGCAGCGGCGCCAGCAAGGCATGGATCTGGTGGTCGGCACTGCGGCACTCGATGCCCACCGCGCCCTGGCCACCGGCAGGCAAGCTGTCGTCGACACTGATGGCGCAGGTGATGCGATCTTCGAAACCAAGACGGATCAAACCGGCAGCGGCGAGGATGATCGCATCGTATTCACCAGCATCAAGCTTGGCCAGGCGGGTATTGACGTTGCCCCGCAGGAAACGAATTTCCAGATCAGGGCGGCGGGTCAGCAGTTGGGCCTGGCGGCGCAGGCTGGAGGTACCCACGATGCTGCCAGCAGGCAACTCATCGAGGCTTTTGAAGGTATTGGAAACAAAGGCGTCACGCGGGTCTTCGCGCTCGCAAATGCAATACAGGCCGAGCCCCTCGGGAAAGTCCATGGGCACGTCTTTCATCGAATGCACAGCGATGTCAGCCTGGTTTTCCAGCAATGCGGTTTCCAGTTCCTTGACGAACAAACCCTTGCCACCAATCTTCGACAACGGCGAATCGAGCAGCTTGTCGCCGCGACTGACCATCGGAACCAAGGTAACCAGCAGACCAGGGTGAGCCTGCTGCAGACGAGCTTTGACGTATTCGGCCTGCCACAGGGCAAGGGCACTTTTACGCGTGGCAATGCGGATTTCACGAGTGGACATGGATCGATCCGTACAAAGATAGATGTAACGGATGATAACAGCTCAATCCGACCCGCTTGCAGATCTATGTCATAGGAGAAATAACCTTCCCTGGTAAGAATATTCTCCGAGCTCGGCCTAAAGCTGCTGCATCATCTTGCGTACACCAGCCACATGGCGACGGCTGACAATCAGCGCATCACCATTGAGCCCCTTGAGAAACAGCTGAAAATGCCCCAGCGGCGTGCGTTGCAAACGCTCGATACGATTGCGCGCGACCAGCGCATTGCGGTGAATACGCACGAAGCGATCACCAAACTCGTCCTCCAGTGCCTTGAGTGGCTCATCCAAGAGCACCTCGCCGGCCTCGTGGCGCAAGGTCACATACTTGTGGTCGGCGATGAAGTAAATCACTTGATCCAGGGGAATCAGCTCGATGCCTTTGCGGGTCCGCGCACTGATATGGCTACGCGGCCCACTGCCGCTCTCAGCAGCCGGCCGCGTCAGCGCCGCCAACTGCACCCGGTTGGGACGCTCTGCCTTCCTCAACGCTTCACGCAGAGGTTCGGCCTCTACCGGCTTGAGAACGTAACCCAGCGTACTGTCCGTGAAGGACTCCACCGTGAATTCGTCAGCACCGGTACAGAACACCACGGCCGGCGGGGCTTCGCGCTCACACAGGCGAGCGGCGACCTGGAGTCCATCCAGGCCCGGCATGCGGATGTCGAGCAGGACCACCTCAGGTTTGAGGCTGTCAATCAGGGCTAGAGCCTCTTCGCCATTGGTGGCGCTGGGCTCCAGTACTGTGTAGCCAGCCAGGTCGCCAAGTAGTCGGCTCAGGCGTTCCCGGGCTTGGGGTTCGTCATCAACGATCAGGACATTCATATAGCGCTGGATTCCTGCGTGAGTCTCGCACAAGGGTAGCGTAGACGGGTGAGGTGACTACCGTCACGGCGATCCACGCTCAGACTCGCACGATGGCTAAAGATTCACTGGTTCGGCAGGAAACATGCCGATCCTCTGTCCAACTGTAGACGGTTGCCGGAACGCTGCCGTTCAATCGATAAATATCCTGTTGTGAGCGTGCTGTCGCGTGTCTCTTGCGCGACATATTCACGCACTTGCGCCGACCGCTGTCCTACGGCACGGACCCCAACCCTGTTATCATCGACACCACTTTTCCGTTCACGCCTTCAACGAGTGAATCCATGAGCACCGACAAGACCAATCAGTCCTGGGGCGGCCGCTTCAGTGAGCCCGTCGACGCCTTCGTCGCCCGTTTCACCGCCTCCGTCAATTTTGACCAGCGCCTGTACCGCCACGACATCATGGGTTCGATCGCCCACGCCACCATGCTGGCGAAGGTCGGCGTGCTCAGTGACGCCGAACGCGACACCATCATCGATGGCCTGAAGACCATCCAGGGCGAAATCGAAGCCGGTAACTTCGACTGGCGCGTCGACCTTGAAGACGTGCACATGAACATCGAAGCACGCCTGACCGACCGCATCGGCATCACCGGTAAAAAACTGCACACCGGCCGCAGCCGCAACGATCAGGTCGCCACCGATATTCGCCTGTGGCTGCGCGACGAGATCGACCTGATCCTGGCCGAGATCACTCGCCTGCAGAAAGGCCTGCTGGAGCAAGCCGAGCGCGAAGCCGAGACCATCATGCCCGGTTTCACCCACCTGCAGACCGCCCAGCCGGTGACGTTCGGTCACCACCTGCTGGCCTGGTTCGAAATGCTCAGCCGCGACTACGAGCGTCTGGTCGACTGCCGCAAGCGCACCAACCGCATGCCTCTGGGCAGCGCCGCACTGGCGGGTACCACCTACCCGATTGATCGCGAACTGACCTGCAAACTGCTGGGTTTTGAAGCGGTGGGCGGTAACTCGCTGGACGGCGTCTCCGACCGCGATTTCGCCATCGAATTCTGTGCAGCGGCCAGCGTGGCGATGATGCACCTGTCGCGCTTCTCCGAAGAACTGGTGCTGTGGACCAGCGCCCAGTTCCAGTTCATCGACCTGCCCGACCGCTTCTGCACCGGCAGCTCGATCATGCCGCAAAAGAAAAACCCGGACGTTCCGGAGCTGGTGCGCGGTAAGACTGGTCGTGTGTTCGGCGCCCTCACCGGCCTGCTGACCCTGATGAAAGGCCAGCCACTGGCTTACAACAAGGACAACCAGGAAGACAAAGAGCCACTGTTCGACGCCGCCGACACTCTGCGCGACTCGCTGCGGGCCTTTGCTGACATGATTCCGGCGATCAAGCCACGTCATGCGATCATGCGCGAAGCTGCTCTGCGCGGCTTCTCCACCGCCACCGACCTGGCTGATTACCTGGTGCGTCGTGGCCTGCCGTTCCGTGACTGCCACGAGATCGTCGGCCATGCGGTCAAATACGGTGTCGATAGCGGCAAGGACCTGGCTGAAATGAGCCTGGAGGAACTGCGCCGCTTCAGCGACCAGATCGAACAAGATGTGTTCGCTGTGCTGACCCTTGAAGGTTCGGTCAACGCCCGCAACCACATCGGCGGCACGGCACCAGCCCAGGTGCGCGCTGCCGTTGCGCGCGGCCAGGCCCTGCTGGCCAGCCGCTAAGTCGTATATGCACAGGCTCGTCGGCGTCCTGCCGCGAGCCTGCTGCGCTATCCGTTAGCGCTTGCCGCTACGCACCATTTCGAGGAATGCAGGCATCTGCGCTTCCTTGTCAGCGTTGATTTTCACCACGTTGGGATTTTCCTTGAACTGCTTGAGCAGCGCCTTGGCCTGGGGGAAATCTGCCAGCAAGTCCATGTCGAAAACATCTTTGCCCACTGCGCCCGCCAGATCGAGGCTGAAGCAGAACAGCATGTCAGCGATGGTCATCTCGCTGCCGGCAACATAGGGTGCGAACGAGCCGTTGCGCTTGAGCGTCTCGACCCCCGCCAGCAACTCGACCTTGGCTTTGTCCTTGATAGCCGAATCGACCTTCATGCCGAAGAAGGCTTCGGGGTAGCAGGCGCGGGCAGGCAACTCGATGTATAGCTCGATTTCTTTGGCCAGCTCGCGCACCTTGGCCTGGGCAAAAGCATCAGCCGGGAGCAACGCTTTACCAGGCTGGGTCTGCTCGATGTACTCGAGGATCAGGTTGGTCTCACTGAGATAGCCCTGTTCAGTCTCCAGCACCGGCACCTTGCCGCGGGGGCTGACTTTCAACGCTTCCGGGCTCTGGCCGCCGAAGAACAACACCTCCTCGAAGGCAATGCCCTTTTCCAGCAGCGCCAGTTTGACCATGTTGTAGTAGTTGCTGACTGCAAATCCATGAAGCTTGAGCATGAAACAGCCTCCAGGCCGTAAAGGGGTTGGCCCGAGAGTTATAGACCCAAGTGCAGGACACTGACCAGCATCATACTGATGGTCGATAGCAAGGCATTGGCGCTTGGCTCGTGGCAAACTGAGCATCCCCTCAAGAGGAGATCGCCCATGAGCGAGCCAACCGATATCGACAGCGACGAAGAAGAATTCGCCGAGTCGACCCTGATCGAAGCGATCGAAAACCAGATCGAAAGCGACAACCCGCCTGCCGCCAAAGCCATTTTCAACAAACTGACCCTGGTCGGTTACGAACGCGAAGACATCCTCAACCTCATGGCCCACGTATTGGCCTATGAGATTGACGCGATGCTCGAAGAAGACCGCGCATTCAATACACAATGGTACGAAACCGCTTTGCGCGCCCTGCCCGAGCTGCCGCCGGAAAAGGACTGAAGCAAAGCAGGATTTCCCTGACTACACTGCAAAACCAGGCACCGGCGACGGTGCTGCCCTCCTTGTCTGGAAGTCGGAGTCTCTATGTCGTTTACCCCCGAACTGATTGCCGAGCTGGAAGTCCTTGCCCTGTTCAACCTGGATAGCAGCCAGGAAGGCATCAAGGTCCATAACACTGCCTCCAAAGAGCTCATTGCCGCAGCCCAACGCCTGTACGACAAACAACTGACCGACCAGCCTGATGGCGGTTATCTGACCAGCCTGGGGCATGATGCTGCCGAGCACGCGCAGCAGCTGCTGACCATCCTGAACGTCGCCCAGCCGGCCTGATACTAATGTGTGGGAGCGGATGAATCCGCTCCCATTGCGTTGGTAAAATGGCGTCAAAATTCATATAACGCTTAAACTCGCCATTGCTTCCCCACGCCGGTTGTAGCTCGCAATGAACCACCCCCACGAAATTCGCCCCGACCTCGACCAGGGCATTGACCGCAAGGTTCTCAGCCAGTTGCGTCAACGTTTTTTGACCCTCAACCAAGGGCGACTAACGCGGGCCATGGAGGGGTTTTCCAGCCGTCAGCAACTGGTCCTGACCCTGTTGCCGCTGTTTTTCCATGTCAACCATCCACTGTTGCCCGGTTATGTCTCGGGAACCACGCCAGCCGGCGTAACAGGCTTTGAGCCGGACGCACAGTTACTGGCCGAAGCCCAGCGCCTGACCCGCTCGTTCTCTTACAAGGCACGTCGTGGCAATCCGCCACAACCGATTCACGGCCTCTACCTGATGGGCAGCCTGGGGACGCTGGCACAGGCCGAGCAGAGTGATATGGATGTCTGGGTCTGCCATGCGGCAGATCTGAGTGACGGCGAACTGGCAGAACTGCGCAAAAAATGTCTGCTGCTGGAAAGCTGGGCCGCCAGTCAGGGCGCCGAGGCCCATTTGTTTCTGATCGAGCCCGAGAGCTTCGTTCAAGGTGAACGTGACAGCCAGCTCAGTTCCGACGACTGTGGTACCACCCAGCACTATCTACTGCTCGACGAGTTCTATCGCACCGCTATCTGGCTAGCCGGGCGCACGCCGCTTTGGTGGCTGGTGCCAGTCTATGAAGAACAGCGCTATTGCCAATACATCGAAACCCTTCTGTCCAAGCGTTTCGTACGCCCTGAAGACCACCTCGACCTTGGTCATCTGGCGCATATTCCTCCGGGTGAATTTGTCGGGGCCGGGCTCTGGCAGTTGTTCAAGGGCATCGAGTCACCCTACAAGTCAGTGCTCAAGCTGTTGCTGACAGAGGTGTATGCCAGCGAACACCCGCAAGTGCAGTGCCTGAGCCTGCAGTTCAAACAGGCGGTGTTTGCCAATCACCTCGACCTTGACGAGCTGGACCCGTACATGATGGTCTACCGGCGCATCGAGCAGTACCTGCAAGGGCGCGGTGAACACCAGCGTCTGGAGCTGGTACGTCGCAGTCTGTACCTGAAAGTGAACAAAAAACTCAGCGGTCTGCCCCGACAGCGCAGCGCCAGCTGGCAGCGCGCTCTGCTACAGCGACTGAGTCAGGAATGGGGCTGGGACGAGCGCCAACTGGCGCTACTCGACAGCCGTAGCCAGTGGAAAGTCCGCCAGGTAGTGGTGGAACGCCGAGAGCTGGTGGCCGAGCTGAACTACAGCTACCGCTTCCTATGCCAGTTTGCCCGCAGCCAGAACGCCACCAGCCGCATTGGCCAGCGCGACCTCAGCGTCCTAGGCCGGCGCTTGTATGCCGCGTTCGAGCGCCGCGCCGGCAAGGTTGAGTTCATCAATCCGGGTATTGCCCCGGACCTGGCCGAAGACACCCTGACCCTGGTCCAGTCCCCGAATCGCAAAGAGCCGGGGCAAACCCACTGGGGTCTGTACAACGGCAATCTGGGCGTTCACGAGTGGGAGCATTTCGCCCCGATCAAGCGTTGCCGCGAACTGCTTGAGCTGCTGACCTGGGCCCACCGCAACGGCGTGATCGACAGCAGTACACGTCTGGCCTTGCACCCAGGCAGCAGTGACCTGAGTGAATACGAGCTGTTCAACCTGCTTGGCAGCCTGCAACAGAGCATTGCCCTGCCCTTGCCGACGGTTAGCGAGCAACGCTTGCTACAGCAGAGTGTGGCGGACGAAATCCTCTTGCTGGTCAACGTCGGCATCGACCCGCTGCAGCATCATCGTGACCTGAACATCCTGATGACAACCGAACGCACCGACTCGCTGAGCTACGCCGGGGTACGCGAGAACCTGGTGCTGACCCTGGACCAGGTCACTCTCAACAGCTGGAACGAGGTTCAGGTCCACCGTTACGATGGCGAGCATGCCTTGTTGCGCTGCCTGCGCGACTACCTCAACAGCTTGGGGAGCTCCAGCCACCGGCCACGCCTGCGCGTACGCTGCTTTTGCCACAACCGGGCCCAAGCCATCGCCCAGCGGGTCGAGGACGTCTTCATCACCGTCCAGGCGCTGCTCGCCGAGAACCTCAATTATCGCTACCTGTTGCAGGTTCAGCAGCACAACCATGTGCTGGAACTACAGGCAGGCGCGGTGAACCTGGTCACCCTGGATGATCAGGACGCAGTGTTGCACTACCTCGGCGAAGAGCGCAGTGACTACAGCCCCCTGCACCTGGACGCCAACGCCCTGCAAGAACTCGACCTGGCTCAGCTTCTGCCGTTGGGCCAGCCGCAGAGCATCCAGTTGTTCTACCGCGTGCAGGACGCCTGGGCGGACATCTACGTACTGGATGAGTACAACGCACTCTGGCTGCAGCGCCTGCCGTTCCACGATGAAAGCAGCCTGCTACTGCCACTGCAGCGCTTCTTGCAATCGATCGTGTTTCGTCGGGAGGCACGCCTGCCGCTGGACAGCCTGCAGGCCCAAGGCTCACTGGATGTGCTTTATTACCAATTATTGCCATCAGGCACGGGCAAGGTCCGCCAGATCGAAGCGCGCCAGGTCCAGGTTAAGACCATCGACAGACCTTACTATGAAGTGCAGGCCATTTTGCAGGCAGGCGCCAGCGACGACCTGCAGGTCACGCTGTACTGCAATCAGCGGGAGTTTTCCGAACTTGAGCATGGCGACCAGCTTTACACCGTGGTCGCCCGCGAGATCATCGAGCAGCGCCGTGGGGCCGAACACTACCGTTGTTACATCACCGACCTGGACCTGTCCGGTGTGCTGGCTGACGGTCTGGGCTCGAGCATTCTCTATCTGCGCTACAAGAGTGAGTTGGAGCGCGCGCTCAACGAGGCCCTGGCGCAGGCTTGAGGCTCAAAGGTCGAAGTCGCCGGCCGCTTCTGGCTGGTACTCGACTTCCAGCAACTTGAGCTTGAGGGTCTTGCCGCCTGGAGCTGGCCAGTCAATCTGCTCGCCTACCGACAGGCCCAACAGCGCGCTACCGATCGGCGCGAGGATCGAGATCTTGCCTGCGTCAGCGTTGGCATCCTTCGGGTAGACCAAAGTCAGGTGGTAGTCCTTGCCGCTGGCTTCTTCGCGGCAATGAACCCGGGAGTTCATGGTCACGACACCGGCCGGAACTTCCTCGTGACCGACCTGATCGGCGCGGTCCAGCTCGTCCTGCAAGGCGAGCACACCCGGCGACTCTTGCGTCTTTTCATCGAGGCTGTCGATCAGACGCTCGAGACGCTGTACGTCCAATCGGGTGACGATAATGGAAGGCTTGGTGCTCATGATCCAGTCTGGCTCCTTTTTTTGAGCGATATAAAGCAAAACCCCGCCCAAGGGCGGGGTTTGCAGGAATTCGGCACTGCCGAAGCAAGATCGACACTACCACAGCCAAGTAAATACACAATACCTGAAGGGTTTACGCCGATCCGGCCAGTTGTCGACGCGCCAGTGCCTCCTGGCAAATCAGCCGACGCCGGTCATCATCGGCTGAACGCCACTGGCGAATGTCTTCGACATGGCGGAAACAGCCGATACAAACTTTGTGCTCATCTAACCGACAGGTGCTGATGCACGGCGACGGCACGGCCGGGCTGACATTGCTGTAGAGCGGCTTGGCCGGCTTAGGTGCACTGCTCATCTCAGATCTCTTCGAAATCGAGTTTCTCGCCGACTCGCTCCCAGACAATACGCTCAAGCATCTCACTGAGCAGCTCTTCAGTTTTTTCGCAGGTCCACTTGCCGCTCTGCTCATCGTAATCGAAGTGAAAACCACCGGACTTGTCGGCCAGCCACAACTGGCGCAGCGGCTCCTGGCGACTGAAGATCAGTTGGCTACCGTTGTCGAACTTGATGGTCAGGACGCCTGCCGAGTTCTCCATATCCAGATCCAGGTCCGTGTCATCGAACAGGTCTTCCAATGCCTGTTGGGTCGCGTCGACCAGGTCGTGAAAACGCGCTTCGGTCAAACTCATTGCAAGAACCTCAAAAATGTCTGCACACACGCAAACCGGGCAAGATACGAGCGCCGCGCGCCGAATGCAAAGGATAACGCCCCGCGCCAAGCCCGGCAGCCCCCCCGCCCGACGGCGGGCCGCCTGCATAGGCAAGGCGGCAGGCGCTCGGTATACTCGGGCGCAATACTGCTTATTTCAAAGGATTACGCCATGAAGCGCCTGATCTCCTCCCTCGCGGCGCTCGTCGCGATTGCCTGCCTTGTTTCCGCCTGCGGCCAGAAGGGCCCGCTGTACCTGCCAGACGAGAGCAAAGACGGTCAAAAGTCGCAATCGCACAAGCACCAGTAAGGGTAACCCATGGACGCTTTCAACTACCGCGACGGTGAGCTGTTCGCGGAAGGCGTGGCCCTGTCGGCCATCGCCGAAAAATTCGGCACGCCCACCTACGTGTACTCACGCGCCCACATCGAGGCCCAGTACCGTAGCTACGCTGATGCCCTGCAGGGTGTTTCGCACCTGGTCTGCTTTGCTGTCAAAGCCAACTCCAACCTCGGTGTGCTGAATGTGTTGGCTCGCCTGGGCGCGGGTTTCGACATCGTTTCCGGTGGTGAGCTGGAACGTGTCTTGGCTGCGGGTGGCCGTGCCGATCGCGTGGTGTTCTCCGGTGTCGGCAAGACCCGCGAAGACATGCGTCGTGCCCTGGAAGTCGGTGTGCACTGCTTCAACGTCGAGTCCACCGATGAGCTCGAACGCCTGCAAGTGGTTGCCGCCGAGATGGGCCTGCGTGCGCCGATTTCGCTACGGGTCAACCCGGATGTCGACGCCGGCACCCACCCGTACATTTCCACCGGCCTGAAAGAGAACAAATTCGGCATCGCCATCGCCGATGCTGAAGAGGTCTACATCCGCGCCGCCCAGTTGCCGAACCTGGAAGTGGTCGGGGTCGACTGCCACATCGGTTCGCAGCTGACCACCCTGGAGCCGTTCCTCGACGCCCTCGACCGCCTGCTGGCGCTGATCGACCGCCTCGGCGACTGTGGCATCCACCTGCGTCACCTGGACCTGGGTGGCGGTGTTGGCGTGCGTTACCGTGACGAAGAGCCGCCGCTGGCTGGCGATTACATCAAGGCCATCCGCGAGCGCCTTGGCGACCGCGACCTGGCCCTGGTGTTCGAACCGGGCCGCTACATCGTGGCCAACGCTGGCGTCCTGCTGAGCCGCGTTGAATACCTCAAGCACACCGAGCATAAAGACTTCGCCATCGTTGACGCGGCGATGAACGACCTGATTCGTCCGGCCCTGTACCAGGCCTGGATGAACGTCACCGCGGTGCAGCCGCGCGCTGGCGAAGGCCGCACTTACGACGTGGTCGGCCCGATCTGCGAAACCGGCGACTTCCTGGCCAAAGAGCGTACGCTCAACCTGGCCGAAGGCGATCTGCTGGCGGTGCATTCGGCGGGCGCCTATGGTTTTGTCATGAGCTCGAACTACAACACCCGTGGCCGCTGCGCTGAAATTCTGGTCGATGGCGACCAGGCCTTCGAAGTGCGCCGCCGCGAAACCGTAGCCGAGTTGTTCGCCGGCGAAAGCCTGCTGCCGGAGTAAACCCATGCTGCTGCGTTTTACCAAAATGCATGGGCTGGGCAATGACTTCATGGTCCTGGACCTGGTCAGCCAGCATGCGCATATCCTGCCCAAGCACGCCAAGCAATGGGGGGACCGTCATACCGGTGTCGGTTTCGATCAGTTGCTGATTGTCGAAGCGCCGAGCAATCCGGAAGTGGATTTCCGCTATCGGATCTTCAACGCCGACGGCTCCGAGGTCGAGCAGTGCGGCAACGGTGCGCGCTGCTTTGCCCGCTTTGTGCTGGACAAGCGCCTGACCGCGAAAAAGCGAATCCGCGTCGAAACCAAGGGCGGCATCATTGAGCTGGATGTGCGCAACGACGGGCAAATCAGCGTCGACATGGGTCCGCCACGGCTGGTCCCAGCTGAGATTCCCTTCGATGCGCCGGCCCAAGCCCTGAGTTACCCGCTGGAAGTGGCTGGGCAGAAAGTCGAGCTGGCCGCCGTGTCGATGGGCAACCCCCACGCAGTGCTGCGCGTCAACGACATCAATAATGCTCCGGTTCACCAGCTCGGCCCGCAGATCGAACATCACCCGCGCTTCCCGCAGCGGGTCAACGTCGGTTTCATCCAGGTCATCGATCGTCACCGCGCCCAACTACGTGTCTGGGAGCGTGGAGCCGGGGAAACCCAGGCCTGCGGTACCGGTGCCTGCGCTGCTGCCGTGGCCGCGATCAGCCAAGGCTGGATGGACTCGCCGCTGCTGATCGACCTTCCCGGTGGGCGCCTGTCCATCGAGTGGGGTGGTCCGGGCACGCCAGTACTGATGACCGGCCCAGCCGTTCGTGTGTTTGAAGGACAGGTTCGACTATGAGTGAGTATCGACCATGAGCGATCAGCCCCAGGCGCCCGCCGCACAGCCCACCGACCTTAGCGCCGAGGGCTCAACGCCCGCCTTCGGGGCTGAGGCCGTGGTTGCCTACTTGCGCGACAACCCGAAGTTCTTCGCCGAGCACGATGAACTGCTCAGTGAGCTGCACATCCCCCACCAGCGCGGCGATAGCGTCTCGCTGGTGGAGCGCCAACTCAAGTTGCTGCGCGACCGCAACATCGAGATGCGTCATCGCCTCTCGCAGTTGATGGACGTAGCGCGTGACAACGACCGCCTGTTCGACAAAACTCGTCGACTGATTCTCGACCTGCTCGATGCCGACAGCCTGGAAGCAGTGGTCATGGCCGTCGAAGACAGCCTGCGTCAGGAGTTCAAGGTGCCCTTCGTCAGCCTGATCCTGTTCGGTGACACCGCCGCGCCGGTCGGCCGTTGGGTCAACAGCGCCGACGCCCAGCAAGCCATTGGTGGCCTGCTGTGCAGCGGCAAGACCGTTAGCGGCAACCTGCGCGATCATGAATTGGACTTTTTGTTCGGTGAAGAACAGCGCAAGGAGGTCGGCTCAACGGCTGTCGCCACCCTCAATCACCAAGGCCTGCATGGCGTCCTGGCCATCGCCAGCCGTGATCCGCAGCACTACAAGAGCAGCGTCGGCACCCTGTTCCTCAGTTATATCGCCGAAGTGCTTGGCCGCGTGGTGCCTCGCTTTACCCAGACCTTGCGCCCGGTGCGCTGATGGAACGCCAGCTGCAGGCTTTCAGCGCGCACCTGCGCAACGAACGCCAGGTGTCCGAGCATACTCAGCTGGCTTACCGTCGCGACCTCGATAATGTCCTGGCCTACTGCGCCAAGGGCGGTATCAACAGCTGGAATGCCCTGCAAATCCAGCACCTGCGCCAGTTCATTGCCCGACAACATCATCAGGGTCAATCTTCGCGCAGCCTGGCGCGCCTGCTTTCAGCCGTGCGCGGCTTCTACCGCTACCTCAATCGTGAAGGTATCTGCAGCCACGACCCGGCCAACGGCCTGTCCGCGCCCAAGGGCGAACGACGCCTGCCCAAGACCCTCGACACCGACCGTGCCCTGCAACTGCTCGAAGGCGCAGTAGAAGACGAATTTCTCGCCCGACGCGACCAGGCCATGCTCGAGCTGTTTTACTCCTCGGGGCTGCGACTGTCGGAGTTGACCAGCCTCAACCTCGAACAATTGGACTTGCCCGCTGGCCTGGTTCAGGTTCACGGTAAAGGCAGCAAGACCCGCGTATTACCGGTCGGCCGCAAAGCCCGCGAAGCCCTTGAACAATGGCTGCCCCTGCGCAGCGGCAGCGGTCCGCAAGATGGCGCGGTATTCGTCAGCCAACAAGGACGGCGTCTGGGCCCACGTGCCATTCAACTGCGCGTGCAGGCCGCTGGAGCCCGGGAGCTGGGGCAGAACCTGCACCCGCACATGTTGCGACACTCCTTCGCCAGCCACCTGCTGGAATCCTCCCAGGACCTGCGCGCCGTACAGGAGATGCTCGGCCATGCCGACATCGCTACCACACAGATCTACACTCACCTTGATTTCCAGCATCTGGCCGCCGTCTATGACAGCGCCCACCCCCGGGCCAAACGCAGTAAGGGCAGCGATTCATGAGTATCGAACTGATCACCTTTGATCTTGACGACACCCTGTGGGATACCGCTCCGGTGATTGTCAGCGCCGAAGCCATCCTGCGTGACTGGCTGGCCGCCAATGCACCCGACCTTGGCGCCGTACCGGTAGAGCATCTGTACGCCATCCGCGAGCGCCTGGTACACGCCGAGCCAGGGCTCAAGCACCGCATCAGCGCCTTGCGCCGCCGCGTGTTGTTCCATGCCCTGGAAGATGTTGGCTACAGCGAAAACAAAGCCCGCGAGCTGGCCAACGAAGGCTTTGAGGTGTTTCTCCACGCCCGACACCAGATCGATATCTTCCCAGAGGTGCAACCGGTGCTGGAAATCCTCCGCCGCCATTACACCCTTGGCGTGGTCACCAACGGCAATGCCGATGTACGCCGCCTGGGGCTGGCCGACTATTTCAAGTTTGCCTTGTGCGCCGAAGATATCGGCATTGGCAAACCTGACCCGCAACCCTTCCTCGAAGCCTTGCGCCAGGGCCAGGTTGAAGCTCACGCCGCTGTGCATATTGGCGATCACCCTGGTGATGACATCGCCGGGGCCCAGCGGGCCGGCCTGCGGGCAATCTGGTTCAACCCACAGGGTAAGGCCTGGGAAGCCGAGAGTCGTCCTGATGCTGAGATCCAGCGCCTCTCGCAACTGCCTGAGCTGCTTAATAGCTGGCGATGAACGCCCACAAAAAAGCCCGCAGCGACGGCGGGCTTTCTTGCTGACGAAACCACTCAGATAGGGCGGCTACCGTACTTGTTGTCCGGCTTCTTGGGCGGATCGGCGACCACATTGGCCTCCACTTCCTGCACCTTGCCACCACGGGAGAGAAACTCTTCCATGGCCTTGGCCAGCGCATCACGTTCCTTCTGCTTGGCTTCCATGCTCGGCATATCGTCTACCGAGACGGCTGCCGACTTGGCCTTGCCTTTGGCAGCAGGCACCGGGCTGTCATCACCACTGTCGTCAGCTACATCATCAGCTGCCGCTTCGAGGCCTTCATCACCTTCGTCTTCGTCGCCTACTTCGAGGTCGTCAGTTTCCAGATCGTCGTCGCTCATGTTCTACCTCATGACTTGCGAAAAGCAGATTAGTTATAGACCAGCAGCGCCACAAATCGACAGCTACCGGAAAAATTCACAGGGTCGCGGGTTTGCCGCCACCTCAGGCGCGCGCCATGGCATCTGGCGTACGCCGTGCAGGCCCTACGCTTGGCAGGACCTGACGAAATTAAAGAGCCGCCGACAGTGAACCCGTCGGCCTACCCTGGCATGATCGGCCTGCTCATTGGCAAGCCTAGCAAAGGGTAACGAAGTTTGCGGACAGCTTGTCAGCTCCCTTCGGCGCGCATTCTAGCGTGCTCAGAGAAAAAGCAAAGTGCCTAACTATCACTCTGTGCTGTAAGTTTTCTGCCTTCGTGAAGCCGCTCGAAAAAGCAACGGCAAAAGCGCGCGAAGAAACCGTTTGCGTTGCCGGAATCCGACAAATTGCAGGCAAAAAAATGCCCGGCGAGCCGGGCAAGTTTTTTTCGAGGCGTTACAGGTTGTAGCCGCGCTCGTTGTGTTGCGCCAGGTCGAGACCAACCGACTCTTCTTCTTCGTTAACCCGCAGGCCCATCACCAGGTCCAGCACTTTGAGAATCACGTAGGTGACGATCGCGGTGTAGATCACGGTAAAGCCGACGCCTTTGGCCTGAATCCAGACTTGTGCGCCGATGTCTTCGACGGCCCCAAAGCCGCCCAGTGCAGGAGCGGCGAACACGCCGGTCAGAATCGCGCCGACGATACCGCCGATGCCATGCACCCCGAAGGCATCCAGGGAGTCGTCGTAGCCGAGCTTGCGCTTGAGGCTGGTGGCGCAGAAGTAGCAAATCACACCGGCGACCAGACCAATCACCAGGGCGCCCATCGGGCCGACGGTGCCAGCAGCCGGGGTAATGGCGACCAGGCCAGCGACCACACCTGAAGCGATGCCCAGGGCACTTGGCTTACCGTGGGTCAGCCATTCAGCGAACATCCAGCCCAAGGCGGCGGCGGCGGTAGCGATTTGGGTCACCAGCATGGCCATGCCCGCAGTACCGTTGGCAGCCGCCGCGGAACCGGCGTTGAAACCGAACCAACCGATCCACAGCATAGCCGCGCCCATCAGGGTGTAGCCGAGGTTGTGTGGAGCCATTGGTGTGGTCGGAAAGCCCTTGCGCTTGCCCAGTACCAGGCACGCCACCAGGCCGGCGATACCGGCGTTGATGTGCACCACGGTGCCGCCAGCGAAGTCCAGCACGCCCCAGTCCCACATCAGGCCGCCGTTGCCGCTCCAGACCATGTGCGCAATCGGTGCATAGACCAAGGTGAACCAGATGGCCATGAAGATCAGCATCGCCGAGAACTTCATACGCTCGGCAAAGGCACCGACGATCAGCGCCGGGGTGATGATCGCAAAGGTCATCTGGAAGGTAATGAATACGGCCTCAGGGAACAGGGCCGTCGAAGAGGTCAGGCTCGCTGGGGTCACACCGGCGAGGAACGCCTTGGACAAACCGCCAACGAAGGAATTGAAGTTGACTACACCTTGCTCCATGCCGGTGGTATCGAATGCCAGGCTATAGCCGTACACCACCCACAAAACGCTGATCAAACCGGTGATCGCGAAGCACTGCATCATCACCGACAGCACGTTCTTGGAACGCACCATACCGCCGTAAAACAGGGCCAGACCGGGGATGGTCATGAACAGCACCAAGGCGGTGGCAGTCAACATCCAGGCGGTGTCGCCGGAGTTGAGTACCGGGGCTGCCTCCTCTGCCATGGCCAGGCCAGGCATTACGAGGGACAAAAGGGCTCCTAGCCCTGCGAATTGACGCAGAGTCATATTGTTATCTCCTGGGGCGTTGGGGTTTGGTGAGGCTTTTTTTAGATCGCGTCGGTATCGGTTTCGCCGGTACGGATGCGAATCGCCTGTTCCAGATTGACCACGAAAATCTTCCCGTCACCGATCTTGCCGGTGTTGGCAGCTTTGGTGATCGCTTCGATGACCCGGTCCAGATCCTTGTCGTCGATGGCGACGTCGATCTTCACCTTGGGCAGGAAATCAACCACATATTCAGCGCCGCGATACAGCTCGGTGTGGCCCTTCTGCCGACCGAAGCCTTTGACTTCAGTGACAGTAATACCCTGCACGCCGATTTCAGACAGCGACTCGCGCACGTCGTCCAACTTGAACGGCTTGATGATGGCAGTGACTAGCTTCATGAAACTCTCTCCCGAATTGGTGGACTTGCCCCAGGAAAACAAACCCGACTCAAGTCTAAGCGCAGCGCCTGGCTTTGTAACGCGTCGTTGACGGTGACTGCATCAGTGCATGGGTCATAAGGGTCTTAGCAGAAACCTTGCCAGATCCGCTAAATCGTCCAATTACAGACACTTGCGTTGGCCTGTGGTGATTGGCCAGGCGCCAGCAACGTTTCGCTGCACGATTATGGTGCGCGCCGATTCGGGGTCATGCGCAAAAAGCGTGCAGCATTAGGCGGGCAAAGCTGCGTGCTACACTGGCGCCCCATTTGGATACAGCGGATAGCCGAACATGCTCGCGCCCAAAGCCTTTCTCGATGCCCTGAGCGACCAAGCCTCGCGCCTGTTCAGCGGCGACACCTCGCAACCTCGCGCCGAACTCGAAAGCCAATTCAAGGCCCTGCTGCAAAGCGGTTTCAGCAAACTGGAACTGGTCAGCCGGGAAGAATTCGATAGTCAGATGGTGGTGTTGGCCCGCACCCGTGCGCGCCTTGAAGCACTGGAAGCCAAAGTTGGCGAAATGGAAGCGCGCCTGAACCCGCCTGCGGCTGAATAGATACCGTAGCCGCCGCCAGGCTGCGGCTACACCAGTGCATCTTCAGCACTGATACCGGCACAGACGCTGAACAGTGGCGGATGCTCGGGACAGCTGGTGACCGCCCGCTCAATGGTTTCGACAAAGGGCGGATCAGGAACAGGCTTTTTCATCAGGCAACTCCCATGGAGCGCCCACCGTTCGCTGCTAAACGAATAGGGTGGCAGCTATACGCGGGTTAGCAGACCGAGCATAGGAACCGGTGCACCCGAAGGTGCCCCACGTACAGCCGCCATTGACCAGGCGGGGAAACCCGCACCTGGGATATGGTGCTTTGCTTATGCCTGGACTGCTAAATCCGGTCGTTGAATCGTCAACGACAGTCGCAGGGTAGGCATGCACCTGGGCAGGTGCAGTAGAGCAGCGGCGCCGGAAGCATGAATCAGAAGCGTCTGACAGAAAACAGCTACAACTGGACATGTATCGGCTCCCTGCACATGCCATCGCTGACAAGCTGGTCGCCTTTCCCGCTGAAAAGATCAGACTCACTCTTCTGCCCTCTCCCCCTCCCCGCCCCACTATCCTTACAGAGCCGCAGGACGCGGTTTCGTCTAGATCATGGAGCGTTCATGTCCCTCGCCCTTGTCCACAGCCGTGCCCAAGTCGGTGTCTCAGCCCCTGCCGTCAATGTTGAAGCGCATCTGGCCAACGGTTTGCCGGCGCTAACCCTGGTCGGCTTGCCAGAAGCCACGGTCAAAGAAAGCAAAGACCGCGTGCGCAGCGCGATCCTTAATTCCGGCCTGGAATTTCCTGCCCGGCGTATCACCCTTAATCTCGCGCCCGCCGATTTGCCCAAGGACGGCGGCCGCTTCGATCTAGCGATTGCCTTAGGCATTCTTGCCGCCAATGGGCAGTTTCCGAGCGCTGCCCTTAATGAGTTGGAATGCCTCGGCGAACTCGCCCTGTCCGGGGCCATACGGCCGGTGCAAGGTGTACTGCCCGCAGCCTTGGCAGCACGCGCCGCCGGGCGCGCGTTGGTAATCCCACAAGAAAATGCGGAGGAAGCCTGCCTGGCCTCAGGGTTGGTGGTGTTTGCAGTCGGGCACCTGCTGGAATTGGTGGCCCACCTCAACGGACAGACGCCACTCAATCCCTACGCGGCTAATGGTTTGCTGCTGCACGTTCGCCCCTACCCGGACCTGAATGAAGTTCAGGGCCAGCAAGCAGCCAAGCGTGCCCTACTGGTCGCCGCCGCGGGTGCACACAATTTGCTCTTCAGCGGCCCGCCGGGTACCGGTAAAACCTTGCTCGCCAGCCGTCTGCCCGGCCTGTTGCCGCCACTCGATGAGCGCGAAGCACTGGAAGTGGCAGCCATTCAATCAGTCGCCAGTCATGTGCCGCTGAGTAGCTGGCCACAGCGACCGTTCAGACACCCTCACCACTCGGCGTCCGGCGCGGCGCTGGTGGGTGGCGGCAGCCGACCGCAACCTGGCGAGATTACCCTCGCCCATCATGGCGTGCTGTTTCTGGATGAGTTGCCGGAGTTCGAACGGCGGGTGCTGGAGGTGTTGCGCGAGCCACTGGAGTCAGGCGAGATCGTTATCGCTCGGGCCAAAGACAAAATCCGCTTCCCGGCACGCTTTCAACTGGTCGCCGCGATGAATCCCTGCCCCTGTGGATATCTGGGTGATCCCACCGGGCGCTGTCGCTGTGGCAGTGATCAGATTCAGCGTTATCGCAACAAGCTCTCTGGCCCTTTGCTCGACCGCATCGACCTGCACCTGACTGTCGCTCGCGAAGCCACGGCGTTGTCGCCGGCTGCCAGCGAGGGCGAGAGCAGCGCCACTATTGCAGCGCAGGTCGCCGTTGCCCGTGATATCCAGCACCAGCGTCAGGGATGCGCCAATGCCTTTATCGACTTGCCGGGGCTACGCCAGTATTGCGGACTGTCCAGCGCCGACCAGCAGTGGCTGGAAAGTGCCTGCGAGCGCCTTACGCTGTCGCTGCGTGCAGCACATCGGCTGTTGAAGGTGGCCCGGACGCTGGCCGATCTTGAAAACGCCGAACAGATTGACCGGAGCCACCTTGGCGAGGCACTGCAGTACCGACCGACAACTTCGACGTGAATTATTTCAATCTTGAAATATATAAAGCCCACTATTTTATGAAGCCAACAGAGCAATAGCAAGAACACTTCGTCGACTTGCTTCATTTAATGTGACCCTTATAATAGCGGGGAATTTCACAACGCGCGTATTGCTTGATGATCCACCAATTTCGACTAAAGAATAGCGCTCTTGTGGAGTTTATTCCTGAACACTGCAAGATTATTATCAACAAAATACCCGGCGCACCCGAGGAACTAACACTTGCCCGCGCCGAGTCGCGGATACTCGAACTCTTGCTGATGGAACCTGGAGCGATCTGCTCCCGTGAGGCCATCCTTGAGTTTGCCTGGGATGATCGGGTGGTCTCCGCCGGTAGCCTCAACCAGTCAATCTTCATGCTCAGAAACATACTGGGCGACGGCAAAGATCACGAAATAGTGATCACCGTGCCGCGACGCGGCTATCGGTTCAACAGCGACTTTCTGGTCGCGCTCCCCGAGGTTGCGGATGATCCCGTTGAGGAGCCACCGCCTGCTCGCGCTCCCAGCACGACGATACCTGCAAACCTGCCTGACACCAGGCACGGCATTGGTGCGGCGGTCTGGCTGGGCTATCTGACGGCGGCAATTGTCACTCTATTCACCCTTTGGCATATATACAGCTGGTACAAGCCAACCACTGAAATGCACATGACAACAATTGAGCAAGGTGAACTTACAATTTCCGCAGTGGGTAAAAGCGAGCTTGAGGTTAACAAACTTAAAGCCGACTTTTTAAATGCAGGCTTGCCCGATCAAAATTTGAAAGGCCAGGTTTTTATTAGCCGTACAGGTCCGCGTATAAACTTATCATGCATCAGGGAAACAGGCGAGGCTTACAATCTCGAGTATCAGTTTCAAGATGAGCGCTTCATCAGCATGTTAAGAAAATGCGTCACCGGTGAAAAATGAATAACTTACGAGCTACTTGGTATCACTGGTTGGTTATCGCTTCAGTTATTTTAGCGTGCCTCGTGGTACTGTTCATGACACTACCCCGCCCGTATATAAACAGCCAGCCTTATCGATCCGTCGGGCACCATTTTATGGGGCACGAACTTCTGGATTTCAAAGAAGGGTTTACGATCAGTGAACCTAGCGCCGTTCTGAGTGTTCTCGAGCGTCTGGGCGATAAAGAGCGACATGTCGCGGTGGGCACCTCGCTGGTTGATGTTTCGAGGTGGCGAATTAAAATCAAGGTTGAAGATGTTAAAGCCAGCAGCCAGGAGGAGCTGTTCGACGTCAGCCGCAATTCTGAGCTGCTTTTTGCTCGGCAGTATTTCCGTATCGGCTCCATCCTCAATCTGGCCGTCATCCCTACCGACAGCCACTCGCTGTGCTATTACATCCTCGAACTTGATCGCTTGCGCTGTATGAATGATTGAGCCCTTGCCGCGCCTTGGCTGGCGCGGCTAGCAGGTCATAAATAACGATTTTTGATTCCTGTTTTCCTCGCTCTAGGCCCAGAGTGGGGATAGATCGGTCACATCAAAGTGACATCAACAGGAATCTCCATGCCCGTTAAAAATCTTGCCATTCTATTGCTCACCATGAGCCTGTTCGGTTGTTCGATGGCTCCCACCATCGACACTGCAATAACGGCTGAACAACAGAAGTCCAACGACACGTTACACATCATCGAGAACGACGACGCTACCATGGCCTGGAAAAAATCCAGCGCACCGTTGTCGAAAGACCATGACAAGGCAATATTTATTAACTTGCCGAAAACTATTACTTTCGACAGTACCGACCCTCGACTTGCCAATTATTCAACTGACGCAAACAAACTCCGAGTGCACTTCCGCAATGCGCTGGAAAAACAACTGACTGCCGGTGGTTATCAGCTAGTAGATGGGCCCACTGCCGGGGCACTTTCACTGCAAGTATCGATTGCCGATATCGAGCGCACGCCACGTGATCCCAATGTCACCGAATACATCCCCATCGGCATGCTGGTTGGCCTCTCCCTGCATGCTACCGGTGTGCGCGATGAAACCCTCTATCTGTTCTTCCAGAGCGAGGTCAGCGACAGCCTGACCGGTGAAACCCTTGGCCGCGCCATCGACCGGGCCAGTGGCAGAAACATCGATCAGGACAAAGGCCCTGTCGTCGAGGACATTTATCCCGCCATGGACTCCGCGGCGCAGCTGATTCGCGAACGCTTGGACAGAGAGTTCCAGCCGAAGGTTTCGACCTGAGCCCGCCAATCCTCCCTATTAACCAAAAACACATTGGACGTAAGATGAAATTCGCAAAACAGTTTGTAGCCGCTCTGGTTGTATTCAGCTCTGTAAGCGCCATGGCAGATGATCGTGGCCTCTATCTTGGAGGTGGTGTAACCAAAGTGGAAACTGATGAGCACCAACTCAGTGACGACGATAACGCTTACAAGGCGTTCGTCGGCTACCGACTGAACCCTTACCTGGCGGTGGAAGGCGCCTGGGTAGACTTGGGCAACTTCAGCGGCAAGGACGGCGACTTCGAAGGCCACTCGCTACAGGCCACAGCCCACTTCGGCGTACCGATTGGTCAGCGCATTCGTCTGTTCGCCAGTGCTGGTGTGCATGCCTGGGACGCCGACAATGACATCGCAGGCGATAGCAGCGACCTGGACATGACCTACGGCCTTGGTGTCGAGATGGATGTATTTCGCAACATTGGGGTGCGCCTGGAGCAGGAAGTCCTGCAGGTCGGCGATATCGACCTGGACCAGACCAGCGCCAGCGTCTACCTGATGTTCTGATCCCGCCAGTGCGCGGTGAGCTGTGACGCTAGTAAGAGCCTGTAGTAATTACCGCCAACCTGCTCTTTACTAGCAACAGCCCACCGCCGCGAGATCGGAATGTTTGCATTCATCCAGAGTTACCCCTTGCTGATCGGCGTTAGCCTGATCGCACTCGACCTGCTGCTCTGGCAAATGCTTGCGATTGAGCGGCGTGCCTGGCGTATCGGCCTGCGCCTTGGTGTGTTCCTGTTGTTTACCGGGGTGCTGATCAGTGCTGGCATCAGCCCACTGCAGCCGGCGCCCTGGGCAGATGATGTGGCGCGCAATCTGCTGGCCACGGTACTGGGCATCGCTTGGTGGCTGTTCGCTGCGCGCACCATTACCGTGGCCATCGGGGTAATCCTGGTGGCGCGCAGCAGCCATACCGGGCGACTGTTGCAGGATGTGCTGGGGGCGGTGATCTTCCTCGTTGCCATCGTTGCCGCAGCCGCCTATGTGCTGCAGTTACCGGTCAAAGGCCTGCTGGCCACCTCCGGGGTAATGGCAATCGTCATCGGTTTGGCGCTGCAAAGCACCCTCAGTGACGTGTTCTCGGGGATCGTCCTCAACACCACCCGCCCCTACCAGATCGGCGACTCGATCAGCATCGACGGCACCGAAGGCAAGGTGATCGACATCGACTGGCGGGCAACGCGACTACTGACCGGCAACGGTAGCTTGGCGGTGATTCCCAACTCGGTGGCGGCCAAGGCCAAGCTACTCAATTTCAGCCAGCCCAACGATGTCCACGGTGTCTCCATTACCGTAGTGGTGCCGGCCAAAGTACGCCCCCGCCGCGTGCTCGATGCCCTGGAAAAAACCCTGCAAGGCACTCGTCTGCTGTTGGCCGCGCCCAAGCCCAAAGTCACGATCAAAAGCTCATCGCTGGAATCGGTCGAGTATGAAGCCAGTGGCTTCGTCAGTTCCATGAGCCAGAAGACCGAGGTTCGCAACCAAATGTTTGACCTCGCCCACCGCCACCTGGAGGCCACCGGCGTAGTGTGGAACGCCGATACACCGTCCTCGCTGGGCTGGAGTCGTCAACGTGCGTTGCTAGAGGATGTACGAATCTTCCGCTCGCTGAGCAGTGACGAGAAAGACAACCTCAGTCAGCGCATGACCACAGTGGAGTACTTGGCCGACCAGGTCATCCTGGGTGTTGGCGACAGCTCTGACTACTTGCTGGTCATCGGCACCGGCGTGGTCTCGGCGTCGATCCGTGATGGCGACAAGCTGATCGAAGCCGGGCGCATGGGCCCGGGCGAAGTACTCGCGGCTGAAGGCCTGCTCGACGAAGAGCAGTCGATTGCTGAGTTCCGTAGCCTGACCAGTTGCCTGTTGTATCGCATCGACAAGGACAACGTGCGCAGTTGCCTGGAAGAACGCCAAGAAGTCAAAACGGCGCTGACCAAGCTGCAACGTATCCGTCAGCAAACCAACCTGTCATTGCTGGAACAGAAACCGGCAGCCATCAAGAAAGGCGGCTTTCTTAGCTGGCTGCACAAGTCGTAAGCGCTACAGCACTACGCGCAAGCACTGCCCGGCGTGATACAGCGAAAAACCGGTTTCGTAGAAGCCGGTACGCAGCGCTGGGGCCGATACCGGTTTCATTACCGAGAACGGAATCGGCAGAGCATCCGGGTTGTCCTCCAGCAGGAACTGGGCAAAAGCTTTACCGATCACCGTGCCGGTGGTATTGCCGCGGCCGTTGTAACCGGTTACTGCCACCAGGCCTGGCGCCGGCTCGAACAGGCGCATCAGGTGGTCGGGGGTAAAGTCGATGCAGCCGGTCCAGTGCATTTCCCACTCAACCTTGCCCAACTGCGGGAAGTAGTGGTTCTGAATGCGATCAGCCCAGCTGCGGATGAACCAGCTCGGCTTGTTGTCGACCCGCCCCAGGCTGCCAAGCAGCAGGCGGCCTTCATCGTCGCGACGAATGCTGCTCAGCACTGTGCGTGTGTCCCACGAGCCCTGACCATGCTTGAGCACGTTGTCAGCAGCTGCGCCATGCAACGGCGCGGAGGCGACCTGATAGTAGTAACCACGGAAGAAGTGCTTCTGCAGAGTGGTCCAATCACCTTCGGTGTAGGCGCCGGTAGAAATCACCACCTTGTCGGCACTGACCGCACCGTTGGCGGTTTTCACTCGCCAGCTGTGGCCTTCGCGCGCCAGGCCTTCGACAGCAGATTGCTGGAAAATCTGCCCACCCAAACGGGTGACGGCAGCAGCCAAGCCTTGGGTGTAGGCCATGGGGTTGATGGTGCCAGCGCGGCGATCGAGCAGCGCAGCGGAAATCTTGTCGGTACCGCAGTATTCCTCGCAGCGCGCTCCGGTAAGCAGTTCGACGTCGGCACCGCGCCGAGTCCACTGTTGATGGCGGGCTTCGAGATCGGCAACGCCCGTGGCGTTGTGGGCCATGTGCAGGGTGCCGGTGTTGTGTGCCTGGCAGTCGATGCCCAAGCGCTTGATGGTGGCGAAGACTTCGGCCGGCGCTTCGCCAAGCACCGTGTTCAGGCGGCTACCTTGCTGCTGGCCGAGGGTCGCTTCGACATCATCGGGACGAATCCAAGTACCGGCGTTGACCAGGCCGACGTTGCGCCCAGAACCGCCGTGGCCGATTTTCCAAGCCTCCAGCAGGATCACTGACTTGCCCTGTTCGAGCAGGTGCAGCGCTGCGCTCAATCCGGTAATACCGCCGCCGATGACACAGACGTCGGCCTTGAGTTCGCTGGCCAGCTTATCGACCGGCGCAGCGAGCTTGGTGACGTGTTCCCACAGACATTGTTGACGCAGCTCTGGCATGGCCGGCTTCCTCATTATTCTTATTCGGTGGTGCGCCTATCGTCGGCAAAGCCGGCTCCTGCACGGAGCTGGCCTTGTCAGCGATAACGCCAACGCAGTGATCAGTCGAACACAATCCCCTGCGCCAGCGGCAGTTCACGGGAATAGTTCACCGTATTGGTTTGCCGACGCATGTAGGCTTTCCAGGCGTCGGAGCCCGACTCACGGCCACCACCGGTTTCTTTCTCGCCACCAAACGCACCGCCGATCTCGGCACCGCTGGTGCCAATGTTGACGTTGGCGATACCACAGTCGCTGCCCGAGGCGCTCTGGAAGCGCTCGGCTTCACGCAGGTCAGTGGTGAAGATGCACGAGGACAGGCCTTGCGGCACTTCGTTGTTCAGGCGCAGGGCCTCTTCGAAGTCGTCATAGGTCAACACGTAGAGAATCGGGGCGAAGGTTTCATGACGCACCACCGCACTCTGCGCGGGCATCTCGGCGATGGCCGGAGACACGTAGTAAGCGTTTGGATACTGTTCCGCCAACTGCCGCTCACCACCGAACACCTGACCCCCTTCGTCACGAGCACGCGCCAGGGCGTCTTGCATGGCGCTGAAGGAAAGCGTGTCGATCAGCGGACCGACCAGGTTGTCTTTGCGCGGGTCACCGATACGCACCTTGGCGTACGCAGCTTTGACCCGTGCCACGACTTCGTCCTTGATCGAACGGTGCACAATCAGGCGACGCAGGGTGGTGCAACGCTGACCAGCCGTACCAACGGCGCTGAACAGGATGCCGCGCACGGCCAGGTCCAGATCGGCGCTCGGTGCCAGGATCATGGCATTGTTGCCACCAAGCTCGAGGATGCTGCGACCAAAGCGGGCAGCAACGCGAGGGCCAACTTCACGCCCCATGCGGGTACTGCCAGTGGCACTGACCAGCGGCACGCGCGGGTCATCAACCAAGGCCTCACCGGCTTCGCGATCACCGATGATCAGTTGGCTCAGGCCTTCGGGTGCGTCACCGAAGGCTTTCACGGCTTTGTCAAACAGCGCCTGGCAAGCCAGGGCGGTCAGCGGCGTCTTCTCCGAGGGCTTCCAGACTACGGCGTTACCGCAGACCAGCGCCAGCGAGGTGTTCCAGGCCCAGACCGCGACAGGGAAGTTGAAGGCGCTGATGACGCCGACCACGCCCAGCGGATGCCAGGTTTCACGCATGTGGTGACCTGGGCGCTCGGAGGCGATGGTCAGGCCGTACAACTGGCGCGACAGGCCCACGGCGAAGTCGCAGATGTCGATCATTTCCTGCACTTCACCCAGGCCTTCCTGAGTGATCTTGCCGGCTTCGACAGACACCAGTTCACCCAAGGCGGCCTTGTTTTCGCGCAGCACTTCGCCAAACAGGCGAATCAGCTCACCGCGACGCGGCGCCGGGACAGTGCGCCAGGCTTGAAAGGCTTGTTCGGCCTTATCGATCTTGGCCACGACCTGAGCTTTGCTCTCCAGGTGCACCGAGGCAATCGCGCTGCCGTCGATAGGGGTGTGAACGGGATGGTTGCCGTGGGTGTAGGCACTGGCCGGGACACCGAGGCGGTCAAGCAGTCCATCAACCATTTTCTTCTCCTGCATGCGATGAGTGGTTGAATTAGTGATCCGGATCAGTATTAATCCGATCACTCTGGTGCAACAAACGACCTTTATTCTGCATATCATTCCGCCAGGTAATGATCTACCCGCTTAGAGACCGCTATGTCCAAACGTCTGGTGCCATCGATGGCCGCTCTGCAGTGTTTCGAGGCTGCCGCCCGGCACCTGAGCTTCACCCGCGCCGCCGAAGAGCTGCACCTGACCCAGAGCGCGGTGAGTAAACAAGTCGCGCAACTGGAGGAGATGCTTCGCCATCACCTGTTCCTGCGCATCCGTCGGCGTTTGCAACTGACACCAGCAGGCGCGTTGTACCTGGCCGAGGTCAACAAGATCCTTACCCAGGTCGATATGTCCAGCCGCTACATCCTCTCGTACGGCGAGCAAACCGAAGTATTGAAGGTAGCCACTCAACCGAGTTTTGGCGTGCGTTGGCTGATTCCGCACCTCAAAGGCTTCGGCAAGCGCCACCCGAATATCCACCTGGATATCCGCAATGAGATGGAGCCCTTCGCCTTGCTGCAGGGTAAGGCCGACGTGGTGTTCTTCTTCGGCCAGGGCACCTGGCCTGGCGCAACGTGCGTCGAACTGTTCGGTGAAGAAGTGCTGCCGGTCTGCGCACCAGAGCTGTTGCAAGGCCGCACTCTGCACGACGCCAGCGAGCTGTCCGAGTTGGTCCTGCTGCAAAGCACTTCGCGCCCAGAGGCCTGGCATGAGTGGTTCCTCGAACAAGGTTTGCATTCTGCCCACAGCTACCACGGGCCGCGCTTCGACACCTTCTATATGAGCCTCAGTGCGGCCCAGTCCGGTTGCGGTGTAGCGCTGGTGCCGCGCTACCTGGTGGCGCAAGAGCTGGCGGAAGGCAAATTGGTTGTGCCCTGGCAGCACAGCATGCGCAGCAATGGTTCGCATTTTCTGGCGTTTGCCGAGCACGCGGCGGAAGTTCCCAAGGTGCGTGCCTTGGTCGACTGGATCGCTGCCGAGGTGGCAACGGAAGGTTAAGAATTAACGGAATGACTCATCGACTTTTTTTCGCTTGCGAGAGAAGTACATTCCTCGCTTTCATGTAGGGGTACCCACTTCACCAGGAAGCTTTCGATGCCCGCTCAAGATTTCGTCAGCCCGGACAGCATTCGCGCGCAGTTCTCTGCCGCCATGTCGCTCATGTACAAAGAGGAAGTGCCGCTCTACGGCACCCTGTTGTCGCTGGTGAGCGAAGTCAACCAGCAGGTCATGACCCAACAGCCGGAAGTAGCCCAGGCCTTGCGCTGGACCGGCGAGATCGAGCGCTTGGATCAGGAGCGGCACGGCGCCATCCGCGTCGGCACTGGCGAGGAGCTGGCGACCATCGCTCGCCTGTTCGCCGTCATGGGCATGCAACCTGTGGGTTACTACGACCTCAGCTCAGCGGGCGTACCAGTGCACTCCACCGCCTTTCGCGCCGTGCACGAACAATCCCTGCATGTCAGTCCGTTCCGGGTCTTTACCTCGCTGTTGCGCCTGGAGCTGATCGACAACCCGGCGTTGCGTGAACTGTCCCGGCAGATCCTGAGCAAGCGGCAGATCTTCACCCCGCGCGCTCTGGAGCTGATTCAACAGCTCGAGCGGGAGGGTGGCCTGAATGCCGAGGATGCCAACACCTTTGTTGACGAAGCCCTGCACACCTTCCGTTGGCACCATGACGCCACGGTGACCGCCGAGCAGTATCAGCAACTGCACGACCAGCACCGGCTGATCGCCGACGTGGTGGCATTCAAAGGCCCTCACATCAACCACCTGACCCCACGTACCCTGGACATCGATTCCATCCAGTTGGGCATGCCAGCCAAGGGTATTCCACCCAAGGCTGTGATCGAAGGCCCACCACCGCGGCGCTGCCCGATTCTGCTGCGTCAAACCAGCTTCAAGGCGCTGCAGGAACAGGTCGCGTTCAGCGGTCAACACGGTGACGCTGACGGCAGTCACACCGCACGCTTCGGCGAGATCGAGCAACGTGGCGCTGCGCTGACGCCCAAGGGGCGCCAGCTGTACGACCGACTGCTCGACGCGGCGCGCGAGGCACTGGGAGGCGTACCGGCCGAAGTCAACGCCGAGCGCTATATGGACCTGCTCAAGAGCAGCTTCCAGGCCTTCCCGGATGACCTGGCGCAGATGCGTGAGCAAGGGCTGGCGTACTTTCGCTACTTTGCCACCGAGCGCGGCATGGCCGCACGCGGCGACGCAGGGCGTCCCACTTCGCTGGATGGCTTGATCGACGCTGGCCACGTGCATTTCGAAGCGTTGGTGTATGAGGACTTCCTGCCAGTTAGTGCGGCAGGGATCTTCCAGTCCAACCTGGGTGATGATGCGCAGAGTGAATATGGCAGCAATGCCAATCGCGATGCTTTTGAGCAGGCGCTGGGCAAATCAGTGCAGGATGAGCTGGAGCTTTATGCGCAGAGCCAGCAGCGATCGCTGCAGACGTGCGCCAAGGCGTTGGACCTGCCAAACCTGTGACGAGGCCAGGGCCGCTACGCGGCCCATCGCCGGCAAGGCCGGCTCCTACACGTTGTTGGCGATGGGTGCGGTAGCCGCGCCGAAGATTTCCACCTTCGGCAAGTCCATTGCATCCGCCTCCCCCTGCAGGAAATCACTCAAGCGCCGCAGCCGCTCACCACCCGGCCGAGTCTTCGGCCACACCAGGTAGTAATCCATACCGCTCGCCACAGCAGCCGGCCAAGGCAAACTCAATCGCCCCTGGGCGACGTCTTCAGCCACCATCAACAAATCGCCCATCGACACACCATAGCCCCGCGCAGCGGCGATCATGCCCAGTTCCAGCGTATCGAACACCTGCCCGCCCTTGAGTGAAACCTTGTCGGTCAGGCCCATGCGTGCCAACCAACTGCGCCAGTCGCGCTTGTCTGGCGTCGGGTGCAACAACTCGACACCGGCCAGGCGTCGGGCATCCCAAGGGCCTTCATTGAGCAGTTCAGGTGCGCCTACCGGGATCAGCAGCTCGGAAAACAATCGGACCACCTCCCAGTCCGGCGGAAAGTGCCCATCGCCAAGCAGTACGGCGCAATCGAAGGGTTCATGGTTGAAGTCGACGTGGTCGACATCCATCCAGGCGCTGGTCAGTTGCACCTCGTTGCCCGGCTGCAAATGACGAAAACGACTGAGCCGTGCCAGCAACCAGCGCATGGTCAAGGTAGAAGGCGCTTTCATGCGCAGGATGTCGTCTTCGCTGCGCAGCGTGTTACAGGCGCGCTCCAATGCAGCAAAGCCTTCACGCACGCCGGGCAACAATAACCGGGCAGCTTCACTCAGTTGCAGACTACGGCCATTGCGTACGAACAATCGGCAAGCAAAGTGTTCTTCCAGAGTACGAATGTGTCGGCTGACTGCACTTTGGGTAATCGATAACTCATCCCCGGCACGGGTGAACGAGCTGTGCCGAGCAGCGGCTTCGAAAGCTCGTAATGCGTAGAGAGGCGGCAAACGACGCGACATGGAAAAACGTCCAGGCAAACCGAGAGGTAGTCAGCCAAATCATACTCGCATGAGTTTTAATCATGCCAATGATCGTTTTTATCCTTTTGTGGATAGCCGTCAAAAAGCCCAGAATTAAAGACTTTCCCTCACCTCGCGTCAGAAAAGGACGATCCCATGCAGGCCGCACCCACTCATGAACTCAAGGCACTGTTGCGCCTGGCCGGTCCGCTGATCGCCTCGCAACTGGCCCACATGCTGATGGTGCTGACCGACACGCTGATGATGGCCCGCATCAGTCCCCAGGCCTTGGCCGGCGGCGGCCTGGGTGCGGCCAGCTATTCGTTCGTGTCGATTTTCTGCCTGGGAGTGATCGCGGCTGTCGGCACGCTGGTGGCGATTCGCAAGGGAGCTGGCGATATCGCTGGCGCCACTCGCCTGACCCAAGCGGGGCTATGGCTGGCCTGGGCAATGGCACTGGGCGCAGCGCTGGCACTGTGGAACCTGGAGCCGGTGCTATTGCTGCTTGGCCAGAGCCCGAACAACGTCGAGTCGGCTGCCCAGTTCCTGCTCCTGCTGCCCCTTGCCCTGCCCGGCTACCTGAGTTTCATGGCCCTGCGCGGCTTTACCAGCGCCATCGGCCGCTCGACTCCGGTGATGGTCATCAGCCTGGTCGGTACCGTGGCCAACTTCCTGCTCAACTATGCGCTGATCGAAGGCATGTTCGGTCTGCCCAGGCTGGGTCTGGTCGGTATTGGCCTGGTGACCGCCATCGTTGCCAACTGCATGGCGGTGGCCATGGCCTTGTACATTCGCTGGCACCCGGCCTATACCCCCTACCCGATTCGTAAGGGCCTGAGCCGGCCCTCGTGGCCAGCCTTGGCTGAGCTGTGGCGTCTGGGTCTGCCGATTGGCGGTACCTATACGGTGGAAGTTGGCCTGTTCGCCTTTGCTGCGCTGTGCATGGGCGTGCTGGGCAGCACCGAACTTGCAGCCCACCAGATTGCCCTGCAGATCGTTTCGACCGCATTCATGATCCCGGCTGGCCTGTCCTATGCCGTCACCATGCGTGTCGGGCTCTATTACGGTGCTGACAACCTGCTTGGCGCACGGCATGCCGGACGGGTCGGAATCGGCTTCGGCGCGGCGATGATGCTGGGTTTTTCCATCCTGTTCTGGCTGATGCCGGACCCACTGGTTGGGCTGTTCCTCGACCACGGTGATCCGGCCTTTGCTGACATCATCCAGCTAGCCGTAAGCCTGTTGATGGTCGCCGCCTGGTTCGAGCTGTTCGATGGCGTGCAAACAATTGCCATGGGTTCGATCCGCGGGCTGAAGGATGCCAAGACCACGTTCCTGGTCGGGCTGTTCTGCTACTGGGTCATTGGTGCGCCAGCGGCCTGGTTGCTGGCGTTCACTCTCGGCATGGGCGCGGTTGGCGTATGGTGGGGGCTGGCATCGGGCCTGGCTTGCGCGGCGATTACCCTGACGTTGGCGTTTGAGTGGCGGATGAAGCGATTGTTAGGGCAATCCAACGGTGCGAACAGGGCTGCCACTACAGCGGCCTAAGATGCTGTGGGAGTGGATTCATCCGCTCCCACAGGAGCTACAAAGCCATTGACTGCTGCGCCGAACCACTCAGCAGAAATTCCATCAACTCATCAATCGGTAACGGCCGGCTGATCAAGTAACCCTGAACCTGATCACAGTTAAAACTGCGCAAAAGGTCCATCTGCTCTGGGGTTTCCACCCCTTCAGCCACTACCTGCAGGTTGAGGTTATGGGCCAGGTTGATCATGGCGTGGACCAGCTTGCGGTTCTCTTCGCGCTGCTCCATGCCGCCAACGAAGCTGCGATCGACCTTGAGCAGGGTGATCGGCAGGCTGTTGAGGTGGACGAAAGACGAGAAGCCGGTGCCGAAATCGTCGAGGGAAAAACGCACGCCCAAGCGGCCCAAGGCATCCATGGTCTGCTGCACCAGGTCATTGCGGCGCATCACCGCCGTCTCGGTAAGCTCGAACTCCAACCAACGCGCATCGACACCGTGTTCGATAATCAACCGGCTCAAGGTGGCCAACAGCTGACTGTCCTGGAACTGACGAAATGACAGGTTCACCGCCATATGCAGCGGCGCCAGCCCCTGCTCACGTAGCACCTGCATGTCGCGCAGGGCACGGGAAATCACCCAGTATCCCAATGGCACAATCAAGCCGCTTTGCTCGGCCAGCGGCACGAACTCGCTGGGTGGCAACAAGCCCCGCTCAGCATGACGCCAACGCACCAACGCTTCCAGGCCGACAATCTGGCCGTCGGCCAGGTTCAACCGCGGCTGGTAATGCAGTTCCAGTTCATCGCGACGCAGGGCGCGGCGCAGCTCGCTTTCCAGATCGGCAAGGCTGCGGGCGTTACGGTTGATCAGCTCGTTGAAAATATGAAAGGTGCAGCCTTGAGTACCCTTGGCCTGTTGCATGGCAATGTGTGCATGCCACATCAACGGGTCGGCGCCACCCAGGGCACGGGCATGGGCAATGCCCAGACTGCAGCCAAGCAACAAGCTCTCGCCGTCGACCCAGTAGGGTTCGGCCAGGACCTCGGTAATCCGTTCAGCCATCCATTCGGCGCGTTGTGGCTCGCGCCGCGTATCGATCAGTAAGGCGAACTCATCACTACCCAGGCGAGCAACCTGATCACCGGCCTCAAGCTGGCTTTTCAGGCGCCCGACCACCTGCAGGATCAGGCGGTCGCCGGCCTGATGGCCCAAGGCATCGTTGGCCCGACGAAAGTTGTCCAGGTCGAGGTGACCAAGGGCCACGCCTCGCCCATCGTTATCAGCCAGGCGCGCGGCCAGCAGGGTGTGGAAGCCCTGACGATTGGCAATGCCGGTCAACGGATCCTGTTCAGCCAAGCGCTGCAGGGTCGACTCCAACACACCTCGCTCACGCACATGACGCAGGCTGCGGCGCAGGGTATCGGTGCTGAGTTGATCCAGTATCAGCCAGTCGCTGACACCCGGTGGCGGCAGCGACGGCTCATGCTCGAGCAACAGCACCAGCGGCAACACGCAACGCCCGGGGGCGGGCTGCAGTTTCGAGGTAGCCAGCACCAGTGCATTGCGATCAGTGGCGAACAGGCTGTCGACAGCGTCCCAGCTCGGTGCGGTGAGCATCACTACCGTGCCCGCCAGCGGCGTCAGGCAATCGCGCAAGGCTGCAGCCCATTCGGGTTCATCAGCCAGCAAGAGCAGACGCAAGGGTTCGGCAGGCGTGGACAAGCTGGCTCCTTAGGACGTGGACACCGTCAAATGACAATGGGCAGCGAGAGGCTAATCCTAAACCACAAATGAAAATGATTTTCACTTAAAGTCGTGCCATTCCATTGCCGACATCCCGCAGGTTTCGCCACGCATCCTGCGGGAAAGTAACCAAAGCGGCAAATTTAGATCGCGTGGTACGTCACACTGTCAGACGGTCGCGGCAGAATCTTTCCACCCCTGCTAAAATGCGCGGCTATTTTTCAGGCGACCCCGGTTTTCCTCATGTCCCGACTCAATCCCCGGCAACAAGAAGCCGTGAACTACGTCGGCGGCCCTCTTTTGGTGCTCGCCGGTGCCGGTTCCGGCAAAACCAGCGTAATCACCCGCAAGATCGCGCATCTGATCCAGAATTGCGGCATCCGTGCGCAATACATCGTGGCCATGACCTTCACCAACAAGGCCGCGCGGGAGATGAAAGAACGGGTCGGCACCTTGCTGCGCAAAGGCGAAGGCCGCGGCCTGACCGTGTCGACCTTCCACAACCTGGGCCTGAACATCATCCGCAAGGAGCATCAACGGCTGGGCTACAAGCCGGGCTTCTCGATCTTTGACGAAACCGACGTCAAAGCGCTGATGACCGACATCATGCAGAAGGAATACTCGGGCGACGACGGCGTCGATGAGATCAAGAACATGATCGGTGCCTGGAAAAACGACCTGATCCTGCCGCCTGAGGCGCTGGAAAAGGCGCGCAACCCCAAGGAACAGACCGCTGCCGTCGTCTACGCCCACTACCAGCGCACGCTCAAAGCATTCAACGCGGTGGACTTCGACGACCTGATTCTGCTGCCGGTAAAGTTGTTCGAGGAACACAGCGATATCCTCGAAAAGTGGCAGCACAAGGTGCGTTACCTGCTGGTCGACGAATATCAAGACACCAACGCCAGCCAGTACCTGCTGGTGAAAATGCTGATCGGCACGCGCAACCAGTTCACCGTGGTCGGTGACGACGACCAGTCGATCTACGCCTGGCGTGGCGCGCGGCCAGAAAACCTGATGCTGCTCAAAGACGACTATCCGTCGCTGAAGGTGGTGATGCTCGAGCAGAACTACCGCTCCACCAGCCGCATCCTGCGCTGTGCCAACGTACTGATCTCGAACAACCCGCATGCCTTCGAGAAACAGCTGTGGAGTGAGATGGGTCATGGCGACGAAATCCGCGTGATCCGCTGCAAGAACGAGGAAGCCGAGGCCGAGCGAGTGGCCATGGAAATTCTCAGTCTGCACCTGCGCACCGACCGCCCGTATAGCGACTTCGCGATTCTTTACCGCGGTAACTACCAGGCCAAACTGATCGAACTGAAGCTGCAGCACCATCAGGTGCCGTACCGTCTGTCGGGCGGCAACAGCTTCTTCGGTCGCCAGGAAGTCAAAGACTTGATGGCCTACTTCCGCTTGCTGGTAAACCCGGACGACGATAACGCCTACCTGCGGGTGATCAATGTGCCGCGTCGGGAAATCGGCTCGACCACCCTGGAAAAGCTTGGTAACTACGCCACCGAGCGCAAGATCTCGATGTACGCCGCCAGCGAGGAGCTGGGCCTGGGTGAGCATCTGGACAGCCGTTTTACCGACCGCCTGCAGCGTTTCAAGCACTGGATGGACAAGGTCCGTGAGCAAGTCGCTCTGGAAGACCCGATCGCCGCCCTGCGCAGCATGGTCATGGACATCGACTACGAGAACTGGATTCGCACCAACAGCTCCAGCGACAAAGCTGCGGATTTTCGCATGGGCAACGTCTGGTTCCTGATCGAGGCGTTGAAAAACACCCTCGAAAAGGACGAAGAAGGCGAGATGACCATCGAGGAAGCCATCGGCAAACTGGTGCTGCGTGACATGCTTGAACGCCAGCAGGAAGAGGAAGACGGTGCCGAGGGTGTGCAGATGATGACCCTGCATGCGTCCAAAGGCCTGGAATTCCCCTACGTATTCATCATGGGCATGGAGGAAGAGATTCTTCCCCACCGTTCCAGTATCGAAGCAGACACCATCGAAGAAGAACGGCGCCTTGCCTACGTGGGTATCACCCGTGCCCGGCAGACGTTGGCCTTCACCTTTGCAGCCAAGCGCAAGCAGTATGGCGAGATCATCGATTGTTCGCCGAGCCGCTTCCTCGACGAGCTGCCCGACGATGACCTGGCTTGGGAAGGCCTGGACGATGCGCCGACGGAAGTGAAGGCCGCGCGCGGCAATAATGCATTGGCCGATATCCGCGCAATGCTCAAACGTTAGATAATCAACCTTTGCTGCGGCGTACTGCCGTGGCCACTCTTGCTACATCGAGGAATTACCACAGTGGAAGCACTGCACCAGAAGATTCGCGAAGAAGGCATCGTGCTTTCCGATCAGGTTCTCAAAGTCGATGCGTTTCTTAACCATCAGATCGACCCTGCGCTGATGCAACTGATTGGCGACGAATTCGCCCGTCTGTTCGCCGACTCCGGCGTCACTAAGATCGTCACCATCGAAGCCTCGGGCATCGCCCCGGCGGTGATGACTGGCCTGAAGCTCGGCGTGCCGGTTATTTTCGCCCGCAAGCACCAGTCGCTGACGCTGACTGAGAACCTGCTGACCGCCTCGGTGTACTCCTTCACTAAGCAGACCGAAAACACCGTGGCGATCTCCCCGCGCCACCTCAACAGCAGCGACCGCGTGCTGGTGATCGACGATTTCCTGGCCAATGGCAAAGCCTCCCAGGCGCTGATCTCGATTATCAAACAAGCTGGCGCCACCGTTGCCGGCTTGGGTATCGTCATCGAGAAGTCGTTCCAGGGCGGCCGTGCCGAGCTGGACAGCCAGGGCTATCGCGTTGAGTCGCTGGCTCGGGTCAAGTCGCTCAAAGATGGCGTGGTTACTTTCATCGAGTAAACCGCCGCGGCCTCATCGCCGACAAGGCCGGCTCCCACACGCCCTGTAGGAGCCGGCCTTGCCGGCGAATGGCCTTCAAGCGACCCGCGTAGCCCGCAACCCCGCCAGCAATAACCGCTGATACAGCTCCTCTTTCAGCCCCTGCGGCTGCGCCAAGCCCATCCGCGCCAATTGCGCTGAATAAGCCTCAGGCGCTGGTGCGTCCAACGCTGCCTTGCCCAACTCCAACACCTCGCTCAACTTGAACTTGCTCTTGAGCCAGTTCAGCGCCCGTAACAAATCACGCTCCTCAGGCGTGAAGTCACTGCCCAATGGATATTCGGGAAATAGCCGGGTGTGTCCGCCCCGCAAGCGCTCCAGCCGTTGTGGGGTGTTATCGGTAAAGCGTGCAGGCAGGGAAAAAGCGGACGGTAATTTGCCGGCCTTCTGCGCCTGCTCGATCAACCCTGGCTGAAACCGTGAATCACTGATGGCCAGCAACCGCGCGATCACTTCTGCGTCGGTTTGCCCGCGCAGATCGGCGATACCGTACTCGGTCACGACGATGTCGCGCAGGTGCCGGGGAATAGTGCAGTGGCCGTAGCTCCAGAGCAGATTGGAGCTGACCTCCCCACCCGCTTCACGCCAGCTGCGCAGCAGTAGAATCGAGCGCCCGCCCTCCAAGGCATGCCCTTGGGCGACGAAGTTGTATTGCCCTCCGACACCACTGAGCACCCGGCCATCCTCCAGTTGGTCAGCAACGCCGGCGCCCATTAGGGTCATGGTGAACACCGTGTTAATGAAACGCGCATCACGGCGCTGCACACGTTTGAGCGCTTCCTCGCCATACAGTTCGTTGATGTAACTGATCGCGCGCATATCGATGCGTCGGCGGCTTTCGAGGGGCATTTCCCGCAAGCGCTGGTAGAACGCTTGCGGGCCCAGGAAGAAGCCACCATGCACCAACACTTCCGCCGGTTGCTGTGCATCAGCATGCACTGGACGACGGATGATCCCCGCGTCCATAAGCGCCAGCAGGCCGTTGACGAACATCTCGCTACAGCCATACAGGCCCAGGGCAAAAGGCTCGATACCACCTTCGCGGGTAATCAGCGACTGCCAAGGTTGTAGATCCATGTCGGTGAGCAAGGCCTGATAGGCCTCGCTATCGGCCTGTCGGGCCAGCAGCGCGGCACTCAAGGCATCGCCCATGGCACCAATGCCAATCTGCAAGGTGCCGCCGTCGCGCACCAACGTACTGGCGTGCAAGCCGATTAAGTGGTCCTGTGTGGTAACTGGCATGTTTGGCGTCGAGAACAGACGCCTGTGTTCCACGGCATCAATCAGTACATCAAAATCCTGCCGAGGCAACTCGGAGCTACCTGGCATGTAGGGTAATTCGGCATGCACTTGGCCTAACAACAGGATGGTTTCCCCTGCCGCACGCCGCCGCGCGATCATCGGCAACAGGTCGAGAGTGATGTCCGGGTTGCAACTCAGGCTCAGGTGGTCCGGGCGCTGCAGATCGGCCGCGACCAGTTGGGCCACCAGGTTCAGCCCTTTGGCATTGATATCCCGCGCAGCATGGCTGTAGTTGCTGCTAACGTAGTCTTGCTGGGCCGTGGCACTGTGTAACAGGCTGCCAGGCTGCATAAAAAACTGCTCGACGCGAATATTGTCCGGCAGGCAGTCCTTGCGCAGGTCGCTCAGGTACTCAAGCTCTTCATAGTCGGCAAACACTCGCTCGACAAAGGGCTCAAGAAAGCGCCGCTGCAAGCCGTCACCCAGATCAGGGCGGCCCAGACTCAGGGCGGTATAGATCGTCAGTTGCCGCTCGGGCAATTGACGAATGCGCGCATATAGCGCGTTGACGAAGGCGTTGGGCTTGCCCAGGCCCAGTGGCAAGCCCATGTGGATATGCGCTGGCAATCGTGCCAGCACTTCATCTACAGCCTTTTCAATCGAATAGCTGTGCGCCATCTGCGCCTCCCGGTCATCCTTGCAGGTTCGACCGAGCATGGCCCGAGTTTGCTCCCCAGGCCAGCGCTAAAAAGCACAAAGCCCGCACGTGGCGGGCTTTGTTGGCGAAGTGCAGCCTTACAGGCCGGACATCTTCTTGATGGCGCCCATGAGGTCGTCATCCGAGCAATCGGCACAGGTGCCTTTAGGCGGCATGGCGTTGAGGCCCGTGATTGCCTTGGCCAGGATTCCGTCCAGACCACCCTGGTGGTCGGCACGCTCTTTCCAGGCAGCAGTGTCGCCGATCTTCGGCGCTCCGAGCAGGCCAGTGCTGTGGCAAGCATTGCAGTGCTTGGCGATGATTTCATCCGGGGTCTTGGCACCGCCGCCACCTGCGGAGGCAGCAACTTCCATTCCCTTGCATTCCTGACCTTGTACACACACCTGGCCGACCGGTTCCAGTCGCTTGGCGATGTCATCGTTGGTCGCAGCTTGTGCGCTGACTGCCCAAAGGGCCAATACGGCAGCTGGTACGGCCAGCATTTTCTTGATTAGATTCACACGTACACCCTCATGGTGGCTAGTCACGCCCGCGGCCACGGTTTCGCAGGCGGCGCAAGTATAACGGGAACCCTGCCATACCGAAACAACCCTAGTGTCCAAAGGGTCTTAGCCGCGACAATCCGTCGCGTGCCGTGCGCCTTAGAAGTTAGCCGGGGTCGCCGCACTGATCAGCCGGGCCGGCTCATCGTACGGATTACGGAAACGGTGCGGCTTGGTACTTTCAAAATAGTAGCTGTCGCCCGCTTCGAGGATAAAAGTTTCCAGCCCCACCACCAATTCCAGGCGACCTTCGAGGAGGATGCCGGTCTCTTCACCGTCATGGGTGAGCATCTCTTCGCCGGTGTCGGCACCCGGCGGATAGACTTCGTTGAGAAACGCGATGGCCCGGCTCGGGTGCGCCTTGCCAACCAGTTTCATGGTCACCGCACCATCGGAGATGTCGATCAGCTCATGGGCTTTGTAAACGATTTGCGTGGGGTTTTCCGGCTGCAGTTCTTCCGAGAAGAACTCCACCATGGACATCGGAATACCGCCCAGCACTTTACGCAACGAGCTGATTGAAGGGCTGACGCTGTTCTTCTCGATCATCGAGATTGTGCTATTGGTGACGCCCGCACGTTTGGCGAGTTCACGCTGAGACAGGCCCTTGAGCTTGCGAATGGCTTGCAGTCGTTCACCGACGTCCAATGCTGGAGCCCTCCTAAACGAACGAGTGGGGTCGAAATTGAACGTTATCATCGCAACAGCGTTCAGTATTTACAACACTTCGACCCGCAGCCTGTCCGCTTTGGCGCCTCAATCGCCGATATAGTCCAGCGGCACGCGCTTGAGGTTGCAGAAGATCTGGTACGGGATCATCCCCGCCTGCTGCGCCACGTCGCTGGCCAGGACATTCTTGCCCCACAGTTCGACCGGACTGCCAACACCAGCGTCTGGCACATCAGTCAGATCAATGCAGAGCATGTCCATAGACACCCGGCCGATCAATTGACTGCGCTTGCCCGCCACCATCACCGGAGTGCCGGTCGGCGCCTGGCGTGGGTAGCCGTCGGCATAGCCCATGGCGACTACACCGACCCGGGTCGGACGCGCGCTGATGAATTTGGCCCCGTACCCCACCGGCTCACCAGCGGGTAGCTCGCGTACGCTGATGACCCGAGATTGCAGGGTCATCACTGGCTGCAGACGCGCGGCCTCAGCCTGCGGCACTTCGAACGGCGTCGAGCCGTAGAGCATGATGCCTGGGCGCACCCAGTCGCTGGGAATGTTCGGCCAACCCAATACTGCGGGCGAATTGCGCAAGCTGACTTCGGCCGTCAAGCCCTTACTAGCGGACTGAAACAGCGCAACCTGGTCGCTGCTGGCATTGCTGTCGAGCTCGTCTGCGCGGGCAAAGTGGCTCATCAGCACGATGCGGCTGACCTTGCCACTGGCCAGCAGGCGCTGGTAGGCCGTCTGATAATCCTTATGATGCAAACCAACCCGGTGCATACCGCTGTCGAGCTTGAGCCAGACCGTGATCGGCTGGCTCATCCGCGCTTGTTCAATCGCTTCCAGTTGCCACAGCGAATGCACCACGCACCACAGATCGTGCTGGGCGATCAGCTCCAGTTCGCTGGCTTCGAAAAAGCCTTCGAGCAGCAATACCGGTGCTTTGATCCCGGCCGCACGCAACTCCAGTGCTTCCTCGATGCAGGCTACGGCAAAACCATCGGCCTGTTGCTCAAGTGCCAGGGCACAACGCACGGCACCATGACCATAGGCATCGGCCTTGATCACCGCCAGAGCCTTGGCACCAGACAGTTCGCGGGCCAGTTGATAGTTGTGACGCAGGGCTTGGAGGTCGATCAGGGCACGGGCAGGACGCATGACGGCAGCCTTCTGGGCAGTCTGGTGAGAGTAAAAAACCCGGCGCTCGAGGGCAACTGGTGGGCCGCCAGCGGCACCGGGTGAGGGATTGCGATTACGGCAGGGCAGCCACTACCGACAGTTCGACGAGAATTTCCGGCTCGCACAGCTTGGCTTCAACTGTGGCGCGGGCAGGCGCGACGCCTTTTGGCAGCCAGGCATCCCAGACATTGTTCATGCCCTGGAAGTGCGCATCGATGTCCTTCAGGTAGATGGTCACCGAGAGCAAACGGCTCTTATCGGTGCCCGCCAGATCCAATAGACGCTCGATGTTGGCCAGGGTTTCACGGGTCTGCTGCTCAATCCCGGCATTCATGTCGTCACCCACCTGGCCCGCCAGATAGACGGTGCCGTTGTGAGTAACGATTTGGCTCATACGCTCATTGGTGAGCTGGCGCTGGACTGACATGTTTTGCAGGCTCCTGGTGTTTTCCGTAACGAGAGATATCGAGACCTTCAGCACTGATCTGCGGCTTTTTGCGCGCGATCAGATCGGCCAGCAAGCGGCCGGAACCGCAGGCCATGGTCCAGCCCAGTGTACCGTGACCGGTGTTGAGGAACAGGTTACGGAACGGCGTGGCACCGACGATCGGCGTGCCATCCGGAGTGGTCGGACGCAGGCCGGTCCAGAAACTGGCCTGGCTCAGGTCACCGCCGCGCGGATAAAGATCGTTAACGATCATCTCCAGGGTTTCGCGTCGACGCGGGTTCAGCGAAAGGTCAAAACCGGCAATCTCAGCCATACCGCCAACGCGGATACGGTTGTCGAAACGGGTGATCGCGACCTTGTAGGTCTCGTCGAGAATGGTTGAGGTTGGCGCCATGGCCGGATCGGTGATCGGCACCGTCAGCGAGTAACCTTTGAGCGGATAGACCGGGGCCTTGATGCCCAGAGGCTTGAGCAATTGCGGCGAGTAGCTGCCCAACGCCAGTACATAGCGGTCGGCAGTTTCCAGCTTGCCATCGATCCACACACCATTGATGCGGTCACCGGCGTAGTCCAGGCGCTGAATGTCCTGACCGAAGCGGAATTCGACACCGAGCTTTACCGCCATTCCCGCCAGACGGGTGGTGAACAGCTGGCAGTCGCCGGTCTGGTCGTTCGGCAGACGCAGGGCACCCGCGAGAATATCAGTGACATTGGCCAGGGCTGGCTCGACGCGGGCAATGCCTTCGCGGTCGAGGACTTCATATGGCACACCGGATTGCTCAAGAACGGCGATGTCCTTGGCGGCGTTGTCCAGTTGTGCCTGGGTGCGGAACAGCTGGGTGGTGCCCAAGGTACGGCCTTCGTAGGCGATGCCGGTTTCGGCACGCAGCTCGTCGAGGCAGTCACGGCTGTACTCGGACAGGCGGACCATACGCTCCTTGTTCACGGCATAGCGGTTGGCGGTGCAGTTGCGCAGCATCTGCGCCATCCACAGGTACTGGTCGATATCGGCGGTGGCCTTGATCGCCAGTGGGGCATGGCGCTCGAGTAGCCACTTGATGGCCTTGAGCGGCACGCCTGGCGCAGCCCAGGGCGAGGCGTAGCCTGGCGAGACTTGGCCGGCGTTGGCAAAGCTGGTTTCCATGGCGACAGCCGGTTGACGGTCGACCACGACGACTTCAAAACCCTGCCGTGCCAGATAGTAGGCACTGGCGGTTCCGATCACACCGCTACCAAGTACCAGAACTCGCATGTTGATTACCCTCGACGCAGCGTACCGCTGACATTTGTTGTTAATGGCATAGATGCGCGCAGTATAGGAAGGTATGACCAGTGCTTTTCACTGTATAAAAGCCTATATTTGGCGAGAATTCTCGGCAAGGTTGGCTTTTACGGAGGGGCATCCACTATGAGAACCCAGCACCAAAGCAAACGTGAACTGGATAAGATCGACCGCAACATCCTGCGGATCCTGCAGGCAGATGGGCGTATTTCGTTTACTGAACTGGGCGAGAAGGTCGGCTTGTCGACTACGCCGTGCACCGAGCGGGTACGGCGTCTGGAACGCGAAGGGATCATCATGGGCTACAACGCCCGCCTCAACCCGCAGCACCTCAAAGGCAGTCTGCTGGTATTCGTTGAGATCAGCCTGGACTACAAGTCCGGCGACACCTTCGAGGAGTTCCGCCGTGCGGTGCTGAAGCTGCCCCACGTGCTGGAGTGCCACCTGGTCTCGGGCGACTTCGACTACCTGGTCAAAGCACGAATCTCGGAGATGGCGTCCTACCGCAAGTTGCTCGGCGACATTCTGCTGAAGCTGCCGCATGTACGTGAATCGAAGAGCTATATCGTCATGGAAGAGGTAAAAGAAAGCCTCAACCTGCCGATTCCGGACTGAGCCTCAGACCAGCACCTGGCGAGTGCTGGCAATGTATTGGTGCACCAGCTTCTCGGCCTGAGGATCGATCATTTCGGCCGGGCCGCGACCGTTGGGGCATGGCAGGCGTGGAGTGGTGCCGAACAGCCGGCAGATCAGCGGTCGTTCCTCATACACCGTGCAGCCGTTGGGCCCCAGGTGCACACAGTTCAGCTCAGCCAGGGCGGCCTCTTGCTCGGCAGCGGTTTTGCGTGGCAGGCGGGCCATCTCCTCGGTTGAGGTGGTCACCGGCCCACAGCAGTCATGGCAACCGGGTACGCACTCGAAAGACGGGATCTGATCACGCAGGAAGCGGATCTTGTGGCTGTTGCAACTCATGGCGGCCTGCGGTGGAGAAAGGGAATGACGCTATTTTGCGCCATAGTTGCCCACCGCCGAAAGTGCAGCTTATCCTGCGTCAATTTTTCCAAACACTTACAAACAGGACTCATCAATGAGCGCCTCTGTTCAGCCAGTCGCTTCGCACACCGCTTCTTACTACGCCGCCACCAGCGTACCGCAGCCGGACTACCCGTCGCTGCAGGGCGATTTGAGCTGTGATGTCTGTGTTGTCGGCGGCGGCTTTTCCGGGCTGAACACGGCAATTGAGCTGGCCGAGCGCGGTCTCAACGTGATCCTCCTCGAGGCGCGCAAAATCGGCTGGGGCGCCAGCGGGCGCAACGGTGGCCAACTGATTCGCGGCGTTGGCCACGGCCTTGAACAGTTCACCCCGCTGCTGGGCAGTGACGGTGTGCGCGAACTGAAACTGATGGGGCTGGAAGCGGTCGATATCGTCCGCCAGCGCATTGAACGTCACGCCATCGACTGCGACCTGACCTGGGGTTACTGCGATCTGGCCAACAAGCCAAAGGATTTGCAGGGCTTCGTGGAGGATGCTGAAGAGCTGCGCAACCTGGGCTACCGCCATGAGTTACGCCTGGTACAGCCCGAGCAGATGCGTACCGTAGTTGGGTCGGACCGTTATGTCGGCGGCCTGATCGACATGGGCTCGGGGCATTTGCATCCGCTAAATCTGGCGTTGGGTGAGGCTGCCGTGGCCACCAAGCTCGGGGTCCGCCTGTTCGAGCAATCGGCGGTCACCCGCATCGACTATGGCACACAGGTGCGGGTGCATACCGCTCAGGGTGCAGTGCAGGCCAGCACCCTGGTGCTTGGCTGCAATGCCTACCTGAATGACCTGAACAGCGAACTGGGTGGCAAGGTACTGCCCGCTGGCAGCTATATCATCGCCACCGAACCGTTGAGCGAAGCACAAGCGCACGAGCTGCTGCCGCAGAATATGGCGGTTTGCGACCAACGCGTGGCCCTGGATTACTACCGCCTTTCCGCTGACCGCCGCCTGCTGTTTGGTGGCGCCTGCCATTACTCCGGTCGCGATCCCCAGGATATCGCCGCGTACATGCGGCCGAAAATGCTCAAGGTATTTCCACAACTGGCCGACGTGCGCATCGACTACCAATGGGGCGGCATGATCGGTATCGGCGCCAACCGCCTGCCGCAGATTGGTCGTCTACCGAACCAGCCGAATGTGTACTTTGCCCAGGCTTATGCCGGCCATGGGCTCAACACCACTCACCTGGCGGGCAAGTTGCTGGGCGAGGCCATCAGTGGCCAGCACAGTGGTCGTTTCGACCTGTTCGCCAAGGTGCCGCACATCACCTTCCCAGGCGGCAAGCACCTGCGTTCACCGCTGCTGGCGCTGGGTATGCTTTGGCATCGCCTGAAAGAGCTGGTCTAGGACGGACGTCAGGGCCTCTTGCCGGCGAACCGATCTCGGCCACGCCAACAGGGCTTGAACCCTTCCTCTCGCGCCTGCTCAGGCGTAAGACCGACATCACGCAGTTGTTCGGGTGTCAGCTCCAGCAGTGCGCGACGGCTGTGCCAGCGGTGCGCCATCAGCGCCCAGCGCCCGAGCCCAGCCGGCACACTAAACAGCTGCAGACGCTGCTCTGGGCTTAGTTCTTCAGCGTGCAACTTAAGCCGCACATCGCTCATACCGCTCATGGTTTACGTCCTCCAGGGTTGGATAACCGTAGGAGAAGCTTGCGCGTTTGAGCAAAAGCATTACAGATTCAAAACCCCGCTATTATTTCCATACAGAATTGGCAGTTTTCGTACTGAATGCTGTATTTTCCCCTCATCTGTATTGGCAGCCAGCCAAAGACTGTTGCGGGAGTATGCCCATGACCCTCTACGTCAACCTTGCCGAGCTGCTCAGCGCCCGTATCGAACAAGGCCTGTACCGCCCTGGCGACCGTCTGCCGTCGGTACGCGCCTTGAGCGTGGAACACGGCGTTAGCTTGAGCACCGTGCAGCAGGCTTATCGCCTGCTGGAAGACAACGGCCTGGCCGCCCCACGCCCCAAATCCGGCTACTTCGTGCCCACCGATCGCAGCCTCCCCGCCCTGCCCGCCGTCAGCCGCCCGGCCCAGCGCCCGGTGGAAATCTCCCAGTGGGAACAGGTCATCGAGCTGATCCGCAGTGTGCCCAGCAAAGACGTTGTGCAGTTGGGTCGCGGTATGCCCGACATCGACAGCCCGACACTCAAGCCCCTGCTGCGCAGTCTGGCCCAGCTCAGCCGGCGCCAGGACATGCCTGGCCTGTATTACGACACCATCTCCGGCACCCAGGCCCTGCGCGAGCAGATCGCCCGCTTGATGCTCGACTCCGGCTGTACGGTAAGCCCCGCTGACCTGGTGGTGACCACCGGTTGTCACGAAGCCCTGTCGGCCAGCATCCGCGCGGTATGTCAGCACGGCGATATCGTCGCGGTGGACTCACCCAGCTTTCATGGCGCCATGCAGACCCTCAAGGGCCTAGGCATGAAAGCCCTGGAGATTCCCACCGACCCGATCACCGGCATCAGTCTCGAAGCCCTGGAACTGGCGCTGGAACAATGGCCGATCAAGCTCATCCAGATCACTCCGAACTGCAACAACCCGCTCGGCTATATCATGCCCGAGGCGCGTAAGAAGGCCTTGCTGAACCTGGCGCAGCGGTATGACGTGGCGATCCTCGAAGACGATGTGTATGGCGACCTCGCCTACACCTACCCACGCCCGCGGACCATCAAGTCGTTCGACGAGGACGGCCGGGTGCTGCTGTGCAGCTCGTTCTCGAAAACCCTGGCGCCAGGCCTGCGCATCGGCTGGGTCGCACCTGGGCGCTATCTGGAGCGGGTGCTGCACATGAAGTACATCAGTACCGGCTGCACCGCGACCCAGCCGCAACTGGCGATAGCCGACTTCATTGAAGGCGGCCACTACCAGCCACACCTGCGGCGCATGCGCAGCCAGTACCAGCGCGCACGCGACCAGATGAGTGATTGGGTCACCCGCTACTTTCCACCAGGGACCCGCGCCAGCCGGCCGCAGGGGGGCTTCATGCTCTGGATAGAACTACCTGAAAGTTTCGATACTCTGCGCCTGAATCGGGCTTTACTTGGGCAAGGCGTTCAAATTGCTGTGGGCAGTATTTTTTCCGCCTCGGGCAAGTACCGTAACTGCCTGCGAATGAATTTCGCCGCCCGCCCTACTGCCGAGATCGAGGCGGCAGTACGCAAAGTGGGCGAAACCGCCATTCGTCTACTGGCCGAAGCCGACAGCGCCGGGTAACTTTCCGCCGCCGCTTGCGGTCGATATCCATAAGCCCCTGTCGTGAAGGACCCACTGCATTGAGAAGCCTGCGCACGCTGCCCCTGCTGCTGTCGCTGACCCTCGGCCTGAGCGGATGTGCCAGTGTCGGTCAGCCACGCGAGGTCAGCCAGACCCTGCCGGCCAATGATTCCGCTTTCGGACGTTCGGTGCTGCGCCAAGCGTCCGCCTACGAAGGACGCTCGGGCTTTCGCTTGCTGCCCAACAGCAATGAAGCCTTTCGCGCGCGCGCCGAGCTGATCCGCAACGCCCAGTCGAGCATCGACCTGCAGTACTACATTGTCCATGACGGCCTCAGCACCCGCGCCCTGGTCCACGAGCTGTTACTGGCGGCCGATCGCGGTGTGCGCGTACGCATCCTGCTCGATGACACCACCAGCGACGGCCTCGATGTGGAGATGGCCACCCTCGCCGTCCATCCCAATGTCCACATCCGCGTGTTCAACCCGCTGCAGCTGGGGCGCAGTACCGGGGTGACGCGCGCGGTGGGACGACTGTTCAACCTCAACCTGCAACACCGGCGCATGCACAACAAGTTGTGGCTGGTGGACAACAGTATGGCCATCGTCGGCGGTCGTAATCTGGGCGATGAGTACTTCGATGCCGAACCCAACCTGAATTTCACCGACATCGACCTGCTCGGCGTCGGCCCGGTCGCCGAACAACTGGGGCACAGTTTTGACCAGTACTGGAACAGCGCCCTGAGTCGACCGATCAGTGATTTCCTGTTGGTCGATCCCGATGCCAATGACCTGCGTGCCAGCCGTCAGCGCCTGGAGGACTATCTGAGCAAAGCACAGGTCGAACGCAAGGCGCTGTACGATCGATTGATGGCCTACAAGACCCGCCCGCGCCTGGACATCTGGCGCAACGAACTGATCTGGGCACACAACCAGGCGCTGTGGGATGCGCCGAGCAAGGTCCTGGCCCGCGACGAGCCAGACCCGCAATTGTTGATGACCCAGCAACTGGCCCCGGAAATGAATGGTGTGCGCCATGAGCTGATCATGATCTCGGCCTACTTCGTGCCTGGCGAAACCGGCCTGCTCTACCTGACCAGCCGGGCTGATGCCGGGGTTTCGGTCAAACTGCTGACCAACTCCCTGGAAGCCACTGACGTTCCTGCGGTGCACGGCGGCTATGCGCCGTATCGCCGAGCGTTGCTGGAACATGACGTGAAGCTGTACGAGCTGCGCCGCCAACCCGGTGATCCCAGCTCGAACCGGGCACTGCGCATCTACGGCAGTTCCGACTCAAGCCTGCACAGCAAGGCAATCATCTTCGACCGGCGCAAAACCTTTATCGGCTCGTTCAACTTCGACCCGCGCTCGGTGCTGTGGAATACCGAAGTCGGGGTCATGGTCGACAGCCCGGAACTGGCCGAATACACCCGAGAGCTGGCCGTTCAGGGTATGGCTCCGGCATTGAGTTACCAACCGCAACTGGTCGACGGCAAAATGGTCTGGGTTACTGAAGACAATCACCGCCTGCACTCCTTGACCACCGAGCCCGGTGGCCTGTGGCGGCGCTTCAATGCCTGGATCAGCAAGGCCGTGGGTCTGGAACGGATGCTCTAGACCGGAGCGGGTTCGAAGGCATTCGGTCGTCGTGCCAGCAGCACCAGGCCGGCAGCGCCAGCGGCCATCAGCAACGGCAATGCATGCCCGCTGACCCACTGGCTTCCGGCACCTGCAGCCAACGGCCCGATCAGGCAACCAATACCCCAAAGCTGCGCCACGTGGGCATTGGCACGCACCAGGGCATCATCCCGGTAACGCTCACCGATCAACACCAGCGACAAGGTGAACAAACCACCGGCACTGGCACCGAACAACACCCACAGTGGCCAGATCGCCCAGGTTTGCAACATCAATGGAATGGCCAGACTCGACAGCAGCAGGGTTATCGCGCAGCCGCTGAACAGGGTGCGGCGCGACATGCGATCAGCCAGGGCACCAATCGGCAGTTGTAGCAGCGCATCGCCCACCACCACCGTGCTGACCATGAACAGGGCGACCTCAGTGGTGAAGCCTTGCTGCAGGCAATACACCGGCAACAGCGTCAAAATCATCGCTTCAAATGAAGCAAACAGGGCAATCGCCCAGGCAATCACCGGCAAGCGCCGACAAAAACCGATCAAATCGAACAACGTCACGCTGCAAGCTTGCGCACTCGGCGCTCCGCCCCGGCCCAGCAGCACCAGCGGTGCTAGCAACAACAGGCCCGCACCAATCCAGAAGCCCACGTCATCTTCCGAACCCAGCAAACCGAGCAATAACGGCCCAGCCAACTGGCTCAAGGCATAACTGCTGCCATACAGGGCCACCAGTCGTCCGCGCCATTGCTCGACCACCAACTGGTTGATCCAGCTTTCGCCGAGGATAAAGACGATGGTCAGGATCATCCCGATCAGCAGGCGCAGCACCAGCCATATGGGGTAGCTGGGCAACAGCGCCAACAGGCCAATGGACAGGGCTCCTGCCCACAGGCACAAGCGCATCAATGCAGGGGTGCCGAAACGGGCGGCGAGGCGGCTGGAAATACTGGCGCCGACCAGCACGCCGATAGCTGGCATTGCGGCCATCACACCGATCGCGAAGCTGCCGTAGCCCCAGCCCTCCAGGCGCAAGGACACCAGCGGCATACTCACCCCCAGCGCTAGACCGACACTGAGCACCGCGCTCAGCACGGCGAAATAGGTACCCCAACGCATTGCAGCCTCCCAGGCCTTTTTGTCGTTGTGCAGAAACAACACAGCCGGACCTGCGCTGAGCAAGGTCCGGCTGCGGACAGGATCGCGCGGTAGCGGTTACAGCTTGATCCAGGTCGCCTTCAGCTCGGTGTACTTGTCCAGCGCGTGCAAGGACTTGTCACGACCGTTGCCCGACTGCTTGAAGCCACCGAACGGTGCAGTCATGTCGCCACCGTCGTACTGGTTGACCCAAACGCTACCGGCACGCAGTGCCTTGGCGGTCAGGTGAGCCTTGGAGATATCGGCAGTCCACACACCCGCGGCGAGGCCGTACGGGGTGTCGTTGGCGATGTTGATCGCTTCTTCGACGGTATCGAAGGTGATCACCGACAGTACTGGGCCAAAGATCTCTTCCTGAGCGATGCGCATGGCATTGCTGACGCCGTCAAAAATGGTCGGCTCGACGTAGGTACCACCGGTTTCTTCGAGGATACGCTTGCCACCGACCAACAGCTTGGCGCCGTCACTGTGGCCTGCTTCGATGTACGACAGCACGGTATTCATCTGCTGGCTATCAACCAGTGCACCGACTGTGGTAGCCGGGTCCAGCGGATTGCCAGGTGTCCAGGCCTTGAGGGCTTCGAGTACCAGTGGCAGGAACTTGTCCTTGATCGAGCGCTCGACCAACAGACGTGAACCTGCGGTGCAGACTTCGCCCTGGTTGAAGGCAATGGCGCTAGCGGCAGCTTCGGCAGCGGCGTTGAGGTCCGGAGCGTCGGCGAAGACGATGTTCGGGCTCTTGCCACCGGCTTCCAGCCAGACACGCTTCATGTTCGATTCGCCCGCGTAGATCATCAACTGTTTGGCGATCTTGGTCGAGCCGGTGAACACCAGAGTGTCGACATCCATGTGCAGGGCCAGAGCCTTGCCGACGGTGTGACCGTAACCTGGCAACACGTTGAGCACGCCTGCGGGAATACCGGCTTCGATGGCCAGCTGGGCGATGCGGATCGCAGTCAGCGGCGATTTTTCTGAAGGCTTGAGTACCACCGAGTTACCGGTAGCCAAAGCCGGCCCGAGCTTCCAGCAGGCCATCAGCAGCGGGAAGTTCCACGGAACGATGGCGGCAACCACACCCACTGGTTCGCGAGTAACCAGGCCCAACTGATCGTGTGGGGTTGCAGCGACTTCGTCGTAGATCTTGTCGATCGCTTCGCCGTTCCAGCTCAGGGCCTGAGCGGCCCCTGGCACGTCAATGTTCAGCGAATCGTTGATCGGCTTACCCATGTCCAGGGTTTCCAGCAGCGCCAGCTCTTCGACATTGTCTTTGAGCAGGGCGGCGAAACGGATCATGGTGGCCTTGCGCTTGGCCGGGGCCAGGCGCGACCAGACACCGGAGGCGAAAGTAGCACGGGCGTTTTCCACGGCGCGCTGGGCATCGGCCAGGTCACAGCTGGCGACCTGTGCCAGCAGACGGCCGTCGACCGGGCTGAGGCATTCGAACGTCGCGCCGGAAACGGCGGCGGTGTATTCACCATTGATGAAAGCGCGGCCTTCGATCTTCAGTTGTTGGGCACGCTGTTCCCAATCCGCACGAGTCAGGGTGGTCATACGAAACTCCTCCTCTTGTTAAGGTGCAGTGCCGCACGAGGGGTCACAGGCACTGTCAAAAATTCTGGCTGGGCGAGCTACGCACACAGGCACCTGCCACCCTAAACCACTGACGACCTAATTATCAATATATTTGACATAATTGCACCAAACGCCTACTGATGTTCATTTTATTAAACAAACAAGAGAGCCAGCCATGCGTATTGACCAGATCATCGACTTCGCTCAGGTACTCACCGAAGCCGAACGCTATCGTCCAGCAGCCGAAAAAATTCTCAAGGGCGACCCTGAGCAGGCCGTCTACAACCATTATTCCAGCCCATGCGGTCAGTTTGCTGCGGGCGTCTGGGAAGGCGAAGTGGGTCAATGGACCGTCAATTACACTGAACACGAATACTGTGAAATCGTGCAGGGCGTTTCGGTGCTACGTGATGACGAGGGTGGCGCCAAAACCCTGCGTGCTGGTGATCGCTTCGTGATCCCGGCGGGCTTCAAGGGTACCTGGGAAGTGCTGGAGCCATGCCGCAAGATTTACGTGATGTTCGAGCAGAAATAACAGCGCCCATAAAAAAAGGGCCCGTATCGTGAGATACGGGCCCTTTTTTCGGTAGCCGGATCAATTACTTGATCTTGGCTTCCTTGTAGATCACGTGCTTGCGAACAACCGGATCGAATTTTTTGATTTCGATTTTGTCCGGAGTGGTGCGCTTGTTCTTGTCGGTGGTGTAGAAGTGGCCGGTATTAGCGGTCGACACCAGACGGATCAATTCACGCATGATTCTCTCCCTTAGACCTTAGCGCCGTTACGGCGAATGTCGACCAGAACGGCATCGATGCCGCGCTTGTCGATGATGCGCATGCCTTTGGCAGATACGCGCAGACGCACGAAACGCTTCTCGGACTCGACCCAGAAGCGATGATGCTGCAGGTTCGGCAGGAAACGACGACGGGTTTTGTTGTTTGCGTGGGAAATGTTATTCCCGGTTACCGGACCCTTACCGGTAACTTGACAGACTCTCGACATGCCTCAGCCCTCTAAAACCACATGCCCAACCCGGCATGGGTTGGCCGCTTAATCTCTCAGTCTTTGGCGCTAAGCGCCGTGTTTCTTCAGGGTCTTATCGACTCGGTCAGCAGATGCGACGAGTCGAGCCCCTAGAAAAGAGCGCTGCTTTATACCAGAAAGACCAGAGCACAACAACAGAAGATGTGCTTTGACTCGCTGTGCGACACGCCGGAGCAGCATAACGACTGGCTCGGCAAGGTGTCGACCGCTCGTCGCACGATTGGCAAAAAAGGATATGGTTATTTCCGCCCTGGCGCACTAGGGTAGGACTTTTCCAGACTGCACTGGCAGATGGGCCATCGATCAGCCAAGGAACCCCCATGCGCGTTGCTACTTTATCCCTGTTGTTCGCCACCCTGCTCGGCCCGGTGCTTGCCCAGGCGGCCGCCTTGAGTGTGTGCACCGAGGCCAGCCCCGAAGGCTTCGATGTGGTTCAGTACAACTCGCTGACCACCACCAATGCCTCAGCCGACGTTCTGATGAATCGCCTGGTGGAGTTCGATGCCGGTAAAGGTCAGGTAGTGCCAAGCCTGGCAGAAAGCTGGACGGTTTCGCCCGATGGTCTGATTTATGAGTTCAGGTTGCGCCCTGAGGTGAAATTCCATAGCACCGGCTATTTCAAGCCGAGCCGTGCGCTGAACGCCGATGACGTCTTGTTTAGCTTCCAGCGCATGCTCTACCCCGCACATTCCTGGCACAAAATTGCCCAAAGCGGCTTTCCCCACGCCCAGTCCCTGCAGTTGCCCAGCCTGATCAAACAGATCGATGCCGTTGACCCGCTGACCGTACGTTTCACCCTCAATCACGCGGATGCGACCTTCCTGTCGACCTTGAGCATGGGCTTCGCCTCGATCTATTCGGCTGAGTACGCTGAGCAATTGCTCAAGGCTGGTACGCCGGAGAAGCTCAACAGCCAGCCGATCGGCACCGGGCCGTTTGTCTTCAACCGTTTCCAGAAAGACGCAGTGATCCGTTACCGTGCCAACCCGGACTACTTTGCCGGCAAGCCGGTTGTCGATCCGTTGATTTTCGCCATTACCCCCGATGCCAACGTGCGCCTGCAAAAGCTCAAACGCAACGAATGCCAGATCGCCCTGTCGCCCAAGCCGCTGGATATTGCGGCGGCCAGCACCGATCCGGCCCTGAAGGTGGAAAAGACCGAAGCGTTCATGACCGCGTTCGTTGCCATCAACAGCCAGCATGCGCCGCTGGACAAGCCAGAAGTACGCCAGGCCATCAACCTGGCCTTCGACAAGGCCAGCTACCTCAAAGCGGTGTTCGAGAACACCGCCGTCGCTGCCAATGGCCCCTACCCGCCTAACACCTGGAGCTATGCCAAGGACCTGCCGGGTTACCCCACTGACCTGGACAAGGCCCGGACACTGCTAGCCAAAGCAGGCCTGAAAGATGGCTTCAGCACTACGATCTGGACCCGTCCACAAGGCAGCCTGCTCAACCCCAACCCGAGCCTCGGCGCACAGTTGCTGCAGGCTGACCTGGCCAAGGTCGGCATCAAGGCCGAAATCCGTGTGATCGAGTGGGGCGAGCTGATTCGCCGCGCCAAGGCTGGCGAGCATGATTTGCTGTTCATGGGCTGGGCCGGTGACAACGGTGATCCGGACAACTTCCTCAGCCCGCAATTCGCCTGTGCGGCGGTAAAGTCCGGGACCAACTTCGCCCGCTACTGCGACCAGCGTCTGGACCAGTTGATCAGCGCTGGCAAGACCACCACCGACCAGAGCGTGCGCAGCCGCCTGTATCAGCAGGCCCAGGCGTTGATCCAGCAGCAGGCACTATGGCTGCCACTGGCACACCCGACCGCTGCAGCGCTGGTCCGTCAGAACGTGGAAGGCTACCAAGTCAGCCCGTTCGGTCGCCAGGACTTCGCCAAGGTCAGCTCGACGCGCTGATCCAACCATGCTCGACCATCGATAGCGGTTCACCCTCACCGACGATGACATGGTCGAGCAGACGCACATCAACCAGCGCCAGCGCTTCCTTGATGCGTTTGGTCAGGTGCAGGTCGGCCTGACTCGGTTCTGACACTCCAGAGGGGTGGTTGTGACAATTATGGTATATGTTCGGAAACGTTGCAGAGGTGGAGCTAGTGATGCCTGACGTGCCTTGCTGCGAAATCCGAATGATCCGGACTGCTTTCAGCGGACTCAGGCCGTACCTGCTCGTGGAGGGGGTCCCGGTGATCTTAGCAAATCTATGGGCCGAGGATTTGCTTCACAAATCACGTCTCAACACCGTCGAAAACTACCTACGTGACGTTGCGATCGCCTATGAGTGGGCTCTTACCCGAGGCTCCCCCCTGGAGCGAAAACTTGAGCGCTTGGCCGTCTTCAGCTCAACGGAGCTGACATCGCTGGCTGAACGCCTCTGCTCGACCAAGCGCGGTGCGGGAGCGAGCCAATCAACATGTACGCGACGGCTCGAAGCCATAAAGTCATTCATAGATTTCTCCTTTGAGCATTACGTAGAGCTCAACCGGCTGAGCCTTCTGGAGCAAATCCAAGCGGAAAAAAACAAAAATAAAAATCTACGAAACCTTAAAAAAAAAGTCATCAAGATCGCGCAACAATCAGAACCATCGCTACCTGCTACCCCGCTCGACTCAGGCGAGCAAGCTCTACTCATGGACGTCCTAAGTCCCGGCAACTCGAAAAACCCCTTTAACAGCGCTCAAACACAAGCCCGTAATTACTGCCTTTTTTTGGTCATGCTTGAAACACTTGCCAGGCGTGGCGAGGCAGTCCTCATAGAATTAGACGACGTTGATCTAGGGCCCACTCCTACAATCCGCATCAAGCGTCCAAGCGATATTAACAGGGAGCGGAGAAAAGACGGGGCGAGCCTTAAGACACGCGGACGGATAGTTCCCATCTCCGCGTCGCTGGCTGCAGTTCTGGACGGCTACATATCTGATCATCGCGCGAAGCTGCTCAAACCGAAGCGGCCTTGCACTGCGCTCTTCGTCAGCTCCCGTGATGGTCGACGACTGTCTGCTCGAACCGTAAACACGATTCTTCGAATCGTCGCAGCCAGCCTCAACCTACTTAACTTCTCAACCCGGATTCACCCGCACGGACTGAGATCGACGGGTACAAATATAGCCCGGAAAAAAATTGAAAATAGTGGTGTTCCAGGCATCAATGTAAAGGATGCCCTAGCGTATTTGGGAGGTTGGAGTCCGAACGGCGAAAGCGTCCAGAACTATTCCCGACAAGCAATATCGGACCGCCTCGGAGAAATCCTCAGAAAATCCGAAAGTAGAAAATTGCGAGAGAATAGCGATGAGTAGCCTTTCACCAATTGAGTTGACTGCTGAAATCGAGAGTCGCCTCGGCATCGAGGCTGAGGCCTTCCCTTTCACGGTGCAGTCCACTTTCGGTCAGACCATAAAAGTTCGCAACGATACTGCATGGCTTGAAAAGCTAACAATCGAAAAAATTGGGTGCGCTCCGATAAATATTGCCTGGTGTCACCCGCTACACGACAATTTTTTTGTTGAGTGGCTCCTCAGAGGATGGTTCATAGATCGAATCCAAACCCATATTGACCTTAGACCGTTGATCGTCGTTCAGCGAATTTTAGCTCCCCATCAGTTTCCGGGCGTTGATGCAGAGGCCATTGGAGATCGACTATCGTCTTTTGCTGTGCGCGAATGTATCCGCCTAAAAACATCCGGCCGCAACGATGAGTTAGTTGCCCTCCGCGTATTCTATCGATGGTGCTTGGACGAGGACGTTTCAGGATTCACTGAGTATGATAGCTTGGAGCTATCGCAACTCACCGTAAAAGCATTTAATAACAAACACCTGGTCACGATGCGAGACGATGACTTCGGTCCCTTTACTCGGGCACAACTCACGCACATTGAAATGCAAATTTCCATCAGTGAGTATGTAACCCATGCACAGCGCACGCTTTTTCTCCTTTGTCGCGATTGGGGCATTCGCCCAATACAGCTAGCTCTCATGCAGGTCACAGACTTTGGCGTTGATGAGAGCGGCCCTTTTGTTAGAGTACCAAGCGTGAAAGGGATTCGACGCTCAAGGCTCAGGAGGCATCCGAGTAACTTGGTGAAACGCTACATTTCCAAAGATACGGCGGAAGCTGTGGAGCAACAGTGTGCGTTAGCTAAGCACCAATGCAGAGCTGCATCCGGGGAAATTGAGAGGTTATGCGTCAAGCATGGCATCAGCAGCCCCGAACTACCCATTCCACTGTTTCCTGCAGCCTATAGATCTGAGATCCGTCTCCTTCGATTCCTAACGAATCCCAAATTAACGCCATTCACTCTACACCAAGACAATCACCGGTTGAGCTTTGAGTTAACATCGCTCACCTGGTCGCTCAAGCTGGTTGATCCGCACAAAAGTTCTCACGAAACAGCGCCCTTCATGCGAATATCCGCGTACCGACTTCGCCGAACTAAAGGAACCTCTATGGTTCTTTCTGGAGCATCTCCCGAAGAAGTAGCGGAAGCTTTAGATCATATAAATCTAAATTCCATAAAACATTATTTTCGCTACAACCTAGAACTCCAAGAGTTTATCAATACAACTCACATGGCGAGTCCCGAAATCAATGCGGCAGTTCAGATGTGGTGCGGAAAACTTATGGAGGAAACTGCTGACAGGTCTGCATTAGCAGCTATAAACAGCTTAGGCCTATGCAGCTCGACCGAGCCATGTCCTTTCCATCCTACTGTGACGTGCTATGCATGCCCCAAATTCAGGCCCAGCCGTCATGCTGATCATGAAGCGGCTCTAGCTGACATCACTAGATTCCAGCAGATGCTGGAGAGCACGTCTACGGGCGCCATGGCCCAGCAAGTCGAAGCAGCAATACATGGCGCCAAGGCTGTCATAATCGCCGTGAAGGAGCTAGGCAATTGAGCATATGCCTGGAGGTTCTGGAAGAGCGCTACCAACTTGCTCACCAACAGTTTGTCGACCTCAAATCAAGCGGTATAGTTGCCGGAGATTTTGAGGATAAAGTATGGCAATACAGATCAAGTAATATTCCGTTCACATCACTCGGTTCTGTGCAAAAACGAAACGAAGATCGGCCCGCTCTTCCGACGGTGACGGGGAAGCTTGCTCGCTGTTTTATAGTTAAAGAAATGCTCAGACGGCCGTCAGCGGCGCTGATCATCGGACGCATGGCAGCGATCAGACACCTCTCAGCCGCTATGGCTAGCCATAACGTTGAATGGAACAACATAACGCGTAAACTCTTCGACAGCACCGTGGACGCCATTAGACAAGTTCACTCGGAGTCTACAGTTTATCATCGAGCGAATGCCCTGAAGGCTTTTCTAGATTTTCTCAACAACTTTAGCATAACCAACGGTGGGGCACCGCTTCGATTCCTTGACCGGTTCATCAAGTGGAAAACCGGAGTACCTAACCCGATCCACAGCGCACTAGAACTCACGTCACAAGAATTCAAAAACCGAGAAGAAACCCTATTCTCTCCATATTTACACCAAGGAATAGCGCAAGCTAGGTGGCTTATCAAAAATAATCCAGATCTTGAACCAACCCCTGGCTTCGACAGAGTTCGTCTGGAAGCAATTTGCTTCGGCATGGCGCTTGGTTTGAGGGTTGGTGAGATCACGAACTTGCCGGCGAATTGCCTCTTCCAAGACCGTAATACTCACACAACGTTCGTACGGGTCCCTGTTGAAAAAAACCTCATACCCGCTGCCGTGCCAGTTGCAGACTTATGGAGCACCCCACTCACGCTAGCTTATGAGTATTTGCTGGCGGTCTGTCAGGATGCTAGAGAACGAGCTCTTGATATCGAGGAAAATGGTTTTTCCTTTGTAGAGAAAACACTCGCAGCCCACCGAGATAAACATCCTCTAGAGCCCGGGGCTGTAGATCAGATCACATCACTGAACCTACCGGTAGAGCACCATTATTTTGTGGAGGAAATATCCGAGTGTTTTCCGATATCCAGTAAAGAGCTTTGCAGTGGCGGGCGATTTTACAGCTGCGGCGTTGAAATCCCCAGAATAACGGCAGCACGCTTTGCGGTCTGGATAGAAGAACGAATGCGTAAATGGGACTGGTCAGACTATCTTAACAAGTACAAGAAAAATTGCTACAGTGTTTCGGTGCTTGATATCGGAATTCACACCAACTCTTCGAAATCGTCAGTAAACAAAAGCAAGTGGTTTATTGATCCCCTGCGCATCTTTCTTAAGGGAATGGTCCAAAGCGGGCTTTTCAAGCCTGGCACCAAGCCCTCATACGTTCAGCTCTTCGATATCAAAAGAGAGTGGGCTCGTATTAGAGAGATCATGCTATCTAGAAGAGGGGCCGGAGCCGGAGTGCCATCTCTGGTCATAGATATCCGACTGTTCAAGCGGGCTCTAGAAAAAAAGTACCGTTTCCACTTGCAGCGCCATTTTGACGAACAGTTTGTAATGCCCGATGATGGCAAGGAAGCGCCTTACCATGCAAAACACACGGCCAATGGCTACCCTAACAAACTGAGCGACAACCTGATAGTTATTTGGGAAAACCAATTCAACTCCGTATCTGAGAAAGGCATCATCCCGCGCCCCCTTTTCAGAGCCGACCTTTATAATTACCTCTCTTCAAACTCCTCAAAGAGTACAATTTTTCAACGCCTTGACCTGAGAGACCGAGACGGACAGATATTTTCCGTCACGCCTCATCAGATCCGCCGCTGGGTTACCACCGCAATTCTTCGCGCCGGCCCATCTGAAGCAGCTGTAGACCTTTGGATGGGTCGCACTCCACGCCAGAGCCGTCAGTATGACTATCGTACCGCTAAAGAACGAGCAGAATATGTAAGATCGCTATACTTGACCGATGATCCTCCCCAAGACTTTTTGGGCAAACTGGTCATCCGATGGCGGGAGGAGTCAATCGCTGATGACCTAATCGAAGCAATGATCATCGAGAAGTTAAGCATTCTTAATCTAACGCCCTGGGGCGGATGCTCGCGTGAACTCTACATTAGCCCGTGTGATAGGGGCCTCATGTGTATCAGAGGCTTCGGCACGGAGGCCGGATGCAAATCATTTCATCTGAACCCTGATGATCTGGAGGCCAGGGCCGCTATTGAGACCTTACTCAGTGAATATGAGCGAATTTTGAAGATCATTTTTGACAACCGTACGGATATCACAGCGAGCATTAAGTCTGAACTCGATAGCACCCATGTATTCGATCAGCATGTTTTGTTTGTGTCCGATATGGTTTCTAGCTGCAAGGCAGCCTTAGACGCTTACTCAAAATTTAAGCAGGCCTCCTCATGAAGCAGGAAAAAAAATGGAAGGAACAAGCGAGGTCTATTCTCGCTGAGTATAAAAAGGGCCATGGTCAGGGACTGCTGACACAAAATAGCCTTGCCCAGCAAGTCGCTGTTAGTCGCCAGACACTATGGAGAGATGAGGAAATCCGGTCATTATATTCGGCCACCCAGGCCCACCTTAAAGATGCCAAAAAGTTCGGGCGCAAAAATAGCAGTGCCAGGATTTTTGCTCTCGAAGCGCAGCTGGAAGAAGCGCGGGCGGAGAACAATCGATTGATTCAGTCGATCATCAAAGCCGCTCAACTCATGACAGAAGACGCGATTGATCCAAGACGGTACTTCGAGGATGCCACAACCTGACACCCCTTTTATTTTCGTCGGTAAAGCTATCTGAAAGAACAATGGCGCAGGCAATCGGTGCTATTGGGCTGGCAATAGTGTCGGCCGTTCTGAACGGTGTAGCACCTGTGCAAGCCATCCTCGCTCTCATGAATAGCCTCCAGGGGCTCCATTGACCATCCACCGCTGCCATTCATACGAAAGGGTTTTTACACACTCTGGGCCAAAAGTGTTCATCGAATGTTCACTGATTCAGGAGCGATTCGCACAGCGTGGCACTCATCGTAATACCACGCTGTTGTCTCCCCTCAGATAGTCCCGCTCACAAAGCATTCATTTCAGCAATATCACGCACCACCTGATCTGCAGAGTGGTCGAACATCGCCTGCTCCGTAAGCGCTCCATGAACCCCACATTCCAAGCGCTTATCTGATGCTCGATGCTGTGCTCCCGATTCTCTCAGGAGCCC
>NZ_JBNPJT010000069.1:0-458 GCF_050312595.1 Pseudomonas sp. UM16 | reverse complement strand
TTCTATTGGAAACACACACCGCTGTTCAGGAAAGCGTACGAAGCAAAAGAGCGTGCCAAAGGCATCAATATCCTCGTAGGCCCGACGACCCTGTCCAGCGCCTACTGGCACGCCCAACTCCCCACCCTCCGGCGCACCCTGGACAACCGTGGTCCTGGCTACTTCGAGCCCTCGCCCTGGCTGCCCGTGCGCTGGGCGCAGCACCAGCTCAAGGAGTTCGACGCCTCCCCCGTGCTTGGCTACCTACACCGCCCGATCAAGGTGCCGATGGTCGATGAACAGGGCAAACGCCTGAAACCCGCATTACGCGCCAAAGCCTTGCAGGCCGGCTGGTTGCAGGCCCTGGCAACCTTGCCGGAGGGCGAAAAGCCGCTGCGGGTGTTCTACGACAGCACCGACAACGTCGACGCCGAAATCGCCTTGACCCTCGCCCTGCACGCCCTGAACAGTGACGGCCA
>NZ_JBNPJT010000068.1:0-459 GCF_050312595.1 Pseudomonas sp. UM16 | reverse complement strand
AGGCCTTTTTTGTCCCCGGGTGTGCCTTTTATTAAGGCGAAAGTTAACGTGCCGCTCAGTACAGATTAATGGTTGAGTGTTGGTGGCAATTGGCCCCGTTTCTCGATGGCAACTGGGTCGATTCAACGCTGCTTGGAACGTTGCCGGAAGGACCAAGAAATAGAATCTATCCAGCGGATTATACTTACTCCTCGCAAGAGCAATACCAGACTTTGGAAAGTCTGGGCCGATAGTCACGCGGCCAGTCCGGTTCTTGAACTGGAGGTTAAATATCCGGCTGGCGTGTGGCAGCGAAGCGATCGCCGTGGATACATGTTTCGGCTGGCCCTGGAATGGACAACGAATGAAGCCGACCGGCCCAACACTGCATTTAATAGTGAGCTGATGGAGAAAGATGGCATCGTGCTGGCCAATAAAAATACCAAACTCTTAAAGCTGGATGTTCCAGATTAAACTAAT
>NZ_JBNPJT010000067.1:0-462 GCF_050312595.1 Pseudomonas sp. UM16 | reverse complement strand
AAAATGAAACGGGTAAAACACAAATACGGCCTGTATGCAGGCAAGGTTTATTTGTGTTTGGCCCGGAAGCGGGTTCAGACGGCACGAACCGGGATGCCGTGCCGTCTGAAAGGGGTTTATCGGGCGGCGCGGTAATCTGCGTCGGCTTTTTCAAAGCGTTCTTGGATTTCGCGCGAAGGTTCTTTGTTGAACAGGGAAACCAACACGGCAACGATCAAGCAAACAATAAAGCCCGGGACGATTTCGTACATCGTCAACAAGCCGCTTTCGCCTGCCGCTCGAGCCGGTTTTTTTACCCATTCCGCCCACACAACAACGGTTGACGCACCTGCAACCATGCCTGACAACGCGCCGTAGGCAGTGATGCGTTTCCACAATACGGACAGAATCACAATCGGGCCGAATGCCGCACCGAAACCTGCCCACGCGTAAGACACCAGTCCCAATACTTTGCTGTTCGGA
>NZ_JBNPJT010000066.1:0-469 GCF_050312595.1 Pseudomonas sp. UM16 | reverse complement strand
TGATATTCGGTATGCATTTCCCGATAGCTCTTTGAGTAGGCCATCGAAAGGTACGTCAAACCCACGCCACCGGGACCTATCAGCGCGCCGAGCAAGAATGACGGATCAATGGTTGCCATGAAGATAAAAAAAATCGCCGTTATCCCTGCAACCCATTTTAAAAACTTTAGAACCCACTCCGGAAAATCTTTCCACTTGCAATATTCCACTCCAGATCGGGTGAAGCGATAAGCAAAATTCATTCGCTGATGAGTCATACTGGAAATTGTAAGTGTAATAATTAAAAAAAAGCAAAGACTGACTATCACTCGAGTCAGCACCCCCTCACCCGGCGCGGGATCCAAATACACGGAATACGACACTATGGCTATCAAGACAAACATAAATGCAAACATGCAATTAGCTACAAACGTATTGTAATTACGCGCCCGAATTGTCCAACCCAACAATTCGGGCTCATGCGAAAATT
>NZ_JBNPJT010000065.1:0-491 GCF_050312595.1 Pseudomonas sp. UM16 | reverse complement strand
GCCGCGATTCGCTGTTCCAGCGCCGTACGCGGCGCCACGTAGGCTTTTTGCACGCGGTTGGCGTCAGGTTTGGGCAGCGCCTTGCGCTCCAGTTTGCCGTTGGGGCTCAGCGGCATCTGTTCGATGAACAGCAACTGCGCCGGCACCATGTAGTCCGGCAGCGTCTGGCGCAGAGGTTCACGGATCGCTTCGCGCAGGGCCTCCTGAGTGTCCGCCGCCCACTCGTCAGGCACGACGTAGGCAACCAGGGCACCCTCGATGGCCAGTACCACCGCCTCGCGCACCGCGTCTTGCTCCATCAGGCGCGCTTCGATTTCGCCCAACTCGATGCGCAGGCCGCGGATCTTCACCTGGTGGTCGATGCGCCCACGGTATTCGATCACGCCGTCAGCCCGTTGGCTGGCCAGGTCGCCCGTGCGGTACAGGCGTTCGCCTTGGCCGAACGGGCTGGTGACGAAGCGCTCGGCGGTTAGCGCCGGACGACGGTGGTA
>NZ_JBNPJT010000064.1:0-532 GCF_050312595.1 Pseudomonas sp. UM16 | reverse complement strand
GCAGAACGACGGTCATTTTTCTGCGGATGAATGGCGCAGCATGGGGGCCAATGCCGCTTACGCCGCCAATGCCATCGTGGCGTTGTGGGTTGGGCCGGCTTGGAATCGGGCGGGGGGGATGTCTACGAAGTTAGGTACCAGAACTTTGAAAGTTGCTCAGGCTGGATACGCTAAATGGTTACGGGAAGCTAAAAACGCTTCTAGTGGGAGTGCCCAGGCAGCGGTGGCAAACGAGTTTGCCACGGTTTCGAAAGGTCTAATTTTGCGCACGGTGACGTGGGCCGCGTTGGGGGCCGTTGCTGCTGGGCTCGAGGCGTGGCAGATTGCCGAAGACGCCGGTAGTGCGACCAGTAAGGAAGAAAGCGTACTGAGTTGGACAAAATTTGGTGTGGTTTTCAGCATGTCCGTTGTCTCCTTGACCCAACTAGTTGGCGCAAGACTCGGCTATTGGTTTGGTTTTGCCTGGATTATGTCGACGCCAGTAACGATCACGTTAGCGCTCTTGGGTATTGCCTATCTGATGGTCTCTATG
>NZ_JBNPJT010000063.1:0-598 GCF_050312595.1 Pseudomonas sp. UM16 | reverse complement strand
GCTAAACATTTCTGCCCAGCGGTTGAAAATTTACCTATTCACCATTACAACAATGATCAAGCAGGAAATTTTTTTGATTGCCGTAAATGTCCGTATATCTAGTTGAGGCACAACCCGCCAAAGTCATTGCCCCAACCAGAACGGCGATAACCGTATATTTACCGATAAGGCATCCGGCAGTTCAACAGACCGGGAAGGGCTGGATTTGCTGAGGATGAAGGTGGAGGAAGGTGATGTCATTCTGGTTAAGAAGCTCGACCGTCTTGGCCGCGACACTGCCGATATGATCCAACTGATAAAGGAATTTGACGCTCAGGGCGTGGCAGTCCGGTTCATTGATGACGGGATCAGTACCGACGGTGATATGGGGCAAATGGTGGTCACCATCCTGTCGGCTGTGGCACAGGCTGAACGCCGGAGGATCCTAGAACGCACGAATGAGGGCCGACAGGAAGCAAAGCTGAAAGGAATCAAATTTGGCCGCAGGCGTACCGTGGACAGGAACGTCGTGCTGACGCTTCATCAGAAGGGCACTGGTGCAACGGAAATTGCTCATCAGCTCAGTATTGCCCGCTCCACGGTTTATAAAATTCTTGAA
>NZ_JBNPJT010000062.1:0-623 GCF_050312595.1 Pseudomonas sp. UM16 | reverse complement strand
TTCAGGCTAAGGTAAAATTTGTGAGTTTTCATGAATTTTCGGCGAATGTCGTCTTCACAGTATAACCAGATTGCTTGGGGTTATATGGTCAAGTGAAGAAGCGCATACGGTGGATGCCTTGGCAGTCAGAGGCGATGAAAGACGTGGTAGCCTGCGATAAGCTTCGGGGAGTCGGCAAACAGACTTTGATCCGGAGATCTCTGAATGGGGGAACCCACTCAGCATAAGCTGAGTATCTTGTACTGAATACATAGGTGCAAGAGGCGAACCAGGGGAACTGAAACATCTAAGTACCCTGAGGAAAAGAAATCAACCGAGATTCCCTTAGTAGTGGCGAGCGAACGGGGACTAGCCCTTAAGTGGCTTTGAGATTAGCGGAACGCTCTGGAAAGTGCGGCCATAGTGGGTGATAGCCCTGTACGCGAAAATCTCTTAGTCATGAAATCGAGTAGGACGGAGCACGAGAAACTTTGTCTGAATATGGGGGGACCATCCTCCAAGGCTAAATACTACTGACTGACCGATAGTGAACCAGTACCGTGAGGGAAAGGCGAAAAGAACCCCGGAGAGGGGAGTGAAATAGATCCTGAAACCGTATGCGTACAAGCAGTGGGAGCCTACTT
>NZ_JBNPJT010000061.1:0-630 GCF_050312595.1 Pseudomonas sp. UM16 | reverse complement strand
TCGGATTTTTGAAAGACTGATTTTCGGATGTTCGGCGGTCGTCTGAAAAACTCTCCATCCATTACCGCCAAACACTTTTTGAAGGAAAATATCATGAAATTTATTAACACCTGCCGTAAATACGGCGCAAAACTGGCTGTTGTAACAGCCGCCCCCGCTGGCTTTGGCGGCACAGGCAAACGCAGCGTTGCCCGAAACGGCAAAAAACGCTTTGGAAGCCGCAAAAGCGGACGGTGTGGAAGCCGGTTGGATTGTAGTGGGCGTTTTCGCCGCGCTTTTTGTATTTTCCATCGTTAAGAGGGTGATGAAGTAAGGCGGCATGTACTGCCAAGTCGGAAATAAATGTCTTGAGAAGCACCGGGCCGAAAACCTTTATTTCAGCTTGGTAGTACCAAGAATCAAAGAAAACGGACAGATAATCAGGCCGGAATATAACGGCAGCATGTGGAAGATGTCGGACGGTCAGCCGCTAAGGCTTTCATTGGCGGAATGCAGTCCGAAAGACAACCTGCAAAGCGGTCTTGAAACAGGCCGGATAGTATTCGGCGTCCTCGCGTCCGTTTACTTTGTTTCCCTGCTGAAAAAGGTTTTGAAATGATGGATTTTTATTTCTATCTCGGCGTTGCCGTC
>NZ_JBNPJT010000060.1:0-665 GCF_050312595.1 Pseudomonas sp. UM16 | reverse complement strand
TTATCCCTGCAAGCCATTTTAAAAACTTTAGAGCCCACTCCGGAAAATCTTTCCACTTGCAATATTCCACTCCAGATTGAGTGAAGCGATAAGCAAACTGCATTCTTTGATGAGTGATAGACACCAAGGAAATACTTACACTAGAAAAAAACAACAGCGTTAGAAGACCGCTAAAAATAGGCTCATCGCCCATACTCAGAAATATCAGAATCGAACCAATCATTATTGCAGCAAAACAAAACCAAAACATCAAATCAGCTACAAACGTATTATAATTGCGCGCCCGAATTGTCCAACCCAACAATTCGGGCTCATGCGAAAATTTCCATTTAAGCTGCGACGGCAGCTCAAGGTCATTATTGAATTTAAACACTGAAGCGTCCACTAATTAGTTTAATCTGGAACATCCAGCTTTAAGAGTTTGGTATTTTTATTGGCCAGCACTCGGGCTGGCTGCGGGACTATCGGCCCAGAATTCCCAAAGTCTGGTATTACTCTTGCGAGTGGTAAGTATAGTCCGCTGGACAGACTCTATTTCTTGGTCCTTCCGACAATGCTCCAGGCAACGTTGGATCGACCCAGTTGCCATCGAGAAACTGGGCCAATTGCCACCAACGCTCAACCATTAATCTGTACTGAGCGGCACGTTAACTTTCGCCTTAATA